>QFQB01000039.1 GCA_003241475.1 Micavibrio aeruginosavorus
AAAGAAAAGACGTTCTCCTCTAAGGACAAGAAGCCTTTTGCCGAGCGCAAGAAGGACGACAAGAAATCCTTCAAGAAAAAGGATGGCGGCAAGCCCAAGCGCGACGATCGGGATTCCCGCGAGGACCGCGTTTATTCGAGCAACCCCGACAAGTTCGAGGATTCACCCTTCGCGATTTTGCAAAACCTGAAGCTGGGCAATGATAAGAAAAACTGATCCGTCATCCCGAACGCGCTCGCGCGGAGGGATCTTTGGACATCATTGCATGCCGAAGATTCCTCGCCCTAAAGGGTTCGGAACGACGGTTTGTTTTATGCTCGCGCTTCTTTTCCCGTTTTCCGCAGATGCCCAGCAAAATTCCGCAGGCATGTTTTCAGGATCGTATCTGCACGAGCTTTGCCGCAGCGATGCAAAGGGCAAGGAAATGGTAAAGGGCGGACATACGGCCTGTCAGGCCTATATTGCGGGCGTAATCGACTACCACAAGCTGATGAAGTCGCTCGGCACGGCGCCCGTTATCGATTTTTGCGTGCCCAACACCATTCCGATGCGCCATCTGCAAAATATCGTCTGGGTCTATCTGGCCAAAAATCCCCAAAACGGAGAATTTTTGGCGGCGCCCGCCGTGACGCTGGCGCTCTATGAATATTTCCCGTGCCGCGTAGCCGCGCCATCGAGCAAATCCAAGAAAAAATACAAGCGCTAAGCGTTCTTGCACCAGAACACATACATGTTGCGGAATGTGTCGGGATATTTTTGTTCGAACTTGTCCCAGTTGTTCAAATCGCGCTGGCCAGGGTCGTGCGCAAAGCGTTTCGCGTAGAGCATTTTCGTTTTGGCCGGGAGGTAGAATCCTTCGAAGGACAGGCCCAGTTTTTGCAGATGCTCCGCAATCATCAAAGGCGTGAACTGCAGTTCCTGCACATGGAAAAGCAGATCGCAGCATTCATTCAGAAAATAATAATCATAGAATTCGGCGATGTTTTTCCATGATCTTCGCTTCAAGAGTTTTTGGATATTCTGCCGGAAGTTGCGGATGCTGTCGTCGCCGGCGTCGTATCCTTTGCGGGCGATGGCTTTGCGGGCCTCGTTGATTTCACGGCGCGCAGGTTTGGAATAAAGCGCCACGCGCATCAGGCCGTCAGGGTTTAAAACGGATTTGAGCGCGGCCCAGCCGTCATAAGGAGAAGCCATGTGATGCAGAACGCCCGAGCTTGCAATGAAATCGAATGTCATGCCGGCCTTGCCGATCTGCAAAATATCGGCTTGGCGGAACGCTATGTTTTTCAATCCGTATTCGCGGGCTTTGGCTTGGCCGTAGGCAAGGCTTGCGGTGCTGAGATCGACGGCGAGGACTTGCGCATCGGGATAGGTGAGCGCCAGTTCGATGGCTTCTTTTCCCGTGCCGCAGCCGGCGTTGAGGATTTGCGCGCCGGGCTTTCCGGCGGCGGCCCTTTCCTGCTCGCTCACCACATGCGGCGCGGCGGCGTCCCACGCGGGGTAGGGATATTTTTCGTACTGGGACTGCACCAGAAGCGATATCGCATCATCGATCGGCGTCAGCGGCGCAATGGAGCGGCGCTCCTGCTCGATGCGCTCTCCTGCGGCGGCTTGTTCTTTGGCAAGATCAATCCATGAGGGCGATGGTTGCTTTACAAGGTTGGCATCGGCGATGGTGCGATAGCAGGCAAGGAGAACTTGATCGCGCTCTGTCTGCTGCAGGCTGTCCAGAATTTTCTTTTCCTCATCGGTAGCAAAGAAAACATATTCCGTGCGGTGGCAATAGCGCGCCAGAACATAGGCGAGCGCGGGCGGCAAGGACGTCGTCTCACGCCGTTCGAGCAAGTAGCGCCGCAGAAAGGTCAGGAAACGCTCGAACGCAATATTGGGAACAGTGGTTCGGGCAATGCCGTACAGAAAGTAGGGGTTTTCAAAGAGCGCGGTTTTTTCGATGGAGGAAATTTTTTTGGCGAAGGCGGAATATTTTTTGATCTTCACCAGCTTCGGGAACGGTTTGAACGCCGGATCGGCCAGCATCAGGCTTTGCCATGCGCTTCCCGCGCGCGACCAGTCGGTCGCAGGGTCGGCAAGGCATTCGGTCATCAGGGTTTTCAACGTGCCGCTGATGATGCGCAGGTTTTTGGGCTGCAGGTAGCGTATGAACTCGTTTTTGTAGGCAACGATGTCCGGCGCTTCGCGCATCGCCTTCCCGTAAAGATGGATGGCATTGATGATCGAATTTCCTGCGGCCATGCCGCGGGCTTGCTGGATGTAATCTTCGGCGGCGCTCATGCGAATAAATTCAACAGGATTCCCAGTATGATAACCTGCGGCAATGTCACGAGCGGCAGGAACAAGGCGATTTTCCATGATTTCGTTGCTTCTTTCAAGACCATCACTTCGGTGTAGTCCGTGGCGACGCCCGCCATCAAAAAGGCGAAAGCGTTGCCCGGCGCGCCCGCGCGGGTGACGAGGTCGGCGGCGATGGGCGAGGAGCCTTCGGAACAGACTTCCAGAATGGTAGCAAAAAAGACGGTCGCCAGCATGCCGAGCGCGGTGGGGCCGAAATATTGCGCGAAACTTTCTGGTGTAAAAAAGATGCGTAGGACCGAGGCGATGACGATGCCGACTAGTAGCCAGCGTACAACCATTTGTGAATCTTTCATGCCACCCACAAGCATGGATTTAAAAAAAGTGGGGGTCCACCGGACGGCCGATAGTTGGCGTTTTGCTTCGGGCCAGAATTTAAAATCTTCGGGCATGTCGAAGGCGTTGGGGTTGGCGGGCAATATTTTCCGGTCAACCAGCGCATCGAAAATCAGGCCTGAAATAAAGGCGACCACGACCGACAACACCAGAAACAGAACCGTCAATTTCAAGCCGATCATGGCGATCAGAATAAAAGTGAGGGAGATGGAATTCCACGGCGAAGCGATCAGGAAAGCCATGACTTGGCCGATGCTTGCGCCGCGTTCGTATATCTTGGTGCCGACCATCAAAATGCCGTGGCTGCAAAGATCGAGCAGAACGCCCGCCAGCATGGCGCGGCCGATGCCGCTTGCGCCTTTTTTGTGGCCGAGCACGGACATGACGAATTCGCGCGGCACGCGGGCGAGCAGGGCAAGGAAGAAAATCCCGATCAGAACGCCCCACCATGTCGCGTTGACGAATTCATGGATGGAGTGAGTGTAGGTATGAAGCCAGTGATATTGATTGATGACCGGCGCGCCCGAAAGATAAAGCAGATAGGGGATAAGGATAAGCGGCGTGCAGACGATCATCATCCAATCGCGCTTGGAGGAATGGCTATGGCCTTCGTGGGGATCGTTGGCTTTGGGTGCGTGGCAACAGGAACTAGTCATCATACCTCTTGAACAAGTCTTTCAATTCATCGATTTTTTTCTGCACGGCGGCGGGGTCGTGCGCGTTCAGGCTTTCCATCACGCAGTGATTTAAGTGACGCTCCAGAATGCTCGCCTCCAGACCTTTGAGGGCGGCGCGCGCGGCGCGGATCTGGGTGAGTATTTCCGGGCAATGGCGGTCATCCTCGATCATCTTTTTCACGCCCGCAATCTGTCCGCCGATGCGGTTCAGGCGCGGGATATCGGTGCTATGGTCGGGATGCGAGTGTTTTTGCGTCATTTTTAGCCTATATATCCCATATTATACCCCCATAGGGTATATACGCAAGAGAAAAAGGGAACTAAAACGTCTTTCATGCTTAGTAGCGATGCGCTGACAGCGAAAACAAGGGGGCTTGGCCATGAGATATCTTTTTGTAATGCTTTTTGTTCTGACCGGTTTGGCAACGCCGGCATTGGCCGACCGTC
This sequence comes from Micavibrio aeruginosavorus, assembly GCA_003241475.1. GTDB lineage: Bacteria > Pseudomonadota > Alphaproteobacteria > Micavibrionales > Micavibrionaceae > Micavibrio_A > Micavibrio_A aeruginosavorus_A. The sequence continues at coordinate 3,831 of QFQB01000039.1, forward strand.
AGGTTTATTCGCCGTACCCGCAACCGACGTTCGCCAACGATCCGTACGGCATGGCGCAACAGCAGGCGATCGTGAATTCATACCGTCAAACGCCCAACACCTATATGGTCTATCCGGGCCGCGAGCAATACGGACAGGCGTATGGCTCTATTCCCCGCCATCCGGGCGATTACCGCGATGCGGTGGACCGCGGATCTTGGACAGGCGGCGGCAGCGGATCGCGCTCGTTCGATATCCGCTAAAATTTTACGCAAATACAAGGGCAACAAAAACGCGGAACCTTTTGGGACCGCGTTTTGTTTGTAAGGCAGATCCGAAAATAATTATCAGGAGCCGATCATGACAGACCATGTAACAGCCACATTCAAAACACGCGTTGCCGCCGAAGATGCGGTGAACCAGCTTATCAACGCAGGATTTTTTCAAGAAGATATCAGCTTGCTCGTGACGGATACGACGCGCGGCAGTTCTTTTACCATCAAGGAAGGCGACAAGTCTGATTCCTACGAGGCAACGGGCGCGGAAGCGGGCGGAGCCTTCGGCGCGCTGACGGCTCTTCTTATTTCTACCTCCGTCATTCCAACAGCTGGGCTTTCCCTTGTCGCTATCGGTCCTATCGCGGCCACGCTTGTCGGGCTTGGCGCGGGCGGGCTTGCCGGTGGTTTGATCGGCGCGCTTGTCGGTGCTGGTGTGCCAGAGCACGAGGCAAAGCTATACGAAAAAGATATTAAAGCAGGTAGCATTCTTCTGGCCGTCTCCACGGACAGCAAGGAGGAGCGGAAACTTGCCGAAAAAGTGTTAAAGGATACGGATGCAACGAAAGTTGCCGCTTAGAAAAGTCTTCGGGTTTCCAACACCCCGTAAAAACCTTCCGCGCTTTACCCCGGGCGCGGAGGTTTTTTTATTGATTTTCCATGTGTAAAGGCTATATATCCCCGCAAAGATGTGGAGGAAACCATGAGCACTGCTTTGAAAAGATATGTCGAAGATTTCCGCGCCGCCGCCGAGCAATCGCCGCAAGATGGTGCCGATATGTTCATGAAGCTCGTCAAAACAGCAAAAGCAGAAGAAGTAAGCGAGCGTACAACGGCTCAGCGCGTTGCGGATGTTATTCGTTTTCTGGGTGATGTCACCGAAGAGCAGAAAACGGCGATCGGCATTGCCCGCGTGCGCTTGCATTTCCAATAAGCAAAACGCTTTTCAAAAGGCCCCGCCGTTGTGCGGGTTTTTTTTTGGAAAAATGGTCGGGGCAAGAGGATTCGAACCTCCGGCCTCTACGTCCCGAACGTAGCGCTCTACCAGGCTGAGCTATGCCCCGACGGCTGGGTTGGCGATTTATAAGTGAAAAGGGCGGGGCTTGTCCAGCCCCGCCCCGCTTTAAAATTCCCGGTCCACGGTGAACAGGGCCAGATTGTCGAGCGTGGCGCGGATATCGGAATCCGGCGCTTCGGCCAATGCCTCGTGTGCCTTGGCGGCATATTCGCGGGCAAGGTCCATGGATTTTTGCAAGGCATTGTGACGGGTGAAAATCGCCTGTGCGCGAACAAGATCTGAATCCGTCTGGTCTTTGTTCGCCATGGTGCGGGTCCAGAAGTCTTTTTCTTCGGCCGTCGCGTTTTGAAGCGCGAAAATAACGGGCGCTGTCATCTTGCCTTCGCGGAAATCATCGCCAACCGTTTTGCCCAGTTTTTCCTGATTGGCGGAATAATCGAGAATATCATCCGCAATCTGGAAGGCGATGCCTAGATTCATGCCGTATTCGGCCATCACTTGCGCGGCGTTCTTGTCGTGCCCTGCAATCAGAGGGCCGACCTCGCAAGCTGCTGCGAACAGCGCGGCGGTCTTGCCTTTGATAACATCAAGATATTCTTCTATCGGCGTGGAGAGATTTCCCTGAATGGAGAGTTGCAACACTTCGCCTTGGGCGATAATGGCGGAGGCATCGGACAAGACTTTGAGCACATGCAGATTGCCGTCTTCGACCATCAGTTGGAAGGCGCGGGAGAAGAGAAAATCTCCAACCAGAACGCTGGCTTCGTTGCCGAAGACTTCGTTGGCGGATTTCTGGCCGCGGCGCTCATCGCTCGCATCGACGACATCGTCATGAAGGAGCGTTGCCGTATGGATGAATTCGACGGCGGTGGCCAGACGGTGGGCGCGGATCATATCGCCGCCGTAAAGAGACGATGCGGCCAGAGTCATGAGCGGGCGTATGCGCTTGCCGCCGGCGGCGATCGGATCATCGGTACGGGAGAGTCCATGCGCGCCACGATCATCTTGTTCACGGACGCCATGTCATCAGAAAGCAGGGACTGAAGGCGGTCCAGCGGGCTTTCGCTTGTATTTTGGGCTTTAATGCGGTTTAACGCTGTCATAACCTTGAATTAGACCAGCGAAAGGCCCACGGCAAGCGGTTTATGGCGAACGACCCTGTTGAAATCCATGTTCTGGATAAAAAAGTGCGGCTTCTGCAGCCTGCGGATGGTTTTCGGACATCGCTGGACTCTGTCTTTTTGGGCGCGGCGTGTCCTGCAAAATCCGGCCAGCGCATATTGGACATGGGTTCAGGCGTTGGCGGCGCGGCGTTTTGCCTGCTTTGGCGCGTGGTAGGCTGTCATGTCGTGGGTGTGGAAATTCAGGCCTCGCATGCCGAGATGGCGCGGACCAATATCGGCTTGAATGCCATGGAAGGACGCGCGGATTTCATCGTCAGCGACATCGCAGCCTTTCAAACGGATGCCCCGTTCGATCATGCGATCTGCAATCCGCCGTATCTTGAGGCCGGAACCTATACGCCTTCGCCATCGAACGAACGCGCGATGGCGCTTGGCCATGAAGGACGGGAGACGACTTTGAAAGACTGGATAGATGCGGGCTTTCGCAATCTCAAATCCGGCGGAAGCCTGACCATCATCCACCGTGCCGATATGACGGACAAGATCATCGCGGGGCTGGGCAAACGGTTCGGCGCGGTGGAAATCATCCCGCTTTACCCGCGGTTAGGGCAAGAAGCCAAGCGCGTGATCGTTCGGGCCGTCAAAGACCGCAAAACCCCGGCAAAACTGCACGCGGGTTTAATTTTACATGAGGCGGACGGGGCTTATACCGCCGCCGCTGATGCCATCTTGCGGGATGGGGCGGCGATTGAGTAGAGTAAGGCCATGACAGACACATTGTTCGACGATGACCGCAAGAAACGCCTTGGCGATTACCTGAAGAAAATTCCGGGGATTGGCGACTGGCTCGACCCCAAAGACAAAGTGGCCGTTCTGCGCTTTGCCGGCGTGATCGCGGATTCATCCATGATGCGCCGCGCGGGCGTGAACTATCACAAATTCCGTGAAGCCATTCCCGATGCGTTCGAAATCAAGCGCGCACGTGCGGTGGCGCTCATCATCAATTCTCCGGGCGGCGCGCCGGCGCAATGCTCGTTGATATCCGAGCAGATCAGAAAATTTTCCGAAGAAAAAAATATTCCCGTGTTTGCGTTTATCGAAGATGTCGCGGCATCGGGCGGCTACTGGCTGGCCTGCGCAGGAGACGAGATCTATGCGCAAGAGAGCTCCATCGTCGGCTCCATCGGCGTTATTTCTTCGGGCTTCGGGTTCGAAGACTTCATCAAGAAGCATGATATCAAGCGCCGCATCCATACATCGGGACGCGATAAATCCTTCCTCGATCCGTTCGTCGCGGAAAAAGCGGATGACCTTGAACGACTGAAATCGGTGCAGGCTGGCATTCATCAGTCATTTAAAGACTGGGTGATTGAACGCCGCGGCGAACGACTGAAAGGTCCGGAATCCGAATTGATGGAAGGGGCGTTCTGGTCCGGCAAAGATGCAATGTCCAAGGGGCTGGTTGACGGCATCGGCCATATCGTCACCATCTTGAAAAACAAATACGGCGAGGACGTTCAACTGGTCGATTGTTCGCCGGAAAAGAAAAGTTTCCTCTCGCAGTTTTTGCCTTTTAGCAGCGATTCCAAGCTCGATCTGGGACAAGTCATCGAAGTCGCGGAAGAGAAATCCTTCTGGAGCAGGTTCGGGTTATGATCGCCATCCGCGAGGGCACGAAGTACGATATACCCGCGCTTTATGCGCTCTATGCGCAAATCGGTAAAAAAGACGACGGTTATTTCGAGCATGCATTCGAGGCGGGCGCTGTTCCCGTTCTGGCGCATGAAGGCGAAGCGCTCTGCGGCTTCGGTCTTTTGAACTGGAGTCCGCGCTATTCTTTATACAAACGGCTGGGTATTCCCGAGTTGCAGGATCTGAACGTGATCGCGGAAAGGCGCCGACAGGGCATTGCGCAAAAAATCATTACGTACTGCGAAGATGTTGCGCGTGCGCGGGGATGCGAGATGATGGGGCTGGCCGTGGGCTTGACCAAAGATTACGGCCCTGCGCAGATTTTATATGCCAAACTCGGCTATATTCCCGACGGTAACGGCGTGACCTATGACCGCGAAGGCGTGCGGAGCAATGCGACCTATCCGCTGGACGACGATTTGGCGTTGATGCTGGTTAAGACGCTCTAGCTTTTAGCATTTCCAAAACCGGTTTGTAACGGGCTTGGAATTGTTGCAATCCTTCTTCAATTGCTTTGCATGTTGTTGGCGTAAGCACTTGGTCATATGATTTTGCGCTTTGATCGAAGGCCAACTGTAAAGCGGGAAGCACATTGCTGTCAGGGGTCATTTGTCCGCGAAGGATATGCTCGGATGTGTAAATTACCGAAGCAACCAGATTAAACGCAATATTTTTTCCGGCTTTGCGGTCATGACATTCCGGCATCGGGCCGAACACAATTTGTTTTAGTTCTTCCGTCGTTGTAAATTTTGTCATCAAACACACCCTATTTTTTTGTTTGTTGCGCTGCGTTATAGCAAGATTATTGGAAAATAACAACCATTTTAACCATGAATTTTCTGCATAGTTTCATGCGTTAAGAATCGCTATGATGGCCGGAAAAATACGTTAATGGAGATGGTGAATGACGCAGTGGGTTTATTCCATTCTGGTGGGCAACAAGGCATCGGTAGAAAATGCCAAAAATCTGCTCGGGGGCAAAGGGGCGAACCTCATTGAAATGGCTTCGCTCGGCCTTCCTGTTCCACCTGGATTCACTATCAGCACTGATGTCTGTACCTATTTCTACGGTCATGAAAAATCATACCCGAAAGAGTTGAAGACGCAGGTCGCGGATGCGCTCAAGAAAATCGAAGAAGGCGTTGGCGCAAAATTCGGCGATGCCAAAAATCCTCTGCTGGTGTCCGTTCGTTCCGGTGCGCGGGTGTCGATGCCGGGCATGATGGATACGGTTTTGAATCTTGGCTTGAATGATGTGACTGTGGAAGGATTGGCAACGCGTTCCGGAGACGAGCGTTTTGCATGGGATTCCTATCGCCGCTTTATCCAGATGTACGGGAACGTTGTGCTCGGTATGGATCACCATGATTTCGAGGATATTCTGGAACAACATAAACGCGATGCGGATGTGCGTGAAGACACGGCGCTCGATGCAAAAGCATGGAAAGCGGTTGTCAAAGAGTATAAGGAAGCGGTCAAACGCATTCTCGGCCGTGATTTTCCGCAGGATGTGCAAGAACAGCTTTGGGGCGCGATCGGCGCGGTATTCGGATCGTGGCAATCGAACCGCGCGAATACATACCGCAAAATCCATGATATTCCCGATGACTGGGGAACGGCCGTCACCGTGCAGGCGATGGTGTTCGGCAATATGGGCGATGACTGCGCGACGGGCGTTGCCTTTACCCGCGATCCGTCCACGGGCGAGAATTATTTCTACGGCGAATATCTGGTCAACGCGCAAGGCGAAGATGTCGTGGCCGGCATCCGCACGCCGCAGTCTCTTACCATCAAAGGCCGCGAGAAGGAAAACAGCACGCTGCCGAGTATGGAAGAAGTCATGCCCGATGTGTTCAAGCAGTTGAACGATGTGCGTCTGCGTCTTGAAAAGCATTACCGCGAAATGCAGGATATCGAATTCACGGTGCAGCAGGGCAAGCTCTATATGCTTCAGACCCGCACCGGAAAACGCACCGCCGCCGCCGCGCTGAAAATCGCCGTCGATATGGTGGAAGAAAAAGTGATTACATCCGATGAAGGATTGCTCCGTATCGAGCCGCAAGCGCTCGATCAATTGCTTCATCCGACGCTGGACCCGATGGCGCACAAGCAGATTGTCGCCAAAGGTTTGCCGGCCTCTCCGGGCGCGGCGTCGGGCGAAATTGTGTTCTCCTCTGACAAGGCGGAGGAATTGGCTAAAGCAGGCAAGAAAGTCATTCTCTGCCGCATTGAAACATCGCCCGAAGATATTCACGGCATGCATGCCGCCGCCGGTATTTTGACCACACGTGGAGGGATGACAAGTCACGCTGCCGTGGTTGCGCGCGGAATGGGACGGGCTTGCGTGGCTGGCGCAGGTTCCATTTCCATCGACTACAAGCGCAAGGTGATGATCGTCTCGGGCGCGGAAATTCCCGAAGGCGACATTCTCACCATCGATGGTGCAACGGGCGAAGTGATGCTTGGCGCCGTTAAAACTGTGCAACCGAAACTATCCGGTGATTTCGCCACGATTATGGGCTGGGCGGATGAGGCGCGGCGCATGGGCGTGCGCGCCAATGCCGAAACGCCGCTCGATGCCGAAACGGCACGCAAATTCGGCGCGGAAGGAATCGGTCTTTGCCGCACCGAACATATGTTCTTTGATCCGTCGCGTATCCAAAACGTGCGCGAAATGATCTTTGCTCAAAGCATCGACGGGCGCCGCGCTGCTCTGGCAAAATTGTTGCCCGAACAAAAGGCGGATTTCGTCAAGCTCTTCACCATCATGAAGGGCTTGCCTGTCACTATCCGCTTGCTTGATCCGCCGCTTCATGAATTCATGCCGCACGGCGAGGTGGAGATGGAGCATTTTGCGCGCGAAGCCGATCTGGACATCGAACAAGTCTATCGCCGTTTTTCCGAACTGGCCGAAGCCAATCCGATGCTTGGCCATCGCGGATGCCGTCTGGGCATGACCTATCCGGAAATTTACGAGATGCAGGCGCAGGCGATTTTCGAAGCGGCGCTGGAATGCGATGTCACACCGGAGATCATGATCCCGTTGATTATGACGGGAAAGGAGCTTTCTATTTTGAAGGCGCTGGTCGATAAAACGGCGATGAGCGTGTTTGACAAGGCGAAGAAGAAAGTTGCCTACAGCGTCGGCACGATGATCGAGTTGCCGCGCGCGGCGCTGATGGCCGATGAAATAGCGCCGGATGCGGATTTCTTCAGCTTCGGCACCAATGATCTGACGCAAACGACGCTCGGGCTGTCCCGAGACGATGCCGCGCGCTTTTTGCCTGCGTATTTGTCGAAGGGCGTGTTTGAAAAAGACCCGTTCGTGACGATTGACCGCGCAGGCGTCGGCCAACTGGTGGCAAAGGCTGCCAAGGACGGCCGCGGCGCGAAATCCAAACTCAAGCTCGGCATCTGCGGAGAGCACGGCGGCGATCCGGCTTCGATCCAGTTTTTTGAGGAAACGGGGCTGGACTATGTTTCCTGCTCGCCGTACCGCGTGCCGATTGCCCGTCTGGCGGCGGCGCAGGCGGCGCTGCGGAACAAGCCGGACAAGAAAGAGGCCGCGTAACCGGCATTCTTGGATCGCATTCTTCAGCGGTAGTGTTTCAGGTTCGATAAAAACTGCGCCACATTGTCATCGCCGACGGCGCGGTGGATGACGTTCATGCCTGCGGCTGTGCCTGCTTCTACGCCCTTGGGATCGTCCTCGATGACCAGACAGTCTTTCGGATCAATCGACAGGCCCGTGATCTGTTGCATCTTGGTTTTGGCGGCGAGGTAGGGGGCGGGTTGCGGCTTGCGGCCTTCGTAATCCTCGATGCACAGGATGAATTTGAAATGCGGCGTAAGGTTTTTGCCTTCCAGCGCCGCCATGACGGAACGTCTGCGTCCGTTTGAAACCACGGCCATCGGCAAATCTTTGAACATATCGAGCGCTTCGAGAATGCCTGGGCGGATTGTGATGTCCTCGATATGTCGGTAATACCAAGCATCGATTTCATCCAGATATTGTTCGCGCGGAAGGTTCAATCCCAATTCGCTTGATATCCAATCCCAGTTCTGGCTGCCGTTGTTTGTGTAGATGCGTTCCTGCCATTTGTCGTCCAGATGGATGCCGTGGCTTTTCAGCGTCTCGAAATGCTTGCGCCAGTGATGCGTCGCCGTATCGACCAGCGTGTTGTCGGAATCCCAGAAGATGTATTTTACAGGCACGTTGGCTCTCCGTCTTTCAGTAGCGCGATGCCGATATCGCCGCAAGAGGATCGCATATTGCCGCCGCTGGGCAAATCTGAAAAAGGCACAGGCGCTTTGTCCTTGAATGTCACCGTGTATAAATGTTTTTTGGCAAGCCCGCGGTATTTCATGCGGGCGGTCAGTTCCTGACCCATGTAGCAGCCCTTGTTCCAGTCGATGCCGTTCAGTTTTTCAATGCCGCATTCCAGCAGCGTCGATTTCTCTATCTCCATGTCGCGGCTGCCGTCGGGGACGGTCAGGGAGATGCGAAGGCGGTCCCATTCCTCGAACGGTTTTTCTTCCATATCCGGTTTTTCGAATGCGCGGCGTCCCATGTTCTCGTTGCGCGGGTCGGGCAATCCTTCGCCGGCATAAAAAACGGCGTAAACGGGGTGGTTTTCCTCAACCGATATCTTCACTTTCGCGCGCAGGCGGAATTTGTTGAGGCGGTCATATAGGTCGCGCGCGCGCGCGCCGCCTTCGCAATCCATTAAAATGACATTGCCCGCGTCATGCAAAAAGAAATCATGCAGGAATTTTCCTTGCGGGGTGAGCAGGCAGGAATACTGGATCGTGCCGGGTTTAAGCTGGGCTACGTCGTTCGAAACAAGGCCGTTGAGGAAGGAGACGCGGTCTTCCCCTTCGATCTGGATCAGGCCGCGGTTGGCTAAAGTGACGTAGAATGACTTTGACATGCTCCTAAGATATACGTCTAATGGCCGCCATGAAAATACTCTTTATTACGGCGACGCGGCTGGGCGATGCGATTTTGAGCACGGGCCTGCTCAACCATATGCTGGAAACATGGCCGGATGCCAAGGTTACGGTGGCCTGCGGCCCTTTGCCGGTGAGCGTCTTCGAAGGTTTTCCGAATGTCGGGCGCATCATCCCGATGAAGAAAAAAAAGCGCAACGGCCATTGGATCGATTTGTGGAAGCAGGTTGTCGGCACGCGCTGGGATATGGTTGTCGATCTGCGGAACTCTGCCGTTTCGCGGCTTATTCTGGCTAGGAAATACTATATTTTCGGCCGCCGCATCGACAAGCAACAGCACAAGGTCGAACAGGCGGCGCAAACCATGCGGCTATCGTCCGTGCCGGCGCCCAAGCTTCATTTCACCATGGATCAGCTGAAATTCGCCCGTGCGCTCATTCCTTCGGGCTGCACGGTGATTGCGGTCGGGCCCTCCGCCAACTGGATCGGCAAGACATGGCCTGCGGAAAATTTTATCGAAGTGCTGAAAGAAACGACGGCGCCGACAGGGCCGATGCCCAATGCGCATATCGCGGTGTTTGCGGCGCCGGGAGAAGAGGCGCAGGCGCGTCCCGTGCTCGAAGCCTTTCCCGAGAACCGCCGCATCGACGGCATCGCCAAGGGCGCGCCTGGGGAGGTCGCGGCGGCTATATCCTTGTGCGATTTTTATCTGGGCAATGATTCTGGCCTGCTCCATGCGGCGGCGGCGGCGGGTGTGCCCACGCTGGGATTATACGGCCCCAGCTATCCGCATCTTTATGCGCCGTGGGGCGACCATGCGGGCTATGTCTGCACGCCCAAGACCTTTGACGAACTGATTGATTTTGAAGGATATAGCGCCAAAACTCTTGACATAACGCTCATGGGCGGGTTAGAAACCGCGACCGTAATGAATGCCGTAAAGAATTTCGAGCCTTTATATGACCGTTTATCGCTCCACATTAAGCCCACGGGAACGTTCCATTGACCGCGCGTCTTTCGAAGACGCGCCTCATCTTTCGTTCAATCATTATTCGGCCGGCGACAGCATCGACAGCAATACGATCGACCTGTGGGAGCGTTCGATCCCATACACGCCTTTGCAAATGTACGAAGTTTTTACAGCCGGATACGATCAGGAAAATGTCGAGGTCAATCTCAATATATTTCCATCAGGCATGTTGCAATTCAAAATCGAGCATGAAGAAGACGGGCGAAAAATATTTACGAGCGCTCTAAGCATCTACACAACCCTCTGCCGTTCCATCCACGGTAGCAAGGTTGTCGTCGATCCCGACCATCAGGGGCAGGGCATTGGTCGCACCAGCATGCGCAACTGGATCGAGACTGCGGCGGCTTTCTGGTTCGAGGCGTTTTCATTCGAGGCGGCGATGGATGACGGGGGGCTTGTCTGGGCGAAGATGGGTGCGCATTTAGACCGAGATGAGGAACGTCAGCCGCATTATGTAAGTGAAGAAGAGGCTCTTTTCCATGTTTTGAACGCGCGGCTGGAGGCGGCGCGCCCATTCATCGGTCGCGAGAATTACGAAATTGCGCGCGAGTATTGCAGGATTCAAGAGCCCGATGCGCTTGTGCAGTTGGCAGCCATGGGGGATGTCGTCGTGCCGCGCGAAGCGGCGGTAGAAGCAGAACAAGCCGTCATGCGCTACTACTTGTATGCTCTGGGCGGCGCGAAGGATGTTATACGCGCCGCGAAGCAGGAAATTTCCCATCTGGCATCGATCTTCAATCCAAAAGGGCAAGGATCATATGAATATGTCAGCCTGTCTGCCTTTTTGCAGAAAAAAATCATGTGGTCAGGCGTTGTGGGCTTTTCCAACACCAAACAGATGGAAGATGTGGGCGAGTATCTTTACGGATGGAACACGCTGGAGCCATCCGCGCCATAGCGTTATTGGTTGACCGTCTGTCCGCCCGGATCGTTCGCGTAGGAATCCGCCGTGTTGGTGTTCAGGTTCTGGCCGTAGTTGGTTTGGTATTTGTAGCCGTACAGCGTTTCCATGTAATCATGGCGTGATTTGGTTGCCTGATCGTAGGGCAGGTTTTCAACGCGTTCCCAGCCCTTGTAGTCCATGCAGCCTTCGAAATCCGTGTAGTTGAAATGCTCGGCATAGAGATAGCCGTCACGCTTTGGTGAATCCCATTTTGCAAGGCGTCCTTCCGGCGAGGATGGATTGCGCACCTGACCCTTGTCGGTGTCGGCAGGGATGGCTTCTTTGAGCGGTCCGAGACGCTCGAGTTCATCGATCTCTGTGACGCAATCCGCGATATCCTTGTGCAACGTTTGCTGGGCTTTGGGGCCGCGCAGATAAAGCGCGGAAGTCGCAGACTTGCGCTGCCAGTACTGGGCGTCCTCCAGCTTCGGCGGCACGGCGCAAGCGCCCAGCGCAAGCGTCGAGAAGGAGAGGAGAAGAGCGATCTTTTTCGTGTTCATGGAAATCCCGTATGCGAATCGTACTGGCTTATTTAACCATATCCAACAAAGCGTTTGAAAGGCCTTACGGAGCATTCATCCACCATGTTTCCAGAACCGTGCCATAAAGAGGCATGGTTTGCGGGTGGGCCAGCGGCTTCCAGTACGCCACATAGTCCTGCGGGTTGTAGTATAGCGGGATCATATAGCTTCCGGCCATCAGGGCTTTGTCGAGCGCCTGCACCTTGCCCACCAGTTCGGGGCGTGTTTTGGCGGAGGCTATGGATTGGCTGAGCTGGTCGATATTTTTATCGCAAATTCCGGCATAGTTCCAACGCGACGGCGATTTCGCGGCCTCGCAACTCCAGTACAAATACTGCTCCGTCCCGGGCGAAAGCGTCGACATCCAGTAATAGAGCGTCATGTCGAAATCGTAATCGTTGAGTCGGCCAAGGAAGGCGGCGGAATCAAGCACCCGTACGCGCGGCGTGATGCCCATGCGTTTGAGCGCGCCTACCAGTGAGAGCGCGATTTTCTCGTTGGACGGATCGTCGAGCATGATTTCGAACGTCAGCGGCTTTCCGGTTTTGGCGTTCACGCGCGTGCCGTTTTTGATGATCCATCCTGCCTCTTTAAGCAAAGCATCGGCCTGTTTCATGTGCGCGCGCTTTTGCTCGGGCGTTTTGTTTTCGATGGGCGGCGGCGTGTCTGTTGCGGCCAGCTCCGTGTTGGGGAAGTAGCTGTTAATGCGCTTATAAAGTCCGTGATAAAGATTCTGGTTTACCCAGTCGAAATCGAACAGCAGGTTGAATGCCTGACGCACGCGGATATCGGTAAACGGCTCGCGGCGCGTGTTGAGGATGAATCCGCGTACGCGGTCCGGGCGTCCGTGCTGAAGTGCTTCGTGCGTAGCTTTCTTGTTCGTGATGGCGGGGAAGTCATAGCCTGTCGCCCACAATCCCGCATCCCATTCGCGGCGCAGGTTCAGATCGCCGGATTTAAAGGATTCAAAGGCAACGCTGTCGTCGCGGTAATAATCATAGATCACGCGGTCGAAATTATACTGCCCTTTGTTGGGCAGAAGATCGGCGGCCCAATAATCCTTGACGCGCTCGTAAACCACGCGGCGGCCGACATCGACCTCCTTGATTTTATAAGCGCCGTTGGAAAGGAAGGGCGTCAATGTGGTCTCGTCGAATTTCCTGTCCGTCCAATAGGCTTTGGACAATACGGGCATAAGCGACAGGATCATCACCGTCTCGCGGTCGTAGCCTTCGCCGAGCGTGAATTTGATGGTGCGGACGTCCGGCTTTTCGACCTTGGCAACCAGCTTGTAGATGCGGCGCATGTTCGGGCGGCCAGCCTCTTTGAGCGTGTTGAAGGTAAATTCCACATCGTCAGCCGTGATGGGCGATCCGTCGTGGAACCGCGCCTTGGGGTTCAGATGGAACGTGATGGCAGAGCGGTCGGCGGGAACTTCGACGCTTTGTGCGATCATGGGGTACATGGTGAACGGCTCGTCCCACACGCGGGCCATCAGGCGGTCCGTCACAAGGTCCATCCCTTGCGCCGCTTTGCCCTTGATGTTGTAGGGGTTGACCGTATCGAAGGTGCCGATTGCCGCCTGTTTCAGGGTGCCGCCCTTGGGGGCGTCGGGATTCGCATAATCGACGTGGGCGCTTTGCGGCCCGTATTTGGGGGTTCCTGTCATGGCAAGGCCATAAAGCGCTTCCGCTCTGGCCGGAACCGATTGTAAACTAAGCAGCGTCAGAGTTACCAAGAGTGGAAATTTCATGTTTAAACGCATAGCGCAGAAACTGCGCCCCAACAAGCCGCTGTATTTGGACAAGGTACGCGTCGAATACGGCGAAATACTGGCGCAGGACGACTGCGAGGGGATTTTGTTCTTCATGCATCCGTCCTTGAAATGGGGCGGGGGACTGAACAAGGCGGTTCTGGATATTTCCGGCCCCGCGATCGACGAATATGTCTTGAGCACGGCCCTTACGCCCAAAAGCGGCGATGTTTACGCCCTGCCGCCGTTTGAGTCGGGTTATAAGGCCATGTTCATGGCGATCCTGCCCGATTGGGACGGCGGCAACGGATTCGAGGAACGCGATCTTTTGAATTGCTACCGCGACACAGTGGCGCAGGCCGAACAGCACGGCGTAAAGCGCCTCGCCATCCCCGCGCTGGGACGGGACAAGCGTGATTTTCCGCATATCCGCTTTGCGCGTCTAGCCATCAAAGGCATTCTGGAGCGGCTTGACGAACGGCTCGACTACGTCAAGATCATGTGCGTGGACCGCACGATGATGGCAACCTATCAAGCGCAGCTCGACAAGCTGCGGCGCAAGGACGGCGAATGATCAATCTATATAAAGCGGACGGCAATGTTCTGGTATCCGTCGATACGCTCGCGGAACTTGATCCGTCGCAGAATGTTCTCTGGATCGATCTTTTGAATCCGTCGCGCGAAGAAGATATTGCGGTGGAGGAATTTTTAAAAATCTCCATCCCCACGCAAGAGGATATGAAAGAGAGCGAGCCTTCCGCGCGCTTGTACGACGAGCACGGCGCGGACTACATGACGATGCAGGCGGTTTCCCTGATCGATCTGGAGCAGCCGAAAAAATGTCCCATCACCTTCATTCTGCATACCAATGCGCTTGTGACTGTGCGGTACGAGGATTTCGCCTCCTTGCATATCTATGCCGACCGCGCCAAGAAAAAGAACGGCGTTCCCATGGCTTCAGCGCAGGGAATTATGTTCGACATCATCGAATCCTTCATCAACCGCATCGCCGATACGCTCGAAACGCTGGACGAGGGGATTGATAAAATTTCCGATGCGATCTTCCGTTCCAAGAAAATTTCCATCAAAAGAAAAAACGAAATCTTTCAGGCGTCTATCCGCAAGATCGGCGGGAAGGGGGATATGCTCGGCATGCTCCGCGAGAGCCTGACCGGCATCACGCGCCTGCTCTCGCATCACAATGCGCGCATGCCCGAGAACCCTCCCAAACCCGTGCGCATCAAGATGAATTCGCTGACCCGCGATGTCGCTGCGCTGGCCGACCATGCGAATTTCCTGTCGGGCAAGATGGGATTTTTGCTCGATGCCACGCTGGGGCTTATCAATCTGGAGCAAAACCAGATCATCAAAATATTTTCCGTGGCTGCCGTGGTGTTCCTGCCGCCGACGCTGATTGCCTCTATGTACGGCATGAACTTTCAGAACATGCCCGAGCTTCAATCGGCATGGGGATATCCTATCACCTTGATTGTCATGCTGGTTTCGGCGCTTATTCCTTTGGCTTATTTTCAGAAAAAAGGCTGGCTTTAACCGCATTTCCTTGCTAAAACGCGAATATGTTAAATTCGTACCGCTATGTTCAAAGCCTGCCTGAGCTTTCCCGCCGCTACGACCATGTCGTGAAAAAGGCGAATGCGCGCGATTTCATCATGTCCTTGCCCTCGCCCGACAATGTGCCGCGCGACTATAATCTTCTTCCCGATATCGATATGACGCTGATTTTATCGACGACGAGAAATCTGCCCGACCGCGTGCGCGAAAAAATAAAGGGAACGCCGGACGAAGAGATTTTCGGCCACAACACGCTTATGGGGCTTTGCATGAGCGGTCGTCGTGTGCCGATAGAGATTTTTCTGCATAGCGTTTCCATGAACCGTACTGACCCTTCGGGAAAATTGTTCGAAGAGGTGGCATGGCATGAAATGGTTCACGCTGTTGAAGGAATTACCCGTGACGATAACGGCAACGTCGTGCGCGAGCAGCCTTGGTCATACAGTTTGCAAAGACAGATGATCGAGCTTGACCGCATAAACCCTGAAGCGAGCACGCTGGATTCTTATGAAGGACGAACCAGAAGATATGCGAGCTATCTCCGGCAGGGAACGAAGCTGCAGGAAAATGTATCCGAGATTTTTGCTCGTGTGGGTTCGATCTACCTTGAGCACATCCGCCAAACGAAGACCGCGCCGGATGCGGCGGCGATATTCTCTTTGTTCGAACAAACAAAAATAGGCGATCTGACGGAGCAGAATTATCCTGAAGAAACAATCGCGCGCAATCTGACCGATCTGTTTGTCGGGCTTGCGACCTATTGCGAGCCCGCGCGCGATTTGTTTTATGAAGAATTGCCGCAGATGATGGACCGCATATCCGTTCTCTACGGATGTCGTCCGCCGTCCATGCAGGCTTAAGCCGCGTTGCGCGGAATAAGCGTCGCCAGTTCGATTTCAGGGCGCGGGCCCATATGCGAAATCACTTCGGCGGCAGCCAAAGATCCCAATTCTCCGCACTGCGCCATGCTCATGCCTTCGGTCAGGCCGAATAAAAAGCCTGCGGCGTAAGCATCGCCCGCGCCTGTTGTGTCCATGATTTTGCCGACGGGGGCGGCTTTGACGGTTGTAATGGAATCGCCGCGCACGATCACCGATCCTTTTTCGCTGCGTGTGATAGCGATGATGCCGCATTTGTCCTTGAGAACAGGGATGACATCGTCGAAATGTTCGACTTCATACAATGCTTTGATTTCTTCTTCGTTGGCGAAAAGGATGTCGACTTCGTTTTCGACGAAATCCTGAAAGGCTTTGCGGTGGCGGTTGACGCAGAAGGAATCGGACAGCGTGAGCGAGACTTTGCGGTCCGCTTCATGCGCGATTTTTGCGGCTTTGTAAAAAGCTTCCATCGCCAGCGGCGGGTCGAATAGATAGCCTTCCAGGTAGGTGATAGCCGAAGCCTTGATGATTTCCTCGTCAATGTCGGCAGGGGATAGCTCGACGCAAGCACCAAGGAACGTGTTCATGGTGCGTTGACCATCAGGTGTTACCAATATCATGCAACGCGCCGTGGCGGTTCCGCTGGAGACTGGCGCCGTTTGGTGCGTGACGCCGATTGCCTTCATGTCATGGCGATAGATTTCGCCCAGTTGGTCTTTACCTACTTTGCCGATGTAGGCACCTGCGCCACCAAAAGATGCGTAACAGGCGATGGTGTTGCCGGCCGATCCGCCAGACATTTCAACGGCAGGGCCCATGGAATCGTAAAGTTGCAGGGCGCGTTCGGGCGTGACCAGTGTCATGCCGCCGCGTGGCATGCCGTATTTCTCGGCCTGTTCGGTCACGAACGCATCTGTGGCATGGGAGAGGACATCAACAATGGCGTTTCCGATGGCGACGACGCCGTACTGCGTTTTGGGCATGGTGTAAGAACCTTTTCAGTTGATAAAGCGTTGTTCTGCCAGTATCTCTATAGAAACTTTACGGAAAGGCAAGCCCCGTGGCCGCGAAATCCAGCGCTAAAAAGAAGAAATCCGCTCCTGCGAAGCCCTTGAGGGAGCGGGCCGTCGTTGCCGCGCTCGATTTGGCCGCGCGCATGCCGTGGGATATGGTGACGCTGACCGATATTGCCGACAAAGCGCATGCGAGTCTGGCCGAGCTTTGCGAAGTCTTCGAAGACAAGACGGACATCCTTGCCGCTTACGGGCGCATGGTTGACAAACAGGTTCTGGAGAATGTTGGTGCTGCCGATCCGTCTGTATCCGAACGTGATCGCTTGTTCGAAATTCTCATGGAGCGGTTCGATGTAATGGAAGAACATAAAGACGCTCTGGCTTCTATTTTGAAATCTCTGACGGTTGATCCGAAACAAGCCGTGATCGGCTTGCCGCATTTAGGGCGTTCGATGAACTGGATGTTCGAAGCGGCAGGATTGTCTGCAAGCGGTATCAAAGGGGCGATTAAAATCGCCGGACTGACTGCGCTTTATTTGTACGTTTTGAAGGTCTGGCTGAGAGATGAAACGGCGGATCTGTCCAAGACCATGGCCGCGCTCGACAAAAGTCTCGGGAGGGCTGAGCGCGCTGTCAATAGCTTCATGCTTTAGTATATGTTCTTGCCGTTTTAAAAATTTTCTTATTTTATTGTTCCTATGTTCTATAAATAACTTCGGGGGAAGAAAGCGATAAAACGATGGGCCATAAAGCAGAAGCGACAGAGCTCGACCTTATGTTTATTTCTATTTACATGAAGATAAAAGAGAGGGGCTTGCCACTCGAAGTTTTGTGCGATGCAGTATCCCGCAAGGCCAACGTCCCTCAAAAATGTTACGAATTAGACCGGATGATTGCGATACGGCGCGAAGACGGTAGCCGGGAATTGGGCGTCCGTGCGGATGGCATGGTGATGATCGGTATGTTTCCCAGCATGGATAGTCGGGGGCATGTCCGGTTGGCGGTGCCCGAGCGCTTAGCCTATTACAAAAACAATCTGGAATATTATCAGGCGCGCTTGAAATTATAGATGTAATGCTACCTTAAATTAGAAGTATTTAGGTTCTAATTCTGGATAGGGGAACGTTTTATCCAAACCCCATGGATCATCGACAACAATGTAATCTATTTGCACGCGTCGATGTTCTCCAATGGCTGGCGTAACGATAATTTCATCTCCTAGAATGCCTCTCTCTTTTAGCATTATAGGAATGTCTTTGGAGGCGAC
>QFQB01000159.1 GCA_003241475.1 Micavibrio aeruginosavorus
TATATCTTAGTCGAGTTTTCAATCAGGAGAAAATCAATCCCAGCTGATTTTTTCTTTTCGATTTCGGCCGCGTGGTCGTTACGGACCAGCGCAAGACTTTGCTCCGCCAAAGTTGTTTTCTCTATATTTTGCATCCAGCCAGTGGCCTGCGAGAATGTTTCGTATCCAAAATAGCCGCAAGCCGCCAAAAGAATAATCGAGGCCGCCGTCGCCATTTTAGCCGGTCCGGAAATCTCTTCAAGTTGCGCCGCCTGCAAGGGCAATGTCAGGCTTGATTTACGCCCCGCCCACGCGATATGCAAAGGATCAGCATAGCGTTGATCTTCCTGCCGTCCGATTTTAAGCCCCAGAATATTAGCCGCTTCACCAGCTGTAAGAACATTCAGGCTACAATCGAAATCAATCTTGGCAACGACGCGGTCCGCCACGGAATTGTTTGCGATGATGGTTACATCGATACCATCGCTAGGATCGAAGCCGAAACGAGAGAGATAACTCATCGTCCCTTTTAACTCCCCTGCGACATCCGTTGCCCACGCATCGTGATCAATATCGGAATCAATAATCGGCGTCATGCGCGTCAGCGCCAACTCACCATTTTTTGTTACGATCTGGCGTAGCCCGCCACTCTGGTGTTGCCCGACAAAAACGCTCCAGACACTGCCCTTGTCCGATGATTTTGCGAGTTTTTTTGAAATGGCCTGAACCATCCCTGCAGATTCCACGGGCAAAAGACAAAAACCAGCAATGCTGGCATAAGACTTTTGTACGGCCGAGAGCGCTTTGCGAATGTTCTCCGAAAGCGGCACAGCCGCGAGAAGGTAGACATCGCCAGAACCACCCTGCCCCTCACGCGCGGGCGCACGCTCTTTAAGTTTTATAGCGGAACGAATCGGATATGACGGAAACGCCGCAGAAACCCGGCGGCGAACGATATTTGCGCGGTCAAACGGACTGGCCTTCGGCACACGCTCCTTGCGGTAGTGTTGCTCGACCATATCATTCAGAACAAGGATAGACCTACCGCGCGCTTTGCGTGAAATCAGGTCAGAGACCGCCTCTTCGAAATCCTGAGTATCCCACGGAATCGTATCGAGAATATTCACATTCCCGGATCCGGCATTGTAGATGCTAACACCCTCATCACTGAGGAGAAGCACGCATCTCGAAGGAGAGAACATAGACATAGGACAGGACGCCCGCGCTAGAATTGCATTTTTTCAAAACTGGAGTAAATCGGGCCGAAGACGCCGACCGCGATCCATAGAATCATACCACCAAGGACCATGGTAAGTGAAGGTTCAATCATTGCAATCAGTTTTTGGACCTCTTCATCAACATCCGATGTATAAAAATCTGAAACCTGCTCAAGAACAACCGTCAAATTACCCGAATCCTCCCCGACCTTCAGCATGCGGACCACCATCGAAGGGAATTCCCCCGATCCATTGAAGGCTTCGGAGAGCGGGCTACCCGTTTTGATCAAAGACTGAATGCTTTCAAGAGCTTCGATCAGAGCAAGATTGGTTACTGTATTGGTTGCCGATTTAATGGCAGGCAAAATGGGCAGACCGGCGGCATACAATGCGCCAAAGGTCTGACAGAATCGCGCAATATTTATCTTGCGGATCAATGGCCCCATGATCGGCGCACCCAGAATAGCCTTGTCGATCTGGTACGCCAGACCTTCCGAGGATTTCCGCAAGGCCACGACAGCTCCGACAATCACAAAGGGAGTCGCAATAACAGCCCACCAATATTCGGCAAAAAAATCGGACGTAGCAATCAAGGACGTTGTCGCAAACGGAAGGTCGATCTCCATATTGCGGATAAAGTCCACAATCTGCGGCACCACGAAGCCCATCATGATGGACACGGCGGCAATCACGACGACCAAAAGGATCATCGGGTAGCGCGTCGCCTTGCGGATGCGCGTCTGCATGGCATCGACCCATTTGAGATATTTGATGAGCTGGCGGTAGCTCTGGCTCATCTTACCTGTCTCTTCGCCGGCGCCGACCAGAGAAACATACAAATTGTGAAAGATTTTAGGATGCTTGGCCATCGCTTCGGAAAGCTTCGCGCCTTCTGAGACGTCGCGGTAAATTTCGGAAACGGCATCGCGGAGCGCCGTATTTTCGGTGGTATCGCGAATATCGGCCAGAGAATCAAGGATTGGAACAGCCGCCCCTTCCATCTGGTCTAAATGCATGAACAATTGAATCAGGTCGCGAATCCTGACGCGCGTGATAAGACGATTCTTGGTTTTCTTTTTCGATAGCGGCGTACAGCTCACCAGTTCAAGGCCGGCAGACTGCAACTGACTGAACAAGTCGTTTTCATTAACCGCGCCAAGTACGCCCCGTATGGGACGCCCTTTTGCATTGAGTGCTCTGTACTTATATTTTTCCATATTTTCCGGGTATTACTTGTGAAGCGCGACGACTTTGGAAAGAGCATCGAGAGTGGTGACACCCTCAAGAACCTTCAGGATGCCATCATCCCGCATAGATTTGAAGCCCTTTTCCACGGCAAGCGCCTTCATTTCCGCTTTTGTGCCGTTTCTGGCGACGACTTCATCCAGATCATCATCGAACAGAAGGATTTCGGCGACAGCAACACGCCCCTTGTATCCCTGCCCGCCGCATGATTCACACCCGCCGACCTTGGCATTGAAAATCTGCGGCGCTGTTGCGAAAGGAACACCCAAAATTTCACATTCTGCCTCATTAGGCGTATGCGCCTGCTTGCAGTGCGGACAAAGCACGCGCACCAAACGCTGGGCAAAGACGGCCACAATATTTCCAGCAACCATCCCCGGCACCATTCCGAGATCAAACAAACGCGGCATCGCGCCGAATGAATCGTTCGTGTGCAGTGTCGTGTAAACTTGGTGACCAGTCATAGCCGCCTGAAGCGCCATCGTCGCCGTCGTCTTGTCGCGGATCTCCCCGATAAAGATGATGTCAGGGTCCTGACGAAGCATGGAGCGAATACCATCGCCGAATTCAAGAATGCCTTCGCGCACCGGCGTCTGGCGGATCATGGGCAACGAGTATTCGACAGGATCTTCCAGCGTGTGGATTTTTACATCCACCGTGTTGATCTCATTCAGCATGGAATAAAGAGATGTCGTTTTACCCGACCCCGTCGGACCTGTGACGATAATAATCCCCTCAGGGCGCGATTGCGCGCGCTCGATGCGTTTCAAATTATGCTCGGAAAAACCAAGACCTTTGAGCGGCTTGATGCCGGCGTTCTTGTCCAGAACACGCATAACGATGTTTTCGCCATAGACTGTCGGCAATGACGATACACGGAAATCGATTTCCTTCCCGCCGACGAACATATTGATGCGTCCGTCCTGCGGCGTGAGTTTATCGGCAATATTGAGGTTTGCGAGCAGC
>QFQB01000040.1 GCA_003241475.1 Micavibrio aeruginosavorus
GGATCGCTTCTGAACGATGTCTATCCAAGATATATCCCAGCCTTCCTCAGTTCCTGAATTCAAAGAAACAACATAAACCATATTGGATGTTGCATTACTCATGAATACAAGCCCTTTCAGGTAAGAAGAAAAATCATTTAAAAGACGTTTTTGCGCGTTATTACATTCTTTCAGCGCATCTAAAGCAATTTTATTTATGGACGCCCAAGAAATTACTTTTACTCCGCAATTTCCAATCGCGTCAGTGTATCCTTTTAGCTTAGATACGTAACCTTCATTAAAATTTGATAGGACGACAATATTCATTTCTGGCGCTTTACGCGACAACCGATTTGAATACTTAGCCAACTGCCTGTCGCGAGATGGCAATACATACCCTCTTTTTGCCTCAACTATAGCCCCCCATTTTCCGGGCACTAACAGCTCGATGTCAGTATAGCCTTTGTCTTCTTGATTGTGTTTTTGCAAATCTATTTGAATATCGTCAATTGCGCCATTCCAGCCTAGAGTATGGCAAAAGTTTTTTAAAAAGGCTGGGCAATTATACAAGCACCAACTTAGACTATAAGTCATATCGTTTTCTTTGATACCCATAAGGTCAAAGACAGTATGTATTTTCCTATGCCCTATTAATAATGGCCGCATCACTTATCCAGATACAGATCGAACAGCCGCTCGTGCTCTCGGATAGCATAGCGGTCGGTCATGCCCGCGATGTAATCGCACACAATACGGGCGCAAGCGGCATCATCCGTCATGCCGCCTGCCTCTTCCACACGGCGCTGCCAGTGTTCGGGCAACAATTGATAACGTTTGATAAACGCCTCGAACAGGTCAGACACGATCTTGTCCACCTTGCCGCGCACGCGCTGCACCGTGTAATGGCGGTACATGCGTTCATGCAAGAAAGCACGAAGCTCTTCCACCTTGTTCAACATCCCATCGGAGAACGCCACAACCTGACGGCCCGCATGACGGATATCGTCGGGTGATTTTGGCGCGAGCTTTTGAATACGCGCATTCGATTCCGCCAGCACATCCTGCACCATACCGCCGATCATCTCGCGGATCGATTCCTGAATCAGGTAATGCTCCGTAATATCGGGATAGCGGCGTTTGACATCGGTGATCACTTCACGCAGTAGCGTAATCCCTTCAAGGTCTTTGAGCGTGAACATACCCGCGCGAAGCCCGTCTTCCACATCATGGTTGTTATAGGCGATATCGTCGGCAATAGCCGCGCATTGCGCCTCGACGCTCGCAAAGGTGCTGAGCTGCAGATCTGTCTGTTTTTGCACATCGGCCAATGTTACCGGCAAAGCGCCCGTCACAGGGCCGTTGTGTTTGACCACACCTTCCAGCGTTTCCCACGTCAAATTCAGCCCCGGCCAGCGGTGGTATTTGCGCTCCAGCTTCGTCAACACACGCAAAGACTGATCGTTGTGCTCGAAGCCTTTGAACGGCTCCATGCATTTTTCCAAAACCTCTTCGCCCGAATGCGCGAACGGCGTGTGGCCAAGATCATGCGCGAGCGCAATTCCTTCTGCCAGATCTTCATTCACCAAAAGCGCGCGGGCAATGGAGCGTGCGATTTGCGAAACTTCGAGTGTGTGCGACAGGCGCGTGCGGTAATGATCACCTTCATGATAGACGAACACCTGCGTTTTATATTTCAAACGGCGAAACGCGCTCGCGTGAATGATGCGGTCGCGGTCGCGCTGGAAACAGGTGCGGGTTGCGCTCTCTTCTTCTTGATAGATGCGTCCTTTCGATTGATCGGGACGGCAGGCATAAACAGCCAGAGGAAGCGCGCAGTAGTTATAAGATAACGGTTGTGTATCGGTCATGCGCGGATCTTAATAAAGAAGTTTTCAGACCGGAAGAGCTAAAGCGCGCGGATTCCCATTCCCCCACAAGGACTTTGACGATTTTTTCCGGATTCGATTGACAAAAATCCGGCGTTATGGCGTCATAGAGCTAATAAAAACGGGCATTAATGATCCGTTAATAAAAGTTACACAGGGAGATAAAAATGAAGTTCTTGAAGGTCGATTCACGACCTGATCATGCCGATTTTCTGCGCACGCAAGCTGGATATGACCCGGGATATGAAGAGCCCGGCGAGGAATATCTTGCCACCGGTGAAATCTTGCAAATTACCGAAGCGCAAGCGGACAAACTCTACGAAGCCGGCAAAGAACTCTATCAAATGTGCCTAGCGGCCGTTGACCATGTCATCAAACACAAACGCTTTGCCGAATTCGGGATCGGACCCGAACAAGGGAAACTGATTACCGCCTCATGGAACCGCGATCCACTGCCCGACGGCACGACGCGCGATCCGGAATTATACTGTCGTTTCGATCTGGCGTGGGATGGCGGCAACAATATCAAATTCTTCGAAGCCAACGCGGACACGCCGACAACGACCTACGAAGCATCCGTTGTGCAATGGGTGATGTTGCAAGACCTCATCAAGCGCGGCGAATTGCCCGAAGGCATGAGCCAGTTCAATTCCATTGAAGAAGAACTGCGCGATCGCTTCAAGCACATCTACAACATGGCATCGGGAAAGGTAACCGATACGCTACACCTGACAGCTGTAACCGAAGTTCCCGAAGATTTGGGCGTCATCAGCTATCTGGGAGAGCTTGCCGGACAGGCTGGATGGAAAACGCACATCGTCGATGTCGCTCACATCGGAGCCAACGAAATCAAGGCCAGCCGCGACTACGCCAAGCTCTTCGATGAAAAGGACAAAGAGATCAAGGCGCTTTATAAACTGATGCCTTGGGAACATTTGTTCGAAGCCGATTATTCCAAATATCTGACCAAGGACAATATCCTGATGTTTGAGCCGCCATGGCGCGCCATCATGTCAAACAAGATGCTGTCCGTCGTATTGTGGGAGCTATTCCCCGATCACAAATATCTTCTGCCGACCTACACGTCGCCGGAAAAATTCGACGGCACATACGTTGAAAAACCCATCTTCGGCCGCGAAGGCTCCGCCATCAAAATCATCTTCGATGGCAAAGCCGACCCCGGCCAGAAGCAACACGTCCCCGGTGTGTTCAGCTATCAGGACTATCCCAAAATCTATCAGGGATATGCCGAGCTGCCCAAACCGGAAGGCGGACCCAAACACGGAATTGTCACCGGACTCTGGATGGTCGGGGATGAACCGTGCGGCATGGATCTGAGATACGATTCATCACCGATCACCGGATCGAAATGTGCGCGGTTCTTGCCGCACAGCATGGTGCCTTATCCGGCGATGTAACCATCCAAAATCCAAATCATAAAAAGACGACAAACAACAGGGAGTAAAAACCATGAAGACTACGCTTGACCAAAAAGAAGTAAAATCGCGCCGTTTCGGCTCGATCGCTTCGACCTTCGTGCTTGCAAGCGCGATGTTGCTATCGGGATGCGGCGATCCCAACGACTATTCCAACAACGAATGGAACGTCGAACAAACCAACGGTGAAAACGCAAAGCTGGTGCAGGGCCGTGAAGCCTGCGAACAAGCGCTACGCGCGCAAGGGAAAACGGAATCCGAAGCGCGCTATATTTGCGACGATGCCACGCCCTACCGTGCCGCAAACGGCAACTACGCACACAGTGGCGGCGGAAACAGCAATGCCGCGCTGTGGTATATGATCGGCCGCAACAGTAGCACCGTTTCCACTTACGAAGGCCACCCCGACACAGGTTTGCGTCAGGTTGGCGGCTATCGCGGCGCGTACACGCCCAGTTATATGGGCGCATCAAAAGCGGCGAGTTCATCACATGGGGCAACTTCGCGCGGCGGGTTCTCACCCAGCCACGGCTTCGGCTTTCACGGCGGATAAAATGAAAGAAGCGCGGGAGAGAAATCTTCCGCGCTCTTGTTTTAAGTCGCACGAAACATTAAGCGACTGATGAAACCCTGCGGTTTGGGGCTGATTTCCTTGTGTTCCAGAAGCGTCCCCACCAGCGCACGGCCCAGCATGTAAAATCCGTTATCGTCGTCTTCCACGTAATCCTTGTGAACCAGACCCTTTGTTTGCAGGAAATTTTCAAAGCGCGCCGCCAGAAACGTATGAAAATTATCCATGGCGGAATCATGGCTTCCGGAACTGTAAGGCGTGCGGACCTTATCACTATTACCGTAACGATCCATTTCCGCTCTGGTATTGGTATAATAGCGCCAATCCTTGCGGCCAAGCACCCTTTCAATCGAAAAGTCTATTTCTGCCAATTTGCCTGCCGCCTGAACGAACGGAGAAACAGGCACCCCCGAGCCGTTATGCTCGAACGCGGAAATGACCATGGCATCACATGGATCAGTCTGGAAATGAAGATGTAAGGCAATATCCTTATCGACGGTCGCAGGAAGTTGGAGGCTGTAGTTTTTCAGCATTTCATTTGCCGCCGTGCTGGGCCGGTATTTGTAACGATTTTCCAGCGTACCCTCGGCATCGGGCCCTGCGGAAAATTTGAAAACCACATCTTTTATATTGGGTCTTGGCATAGGCTTTTATAAATGAATTATTACATTATGTCAAATATTTAATTCCCTTTCCTGCGCCCTATGTTACTCTTTATAAAGGAGAAACCATGAGCGGCATCACCCTGACAGACGGCCTCGTCAAACGCATTAAGGCCTTGCAAACACTAGAAAATAACCCTGCGCTAAAGTTGCGGGTGATGGTCAATTCCGGCGGATGTCAGGGGTTCGAATACAAATTCTCCCTCGATACCGACGTCAAGCCGGACGATGAACTGTTCGAAAAGGACGGCGCGGGCGTCATCATCGACGACATTTCCCTGCCCTATATGCGCGGCGCGGTGATCGATTACACCGACGACCTGATCGGCGCCTATTTCAAGATCGACAACCCGAACGCCGCATCTTCTTGCGGCTGCGGGACCAGTTTTTCGACCTGACCTGCGCCCCTTGCCGCGGCAAGCGCGCAATGCCAAAATGCGCCCTATGAAAATCGCCACATGGAACGTCAATTCGATCAAGGCCCGCACGACCCACACCCAGCGATGGCTGGAACGTGTCTCGCCCGATATTTTATGTCTTCAGGAGTTGAAGGGGCTGGAATTTCCCCATGAGGCTTTTGATGGCTGGCAGGTTCAGACCGTTGGACAAAAAGCCTATAACGGCGTGGCCATCATTTCCAAAAATCCGGTCGAAGTAATCCTCGATAAATTGCCCGGCGACGAGGCTGACGAGCAGGCAAGATATCTCGAAGTACAGGCAAATGGCATTCGCATCGTCAATATTTACCTGCCAAACGGCAATCCTGCTCCTGGCGATAAATTTGATTATAAACTCAAATGGATGCATAGACTTTATGAAAGATTGAGCGAACTTCGGCGACAAGAAACAGACTTTGTCGTTGCCGGCGACTTCAATGTTATCCCCGAAAGCAAAGATTGTTGGGATCCCAAGATCTGGAAAGATGACGCGCTGTTTCGTATCGAAACAAGACGGGCATGGCGCGCGCTTTTAAATCTTGGACTCACGGATGCCTTTAGAGCCTTGAATCAAAACACACATCAATACACATTTTGGGATTATCAGGCCGGATGCTGGCAAAAAGATCACGGCATCCGCATCGACCACTTTTTGCTGTCGCCGAAAATCACCGACCGCCTGCAATCCTGCACCATCGACAAAGAACCGCGCGGCGAGGAATCCCCCTCCGACCACACTCCTGTGATCCTGACTCTCAAAGCATGAAACATTCCATCGCACTGCTCGCCTTGCTAATGCTGTCCGCCTGCGCAGACACGCTCTACCCGTCCATGGCGCAATATAATCAGGCCAAGAAGCTGGGCGAGACGACGGTTGAGAACTTCCCCCATTGCCAGAATTACGACTGCAAGCTGGTCAAGCGCGTAGCGTTGAACGACTATGACTGGACGAAGATCGAACAAGCCTTCGGAAGCCCCGCGAAGGATGCCGCGCAAGAGCGCGAAAAAATCGCCAAGACCATCGGCGCCTTCGAACAGATCGTCGGCCCGCTGACCAAGACGCAGGACGACCGCGCAGGCTCCTTCCTCAAGACCGGCGAAGGACAGCTCGATTGCGTGGATGAAAGCACGAACACCACCGTCTATCTGGTCGCGCTGGTCAAAAAAGGCATGATCCGCTTCCACAACATCAACCAGCCCAAGGTCCGATACCCGCTGATTTCCGGACGCGGCTGGATGCACCAGACCGCCGTGGTCACGGATAAGGAAAGCGGCGGCCAGTATGCGGTCGACAGCTGGTTCCGCGACAATGGGGAACCAGCCGATATCGTACCGCTGACAGCGTGGATGGACGGTTGGCATCCGCAATAGCAATGCCCAAACAAATAGTTAGACATTATTTCCCATAAATATTGACAGTTTCGTAAAATAATCCCATATTCGCGTTCAATTCACGAATGTTTCAGGCGTTTTATGGGTACAAAAACGGAAAGAATATTTGGCGGCACTATGGCGGTATCGGCAACCGCCCTGACGCTTCTGGCCAACAAATGGCTGAGCCTGCCGACACCCGCCGCCATAGCGTCCGGCGCAGGCGTTCTGGGAGTCTCCAGCCTGTATTTCGCCGCCAAACACGGAGAAATCAAAGCCAGATTTGTGGCCGCTTCCGCCGCCTTGGCGCTCGCCACAGGCGTTACCGTTGAAACCCAAAAACCCTTTTTCGACCGCATGGTGGATGAGATCACGCCCGACACTCTGGCCGAGCGGCTGACCAAACTGCAACAGCAATGCGATCTGGCCCTTGGCACCTCCAAACAAGATATCCGCGATAAAAAGGGACAGCTACACGTAAACATTCCCTGCCCCGGCCTCAAAAGCTAGCCCCTCGGTTGTTTCGCGTTTATTTGGTTGGCCTTGGCCAAAATTCCCCGTAAACTGTTCTGGTCATTATTGATTCCCCCCTTTGACCGGATCACCCGCCATGAAAAGACAAGTTTTCCGCTTTTTCGCCCTCGCCGCCCTGCTTGGCAGCGTTGCCCTGCCTGCCGCCTGCGCGAGCCTTGATAACGAATATGACGAGATCACCGCCGAACGCATCGCCCGCCCAGCCTTTATGGTCGAGCGCCGCCTTGAATCCGGCGGAATGGATTTCCAGCTGTGGGAACGGATGCACAAACGCTATGCGCCAGCCAACATCTATATCGAAGGCGATGGCCAGCCAACATATTTGAACCGCGATGTCAGTGAAGATCCGACACCGGACAATCCCGTGGCCCTGCATCTTGCCAGCCGCGACAACGCCGACAACCTTGTCTATATATCCCGTCCCTGCCAGTTCCGCGAATCTCCTGACACCAAGGTTTGCTCCGACAAGCTCTGGAGCACGCGCCGTTTCGGGCCCGAAGTCATCGCGGCCTATAATCAGGCGATCGACGAGATCAAGTTGCGCTATGACATCACCGAATTCAACCTGATCGGCTATGACGGCGGCGCAAACATTGCAGCCGTGATCGCCACAACGCGCGAGGATGTCGCCTCGCTCCGCACCGTCGCGGGAGATTTGAACCCCGCCGTGGTCCTGCCGCAAACCGGACAGGTTCTGGATGCCGACAACCTCAAAGCGCCGGATATCGCGCCGGCTCTTGCCAAAACCCCGCAACATCACTTCGTGGGCGCGGGCGATGAAGTAACGCCGCCCTCGGTTTATCATTCCTTCCGCCAAGCTATGGGCGATTCCGAATGCGTGCATTATTCATTGGTGCAGGACGCCGACCACGAACGCGGCTGGGTCGAAAAATGGCCCGAACTTCTGAAAGCCCCGATCGATTGCCCGCCGCCCTATGTGCCGGTGGAATTGCCGCCCGTTCCCAAGCACATCAGCAAGGACGGCCCGAACAAATAATGAAAAAGCCGCCGAAAGGCGGTTTTTTATTGGGAATGGTTTTCTGCGCGGCTTCGTTTAATATAATGAAATGAAAACACGCATCGCTCTCATGGCCGCCCTGATGTTCCTGCTCGCTCCGCAAGCGGCCATGGCCGCCGACGCTTATGCCACGCACAACGTCAATCTGCGGGCAGGCCCCGATGGCGGTTATCCGGTCGTCGATGTCTTGCGCGCAGGCGAAAAGGTGGAATTGCTCGGCTGTCTGGACGGCTATCAATGGTGCGAGGTCGAAACCCGCTACGAAGAGCGCGGATGGATTTACGCCCCCTATCTGCAAACGACCTATAACAACCAGCGCATCACGATCATCGAATCCAAGCCTTACGGCGGCACGCATGTCGTGATCTTCCAACCGAGCCAGTATTGGAACAGCTACTACCGCAACAAGGATTTCTATCGCTACCGCGACCGCTGGATCCCGCGCGATGCAAGCCATCACGATCATGACTGGGATAATGATGATGACGATGACCACGGGCATCACGGTAGCAATAATCCGCGACCAAAACCGCAGCCTGTTGTGAAAGAGTTGCCAAAGGAGCCATCTATGAAGATGCCCGGCAACAGCAAATACAATCCGCTCTGCCCGATCGGCGTAAACAAGTGCTGAACG
Organism: Micavibrio aeruginosavorus; assembly: GCA_003241475.1. Lineage (GTDB taxonomy): Bacteria > Pseudomonadota > Alphaproteobacteria > Micavibrionales > Micavibrionaceae > Micavibrio_A > Micavibrio_A aeruginosavorus_A. The sequence continues at coordinate 8,529 of QFQB01000040.1, forward strand.
ATTTTCTCAAGACGTTGCAAGCCAGCGTGAATGACGGCACATTCGTGAAGCTCGCGCTTGGCGGCTATATTGGCGGCGAACCGGATTTGAAAAAAATCGCGGTCCGCAAAGTCGTGATTAAAAGAGAAGACAAACTTTCTTTTACCTATAGCTACAAAACACGCGACATCGTCAAAAACTACGCAATCGGTGAAGCCTCGGAAAAAATTGCAGACTTCCTGCAAAACGGATTCAAGACCGCCACGCTCTTCACAACGGCCTTCGACTTATCCTATCCCGCTATGAAACGCGCCAAGGCAAGCATTGAAACGGTGCCTTCTTCCGATCACGATCAGGCCAAAAAACGATTGGTGCAAACGGCAGGAAAGCAGTATCTGCAGGATTTGAAGATCACCGACGCCAAGGGCGAGGTGTTCAAGAATGCACAAGACAAATACCGCCAGATCGATAAATATATCGAGATATTGAGCGGCCTTCTCAAAGATATCCCGCCGGAAAAAATTAAAAAAATCGTCGATATGGGTGCTGGAAAAGGATACCTCACCTTCGCGCTTTACGATTACCTGAACAATAAAATCCGCGTTGATGCCCGCGTGATCGGCGTTGAATACAGACAGGATCTGGTTGATCTATGCAGTAGCATTGCCAAAAAATCGGCGTTCTCCGGATTGGAGTTCGTGCAGGGAACGGTCGAAAATTACGATGCGGCAGGCACAAATGTCCTGATCGCGCTTCACGCCTGCGATACGGCCACGGACGATGCCATATACAAAGGCATAACAGCTGGCGCTGAACTGATCGTCGTTGCCCCTTGTTGCCACAAGCAAATCCGCAGACAGATTGAGGCCGGAAAGAAACAAAACGATCTTGATTTCCTGATGAAGCACGGAATCTTTGTCGAACGGGAAGCAGAAATGGTCACGGACGCCTTGCGCGCCCTGCTCCTTGAATATGCCGGCTACAGCGTGAAAGTATTCGAGTTTATCTCGGATTCGCATACGCCCAAAAACGTGATGATCGTGGCCAGCAAAAACGCCAAGGCCAATCCCCACAATCATGTCGTTCTTGAAAAAATTAAATCCGCAAAAAATTATTTCGGGATCGATTATCATCATCTGGAAAGGATGATGGGAATTTAGATATCCTTGCCCCCGGAAACCTGCTCCGTCAATTCGGAAAGCAACGAGTGCATGGCAATACCAAGAAGATGGGAGGCCGCATCCAACTCTTCATCGTCCAGCCTTTCTTTCAAACGATGCATATCGATCCATAACGCCCCCAAGGCTGCTGCATTATGTGAACAACTAGGACGAGTATAATTTCCTTGTGCTATCTTCATGGCCGATTCCCGATTTTTAAAAACTCTTGTTTCGTTGGTTAGTCCAGGTTCCTTGTAACGTATTGATTTTAGTCATTATTATTAGACGTAATAGTTATAGACTTTGCACGATGACTATAGAAATATAGCACATGGGTGTAATATTCAAACATTTTAAGTGATTAAAATACACGATAGAGTGATAAAAGTACATAGGACGACGCAACATGCTAAAACCTGAACAAAGCCGGGCCGCCAGAGGATTATTGGGCTGGACGCAACAAGATCTCGCCGAAGCCAGCGGCGTGCATAAAAACCTCATTTTGAAATTCGAGCGCGGCGGCGCGGACATTCTGGCGACCAGCCTAGAGGTTATCAATCAAGCATTTGAAAGAGCCGAAATAGAATTTCCGGATAGCGTCAGCGTTCGAAAAAAAACCGATCATGTGGAATTGTTGAAAGGCGAAGACGCTCTAAAACGTCTCTGGCAGGATATTCTGAACACATTGAAAAGCGATGGGGGCGAGGTTCTTATTACGAATGTGGATGAGAAACGCACCGAAAACATTGAAAAGAAAGCGTTGCATGATCATCTAAATGCCCTCAAAGAAAATAATATCACTGAACGCCTTCTGTCCTGCGTCGATGATACTTATTTCCTGATGCCACAAGAATGCTATCGCTGGATATCCAAAGAACTTTTCACGTTCGGAACATCGACCTACGTCTACAAAGACAAAGTGGCCATGCAACTTTGGCAATCATCCATGATCATTCTGGTTCATAGCCGTGAGGCCTACATGGCGGAAAAAGCCCGCTTCGAGGACCTTTGGAGCCGTGCCATGCTCCCCCCTACGAAAATCGTTAACAATCCTTAACAATACTGTTAGCATGTGCAAAAAGCACTTTTTCATGTGATTTAATCACATATTAATAATTTCCATATACATATCTTCCCGTGGGGATGCAAAGCAAGGTTGTGCCAAGCATCGCAATTTTGGGGAAGAGTATGTTGTTGCTGGACAAAGCGTTAGAGCTTGCGAGGGTGTTTGGGGAGAAAAGCGTCCGCCATGCGGATAGCTTTGTGAACTCGCTCCCCTACTACCTTTTGACCAGCCGCAATAAGGCGCAGATATATACCAATGGTCATAGCCATGTCGTGACGGCCCACCACCCGCATCAAAACGGAACGATCATGATTTTCCCCGAAATCGGGGATGGCGCATCCTTAACAGCCGACATTTTGACGGGGTTTGCGCACAAACCCGAGACAGTCATGCTCGCCCGCTACACCATGAAAGATCTCGAAAAGCTACAACAGGGCCTCGCCGCAAAAGTCGAAAGCCCGGACATTACGTTTACAAGGATTGAAGACCACAGCCTTGATTGGATTTATCCATCGCACATTATCGATACGAAAACGACTTCCGAGATGCAAGGCGGTGAGTTCGAAAAACTCCGTAATAAATTCAATAAGGTTGTAAATACAGTGAGCATCGAGCCGCTTTCCAGCCCGACAGCCACTCGATCCATCAAGGCAGCTTTGCATTTTTGGATCGGAAGCCTTATCGCTACAGGAGATGAAAACGCGCAAGACAAAATGGGTTTCTATGAGTGCCTGATAAACAACATTCAAAAATATCCCGGCCTATTCGACGGCTTTGTTGTCCACAACGGGTGCGAACCCGTCGGCTTTACCGTCTGGGATGTTGTTATGGACGATACAGCAAATTCACTGGCGAGCTTAAGCCGCAGATCCATCAAAGGTCTTTCGGAATTCCAAATTGTTACGGCGTGCCGTAAATTGAACGAACAAGGGATCGGCTTCTACAATATGGGTGGCTCAGAAACAAAAAATCTGGACTTGCATAAATTGAAATTCAGGCCGACAGAGTCTGTGGAAATGGCCTCCTACCAGATTAACTGCAAAAGGCCGGCCTATCGGGTGATCGATCTGGAATAAGGACGGTTCACAGATCAAATGGTGCTGCTGGCGGGGATTGAACCCGCGACCTCTCCCTTACCAAGGGAGTGCTCTACCACTGAGCCACAGCAGCGAACCCCATAAAGTGCGTGGAAACTACAATATAATTTTAAGGCTGTCATCCCCGAATTTTGGCAAAATAATAGAACCAAAACCCGTGGTTATCCTTGAGTTTCCAACTGATTAGAGGATGGCAATACGGATAGATGGCATGAAGATCGTTCCCGATGCTCCATGGCAGATGGGACCCGTAAAAAACGGCGGAAAACGGCGAGAAAATCCTTTAAATCTCAGAGGCTTTTGTCCTATAGTCGCCATACTTTTTGGAAAATGAGGCGGCTGTGTCGAACAATCTGACCGAGAGCGGCCGCAAAGCCGCAGAACTCAAGGCGCAAAAACGCGCCGCCGCCTTACGTGAAAACCTGAAAAGACGAAAAAACAGCGAAGCCTTGCGTGCAGGCATGGCCGCTAAAGGGGAAAAGAATGCAGAACCTGAAAACCGCGAATGACGACGATGTGAAAGCGGCTCAGGCCGCCAAAATGCTCCCCGGCATTCTGGCCGACCACCAGATCCGCGAGCTTTCAGTGAACGAAGGCATGATCGAACCGTTCGTCGAAAAACAAAACCATGACGGTGTGATTTCTTATGGCCTGTCCTCTTACGGCTATGATGCCCGTTGCTCGAACGAGTTCAAAATCTTCACGAATGTCGATAGCGCGGTTGTTGACCCGAAGAATTTCAGCAGCCAGAGCTTCGTGGACCGCGAAACGGATGTCTGCATCATCCCGCCGAACTCTTTCGTGCTGACCCGTTCCGTCGAATATTTCCGCATTCCAAAAGATGTGCTCGTTATCTGCCTTGGCAAATCCACCTATGCGCGTTGCGGTTTGATCGTGAATGTCACGCCGCTGGAACCTGGCTGGGAAGGTCATGTAACGCTGGAAATTTCCAACACCACGCCTTTGCCCGCAAAAGTCTACGCCAATGAGGGCCTGTGCCAGTTCCTGTTTTTCAAAGGATCGGACAAATGCGAGGTCTCCTACGCCGACCGCGCCGGAAAATACATGGGCCAGCGCGGGGTTACGCTACCAAGAATGAAAGAAACCAAATAAGGTTACAAAAGGAAGAGTACGCTATGAAATTCGATTTCGACGTTGTTGTTGATAAAGGAAAAAACCGTTTCTGTGGCAAGAAACGCCTGTTCGATGAATTGCCTGTGGCCGACCTTGATGGCGCAGACATCGCCATTCGTCGCAACGGCGAAAACATTGCGCAAGGAACGCTAAAACTCGAAGATCGCCGGCACGGTCTGCATCTGACATGTGCAGGGCTGGGCGTAGCAGGTCTCCAGGACGGTCAGTCGTTGAGCGCCACATTCCTTCAAAACCATGACTGCGTGGTCGTATTCCCGAAAGCGGAAAAAAATACAGGCGAACTGGACCGCTTCCTCAAGGCCCTGCCCAAAACAACCATCTAAAGGCTAAAATGACACAGGCAAAAGTTACAGAAGAAATCATCTCCAGCTCCGTAAAATCCACGGACGGGCAAGGACAGGTGATTGAGATCATTCATGGCGAGGTCAAGCCATCGAACCTGAACGCGCTTCGCGTGCGCGGCGGCAACAGCCTGAAAGGCGAAATCAAAATCAGCGGCGCCAAGAACGCGGCTCTAAAACATATGTGCGCGGCCCTGTTGACCGATCAGCCCGTGCAGTTCACCAACATGCCGATCACATTGGGCGATGTCCGCACGCTGTCCGAACTTCTCGATTATCTCGGCATGACCGTGGCGTTGCGTTCCGACGGCGTGGCCATGCTCAAAACACCGAAAATCAAAACACATATCGCACCCTATGATCTGGTCCGCAAAATGCGCGCCAGCGTGCTCGTGCTCGGCCCTCTTCTGGCCCGCGAAGGACAAGCTGACATTTCCATGCCTGGCGGCTGCGCCATCGGCACGCGTCCTGTTGACCTGCACCTCAAAGGCTTTGAAGCCATGGGCGCACAGATTGAACTGGACGGCGGCTACATCAAGGCCCGCGCACCCAAAGGATTGAAGGGCGCGCACATCACCTTCCCGTTCGTGTCCGTCGGGGCAACCGAAAACATCATGATGGCGGCAACGCTGGCCGATGGCGTCACGATCCTGTCCAACGCCGCTCGCGAGCCGGAGATTGTGGACCAAGGCAATGCGCTTATCAAAATGGGCGCAAAAATCGAAGGACTGGGCACGAGCGAAATTCGCATCGAAGGCGTATCCTCACTCAATGGCGTCGCGCATTCCTGTATCCCCGACCGCATCGAAACAGGCACCTATATGTGCGCGGTTGGCCTCACGGGCGGCGAAGTCCGTTTGAAAAACACGCGCATGGACTTCCTGTCCTCGCTGATCGGCCCGCTCACCGGCGCAGGCATGGAAATCAAGCAGGACGGCGACGACGTGTTCGTCTCCCGCAACGGCAGCCATCTGCAAGGCATCGATATCATGACCGAACCCTATCCGGGCTTTGCCACGGATTTGCAGGCGCAGTTCATGGCGATGATGACGATGTGCAAAGGCGCAGGCATGATCACGGAAACCGTCTTCGAAAACCGTTTCATGCATGTGCCGGAACTCTGCCGCATGGGCGCGGATATCACGGTACAGGGAAATTCCGCCATCGTGCGCGGCGTTCAAAAACTCAAAGGCGCGGAAGTCATGGCAACGGACCTGCGCGCATCGGTGGCGCTCGTACTCGCAGGCCTTGTGGCCGAAGGCGAAACCATCGTCAACCGCATCTATCACCTTGAACGCGGCTATGAGAATATCGTTGAAAAGCTCACCGGCGTTGGTGCGGACATCGAAAGAGTAAGCGAACGCTAAAAATATTATCCGGGGGAAAAGAGTATGTCTGAAAATGTTGTACCCTTGTCGCACTTTCGCCAAGCCGCAGAATATGACGAAGACTCACAATTGGGACGCATTATCGATACCCTGAAAATTCCAAACACGAATATTGGAACCCTCTGGGCCGTCCATGCCGCCTTTCAGCTTTCAAAACCTGAAACGGACATACCCACATCAACAGCACAAAAACGAAACAAAACTGCAGCAAATACGGTTCTGGATGCTATTAAAGACAGTTTTACGCTGTATCAGACGCACAAGCAGGATTTTTTATCGCATCAAAACGATATCGATTACCAAGCCTTGGAACTCGCGCTGATTTTGCAGCCGCATATGGATACAATTAAAAAAAATCTGTATGTGCGCAAACCGGGCCTCCCCCCCAAATTTGAAATCGATGATCGCTCCTTACAAACCGCTGTCGCTTACTGGGACGATGTATTGCAGATTTGCTGCGAGACCAATTTTTCCTTGCGTGGCCATCCGCGCGAGAGCCTGATGATCGCCCATATCTGGTCTCATCAAATTCTCAAGGACGTGCAGAGAGAACTGCGCGAAGACGGTGCGCACTCTTTAGAAGACTTGCGAAAACTAAGCCTTGATTTGATTGAACCCATCATCGCACTGGCCGATGAAGGCACCACGCTAGGCGCTACGTTGGTAGAAAAAGCCTATAAAACGCAAGATATCATAGAACAAAAAAGGGACCGCCTGTGCCCGCCGACGCGCCACAAGCCAGACCTCAAGCCGGTTAGTCCTTGATAGTTGATTTTTCAGACACTTATCTGTAAAAAACCCATCATGACGCAAGCGCCGAAACTAATCCTCGCCCTGCCCAAAGGCCGCATTCTGGACGAGTTGCAACCTATTCTTGATGGTTGCGGCATCAAGCCCGAAGGCGCGTTCTATGATGAAAAGTCGCGCCTGTTACAATTCAAAACAAACCTTCCCAACCTTGATATCATCCGCGTGCGCTCTTTTGACGTTGCCACCTTTAGCCGCCAAGGAAAACCAGCAAGACTGGAGTCACGTACGCGTCGCGACGAAATATCCGAACCTTACGCGCAAGCACTACGCAGCGCGTGGTATTCAAAGCGAATGCATCAAACTGAACGGCGCCATGGAAATTGCGCCCGCCCTCGGCCTCGCCCGCCGCATCGTAGATCTGGTTTCCAGCGGCGGAACATTAAAAGCCAACGGGCTGGTTGAAGTTGAAACCATTATGGAAGTCTCCTCGCGCCTTGTCGTAAACCGTACCGCCCTAAAAACCATGCCTGATATCATGCAGGATTGGATCGGCAAATTCCGCGCCTGCGTGAAGGCCGCATGACATCATCCATCGCCACTGTCGTTTTGCATTACCCGGATGGCATCAAACCTGCCGCGATGGAAGCAGAACAAGACCGAGCGATTGCCGACCTCTGCGCGGAAGGTGTTTTGAAATTTCATGAAAACGATCACCCGCCCTATCACATTGATCTATCGATTTATAACCGTCAGTTGGTGCTGAAAGCCAAAGGCGCAGAC
>QFQB01000041.1 GCA_003241475.1 Micavibrio aeruginosavorus
ATTCCCATTCTATCCATCGGATAATCAATGCCGGCGCAGACGACGAATTTTTTAGGTTCAGGCAACAGATCGGCAGCCTTTTTAAAATTGTTGTTCAGTTCGATCTTCGTAGACGTTTGCGGCTCAAGATCCGGATCGCCTTGAATGAAAAAACGGACATGCTCGACGGCGATTACGCTGTCATCGGCTTCGTCCCAAAGCATCAGGCGGTTGTTTTCAGGGTTTGGCTGCAAAATCATATCAATACTCCTGTTGAATTTTTACTCTAGTATTTCCGGCATTTCGACGGTAACAACGCCGCTTTCAAAATCAACGTCGATAATCGTATCGTCGGTGAATGGAATATAGAACGATGCGCCGGAAACGGGTTTGATGTCCAGAAGATCGCTCGCGCCGAAATTTTCGACGCTGATAACGTCGCCGATTGTGCTACCATCCTTGTCGATGACCCTCAAGCCTTTCAGATCCTCGATGTAGTATTCTCCATCGTCCGTGTCGGGTAATGTGTCGCGGTCGATATAAAGCTGCGTGCCGCGAAGAAGCTCGGCCGCGTTGCGGTCGCTGATTCCGTCCACTTGCGCGACGAAATCGCCTTTCAGTGCGTTTTTTAATTTAATTTTGATGGTCTTGTTTTCAGTTTCGGATGTGAACACGCCATCTCGTTCCAGCAATGTTTCGTCATCAACGAACGGACGTACCTTCACATAGCCCTTGATTCCGTGGGCCGTTGCGATCTCGCCAATCAGGATGCGTTTGCTGTCTGTCATTATTCGCTTTCAAAAAAGAATCCCCGCATCTGCGGGGATTCTTGTGATCGTTCGATTACTCGGCTTTTGGCTCTTCGGCCGCGGCTTCTTCGGCTGGCGCTTCTTCCGCAGGAGCGGCGGCAGCGGCTGCTGCAGCTTCGGCGGCGGCTTTTTTCGCTTCTTCAGCTTCGAGCTTCGCTTGTTCAGCTGCTTCGGCCGCGGCTTTTACTTTTTCCGCTTTTTCAGCAACGCGCATTTTCGTCTTTGCGGACGGCTCTGCTTTTTGCGGGTTGTTCTTGCGCTCCGGCATCGGTATCACGCCGGCTTTGCCGAAGAAGATCGCAACGCGGTCAGAGGCTTGCGCGCCTTGACCCAGCCAGTATTTCACGCGCTCTTCGTTGAAGTTAACGCGGTTCGCGTCGTCTTTTTTCAAAAGCGGGTTGTAGGTGCCGAGCTTCTCGATGAAGCGGCCGTCGCGCGGGTTGCGCTTGTCCGTAACAACGATCGAGTAGTGCGGACGATTTTTGCGGCCGCCGCGGGCCAGTCTGATTGCTAGTGCCATAGTTTTAGTTCTCCTTGGTTTTTAAATTTAAAGTTTAAAAGTTTAGTTATCGCTTCTTCCTGTTCTTCTTCGTGCCGCCGCGTTGCGGGAAGCCGCCCATCGGCATTCCGCCGAGGCCGGGCAATCCGCCCATGCCGCCCAAACCGGGTAAGCCTTTAGGCATTCCGCCTGCAAACGGATTCGCGCCGAGGTTCGGCATCGCGCCGGACGCTGCGGCTTCTTCGGCCATTTGTTCATCGAGCATGGCGGCATCGCGGTCGCCCATCATGCCTTTCATCATGCCCATCATTTTGCCCATGCCCATTTTCTTCATGCGCTTCATCATGGTCTGCATGTCGGCTTGCTGCTTGCACAGCTTGTTGACGTCCTGAACCGTGGTGCCCGATCCTTCGGCGATGCGGCGGCGGCGCGACGCGTTCATGATTTGCGGTTTTTCGCGCTCGGCCTTGGTCATGGACAGGATGATCGCTTCCTGACGCTTCATCACATTGTCATCGACCTTGCCTTCGATCTGCGAAGCCATTTTGCCAAGGCCGGGGAGCATCTTCACCATCGCGCCGATGCCGCCCATCTTGTTCATCTGGCGGAACTGCGCGAGCAGGTCGTTGAAATCGAATTTGCCTTCGTTGAATTTCGCGGCCATGCGCTCGGCGTCTTCGGCCTCGATGGATTCCGCTGCGCGTTCGACCAACGATACAACATCGCCCATGCCCAGAATACGGCCCGCGATGCGGTCGGGGTGGAACGGCTCCAGCGCATCCCATTTTTCGCCAACGCCGAGCAGCTTGATCGGCTTGCCCGTGACAGCGCGCATCGAAAGCGCCGCGCCGCCGCGCGCATCGCCGTCGATACGGGTCAGAACGATGCCGGTAATGCCGACTTTTTCATCGAACGCTTTGGCGACGTTGACCGCGTCTTGGCCTGTCATCGCATCCGCGACGAGCAGTTTTTCGACAGGGTTTGCCAATTTGGAAACCGCCGCGACTTCGTTCATCAACTCTTCGTCGATGGACAGACGGCCCGCCGTGTCGAGCATCAGAATATCGAAACCGCCAAGGCGTGCTTCTTTCAGCGCGCGTTCGGTAATCTGGATGGGCGTTTCGCCTTTGATGATCTCCAGCGTCGCGACGCCCGTTTGCTGTCCGAGGATTCCGAGCTGTTCCTGCGCTGCCGGACGGCTGGTGTCGAGCGAGGCCATCAACACTTTCTTGCGGCCCTTATCGGACAGGTATTTTGCGATCTTGGCGGTCGACGTCGTTTTGCCGGACCCTTGCAAACCGACCATCAGATAGGAAGATGGCGATGGGCCGAACGTCAGGTCGCTCGTATCGCTACCGAGCATCTCGACCAGCGCATCATGCACGATCTTGACGACCATCTGGCCGGGCGTGACGGATTTGATGACATCCTGTCCAACGGCTTTGGCTTTGACGCTCTCGATAAAGTCTTTGACGACGGGCAGGGCGACATCGGCCTCGAGCAACGCCACGCGGATTTCGCGGGCGGCCATGTTGACGTCTTCCTCGGTCAGACGCGTTTTACCGCGCAGGGAGGAAAAGATATTGCCTAGTTTGTCGCTCAGACTTTCAAACATTTAAAATCCCAAAAGCATTTCACCGCAGTGAGCGTAACTTCGCCGACTGCGGGGTATCCTTGGACACGGTGGTTTTACCGATCACAGGAAATTTATGGGCGGAAAATAGGGGATAGGGCAGGAAACGTCAAGAATTAACATGCCTGATCCGGAATTTAGAATATTTCGAAAACCATGGGATCCGGCTGGTCTGCCGCGCTGTCCTGCGGCCTGTCCTTGTATAGCATCTTGCGGGCGAAAAACCCTTTTATGTGGTTAAGCGCTTCGTCCTTGATCATGCCGGTCTGGTTAAAGGCATCCTGACAGGTCAGCGTGTCCAGATCGGCGACATGGTCGCAGGCGCAACGGCCTCCGCTACAATCAAGGCGTCTATAATGGGCCGTCAGGTATTTTTTGGTCTTTGAAGTCCTTAAGGTTAGGTCATGCATGCGGCGTACGCCGTCGGCCCCTTCTTCAATGGCGCGCAAGCCCTCAATCTGGTCATAAGTAACGCTGGCGATTTTTCCCGTGTGGCGACCGATTTCTTCTAAATCCGCGGCCATTTTGGCCATCTGGTTATGATGCGTCTTGATGGGGCGGCAGGTTTCGAAAGGAGATGTCGCGTTCCAAAAGGCATCTGCCTTCGGGTTTGTCTGAGGGGCCGCGCCGTTCTTGTTGCCGGTGTCCATGGTGTGCCTGCCTCCCTTGCGACAGAATTTCCATGGACTATAAATATCAATTATGGAAATAAAAAGCAAATAGGTTTGAGAAGGCGCGAAATTACTGGGCGTCTGGCGGCATTTCAGAGGCGATTTCCATCAACAGGAAGTTCGTCTCGGACTGAATAATGTTCAGGTTGGGGTTCTCCGCGCTGGCGCCGTGGGCGACGGCAGGGCGCTTCTCCGCGGCGAGGGACTGACCCAGCAAATCAATAGGATTATAGCCGAACAAGTGCTGATAGAGTCCATCCTGTCCGCCTTTGCCGTTAAGATTGGCGGTGGCGCGCGGGTTATGGCGCAAAGCCCATATGGTGGGTTCTGGCGCAATAGCCGTCAGATCGGCGTCTTTATTTTTGGACTTCATATCCATACCAACAATGTTCCTTCGAGGGAGTTCACAAAGATTAATAAAAGATTAAGACATTGTTATGGCATTTTGTAACTCTGTGGATAAGTATTGTATCAAATTTGTAATAATCGCCTCTCGTCAAGGCTCGCCAACCCCGTTAGGATGGGACGCATGTCGATTTCCTTTTTAAAAATGCATGGGCTTGGCAATGATTTCGTCATCCTCGATCTGCGGCGCGGCGGCGATATTTTAACGCCGGAGCGTGTCAGGCAGATTGCGGATCGGCAGCGCGGCGTCGGTTGCGACCAATTAATCCATCTCTTGCCGCCAAAGTCTGCGGGGGCCAATGTCTTTTTGGACATGTATAACGCCGACGGCTCGTCCTTGGGGGCGTGCGGCAATGCGTCCCGTTGCGTGGCCGATCTTGTCATGAGGGAAAGCGGCGCCCGTGATTGTATTTTAGAGACCGTCGCGGGCCTGCTGTACTGTACGCGCGCAAAAGAGGGACAGATTACGGTTGATATGGGGGTTCCCCGACTGGAATGGTCAGAGATTCCTATTTTAAATCAATGTGATACGCTTCATTTGCCTTTGGACGGCGATCCGGTCGGGGTATCGATGGGAAACCCGCATTGTGTATTCTTTTGTGAAGATCCAGAGGTCATCTCTGTGGATAAATTGGGACCAAAGATAGAACATAATCCGCTTTTTCCGGAACGCACGAATGTTGAATACGTGGGTATTCTAGGGCCTGACCATCTGCGGATGCGGGTGTGGGAGCGCGGGGCTGGCATAACGCAGGCTTGCGGCACGGGCGCTTGCGCTTCGGCGGTGGCGGCCATACGCCGGGGGCTTGCGGGGCGCAGCGTACGGGTTACGCTTGATGGGGGCGACCTTTTGATCGAGTGGCGGGAAAGCGATGGCCATGTTTTGATGACGGGACCTGTTGCTTATGTATTCGAAGGGACCATATTAGGATGATGAAACGGAAATTTACGCGATTTTTACCCGTTTTTTGCACTTTTTTTGCGCTTTTTGGCGTAGTTTCCTGTGCGTCTCCTGCCAGAAACCTGATTGATGCGCAGATTCATGATCTTAGCGACGATCAACTCTGCGTTTATCACAATAATTACCGCTCCGAACCGCGTGTTGAGGCGGAAATAGCCGCACGCGGCGTGAATTGTGACCGTTTTTACCGGAAATGCCTGTCACAGGGCAATCAGCCGGGAACGCAAGCCATGCAATTTTGCATCGATACCCTGCGGGAGAACGAACGCCTGCGCTATGAACAGGATCGCTGGGATGACTTTGGCATTTGGGGGTACCGGGATTATGACCGCTTGAGATCGGCGCGCCGTCGGTAAGAAGGGGTAATATGAGCGGATTTGACATTATCGGGGACATACACGGGCGCGGCTCGCAATTGACCCAGCTGTTAAATAGTCTTGGATATCAAGGAGCTAACCACCCTGATGGTCGTAAGTTGGTTTTTCTAGGAGATTATATCGACAGAGGTACGGAGCATATTTCCGCTTTAGCGACGGTACGCTCATTGGTGGATGCCGGAACGGCGGTGGCCCTGATGGGGAACCATGAATTCAATGCGGTCTGCTTTGCCCGGATGGGCGCAGAAGGCCCGATCCGCAAACATAGCGAGAAAAATATCAGGGGGCACATAAAATTCTTGGAAGAATTCCCTTTCGGAAGCGAGGCTCACAAAGAGGCCATTCAATGGTTTGAAACCCTGCCTATAGCCTATGAAACCGATGGATTTCGCGCCATTCATGCATGCTGGCACGATCCGGCTTTCGAGGCTTGTGCGCCCTATATGCGGGACAATGTCCTGACGGCGGAAGCGTAAGCGGAGTATGATCGCGATAGAAAAGGCCGTTTTTTCAAGCATGTAGAATACCTTATGAAAGGACCGGAATACAGCTTGCCGCCATCCTTGACCTATGTTGATGCGCATGGCGTCGAAAGGGATCACTCGCGCATTCGTTGGTGGGCGGAGCGTGAGGACGGTCTGGGAGCTTTGATTGATAGGCCTGAAATATCGGATGATCGGTTCAAGAAAAAGCACGAAAACGGCATTATGCGGCTTCGGGAGAGATTCGCGTACGCATCGGAAAAGCCTTTGTTCGTCGGGCATTACTACATGTCCGGTCCGCCAAGACTTATCGGCGGCGCCAATGCGGCCTGTCTGGATTTTAAAAATCATGTGGTCGCTTATCGATGGAATGAGGGCGACAAGGGCTTTTCCTCTGATAGATTGGTGTATGTATAAAATAGTTACAATAATTTTTTAACGTTAAATAATCTTTTTAATCTATTGATATTATATAATATAATTGATTTTTATAAATTTTAAAAAATGTGTTTTTTGTTCTTTTAAGCAATGTTTGATTTTTAAGCCTCTAGCGCGTAAAAATGCGCCATGTCCGACAAAGACCCCCAGCTTGTGACCTTTGGCTGTCGCCTGAACACCTACGAATCTGAGGTGATGCGCGGCCATGCTAAGGCGGCAGGACTGGACGATGTCATCATCTTCAATACCTGCGCCGTAACCAAAGAGGCGGAGCGTCAGGCGCGCCAAGCCATCCGCCGTGCAAAAAAGGACAACCCGGCCGCGAAGATCATCGTGACGGGCTGTTCGGCCCAAATATCGCCGGAAATGTACGCCGAAATGGCCGAAGTTGACCGGATTATCGGTAACGATCTGAAATTAAAGGCAGAAACATGGGGCGAGGGGGCGCAAACCCATGCCCGCATCCTCGTCAACGACATCATGTCGGTGAAGGAAACGGCCACCCATTTGGTAGAGGGTTTTGAAGGGCGCGCCCGCGCCTTTATTCAGGTTCAGAATGGCTGTGATCACCGCTGTACGTTCTGCATCATTCCCTATGGCCGCGGCAATTCCCGTTCGGTGCCGATCGGCGAAATCGTCAATCAGGTCAAGGCGTTGGTTGAGGTGGGGTACAAAGAAATCGTTTTCACGGGGGTGGATGTCACCTCCTATGGGCCGGATTTGCCCGGATCGCCCACATTGGGCCAGATGATCCGCCGTGTGCTGGCGCTTGTGCCGGAATTGCCACGTTTGCGGCTGTCCTCGCTCGATCCTGTTGAAATGGACGATGATTTATGGCGTTTGATCGCTGAAGAGCCGCGTCTGATGCCCCATCTGCATATGAGCCTGCAGGCTGGCGATGATATGATCCTCAAGCGCATGAAGCGGCGCCATCTGCGCGCTGACGCTATAGCCATGTGTGAGCGCGCCCGTTCGTATCGCCCCGATATAGCCTTCGGAGCCGACATCATCGCCGGATTTCCGACGGAGACGGAGGAGATGTTTCAAAATACCCTGAACATTGTGGATGAGTGCGGGCTGACATTCCTGCATGTTTTCCCGTACTCCGAGCGTCCAGGCACGCCGGCCGCCAAGATGCCGCAGGTTTTTCCAGAAGTACGGAAAGAGCGTGCGGCACGTTTGCGCGCCAAAGGAGACGAACGCCTTAACGAATTTCTCTTATTTCACGTGAAACAAACACGGCAAGTTATTGTAGAAAAAGATAATTTTGGACATACGGAGCACTTTGCACCGGTACGGCTGGATCGTACGCTCCCGGCTGGTGCGCTTGTTTCCGTAAGTACGGTTGATGTGGCTGAAAATGCTCTGAATGCGCGGGTGCTGGCTTAAGTCCCCGGCTGGAGATGCTGGCTCTTCATCTTCAATATGTGGTGAATAATGTTGTCCGGTCTTTGGACGGGTCGGTGTGCGGATATCTACCGCACGACGAATAAAGCTGGTTTAACGGCGGGAAGAACTGCGGATCTGGACCCTAATCGCATTTTCATATCGCTACGCCTATTTGCATGTAGCATATGGCGACACTTAAATGTAGCCCACAGCGGTATTTCAAGATGTAGCGTAAAGCCACGTTGGGAGGGTAAAATTCTACGGCATCCTTACCAGAACCCATTCGCGGCGAGAATATGCTGAAGGGGGCGGAGTATCTGCTACGCGCAGAAAAGAGGCGTTCTTTCGGCGCTACGGCGGCTCTCCTTCCTTTGCGGCAAGATCAGGAAGCGGTGGTCGCAAATCTTTCCGGGACTTTTGACGAGGCGGCGCAGGCCAAAGCGCAGGCCGCTCTGGATTTGATCAAACGCACCCGCGACTGGAACGATATGACGGCCGAAAATACAAGAATCCTTCGCGATAGAGGTATTCTTCCGCTCCGCACGTGACGCAAGGGCGGCCCAAGCCTGAACCAAGAAAATCCGGGATATTGAGCGGCATTAACGCAAATGTTTTTATTGACATATTGTTATATGTCCGGCTAAAAGTCCACAAGCGTATGAAAGGGACCTTAAGATGCCTGCGAAAAAATTGACGATCGGCTTTGCGTATAGGTTGGATGAAGAAGATAAACCGCTCGTTGCAAAAGCGAAAAGCGGCAATGCGCAGGCGCTGGTTGAGTTGGGCCGTGCGCTATTGGATCGGGACAGCAACTATTTCCAGTGTGCCAACAAGCCTGTCGAAAGGGCTCTTGATTGCTTTACGCTTGCCGCAGCCCAGGGGAGCGGCGAGGGATATCTCGCGGCGGGGCAATGGGTGCTCGACCATGAGAAGCATACCCCTGAAAACCTGGAAAAAGCGGTAGAATATTTAAAGGCGGCCTATGCCGACAATCCCCAAGAAGCGCATACGGAGCTTTGCCAGATCTGGGAAATCGCCGAAGAGCGGGTCGGCATGAATTTGTCCAGCCGTTTTGAATTTCATGCGCATGATTCCGTGGCCCGGGATGCAAAATTGACGCAGGAAATCTTCCAGTTCCTTTATACGGAGCACCAAAAAAAGGCTACGGGAGCGGCGCTGACGCTAACAACCATCTAAAATTGTTTCAAAAACTTCGCCCATCCCCTGTCTATTGGTGGTAAAATAGGCTTAATTGCCATGATATTGCCGGATCCCGGCCGTGCAAGCCCTGCTTCGCAGGTCGCCGCGGGGATGACAAGAAGAGTTAGAGGAAAGAACCATGGTTTTCTGGCGCAAGCAAAAGAACGCAGGACAGCAGGAGCAAGAGGCGAAGGACGACAAGATCGTTCATCATCCGCGGGAGCCTGAACTGAATGTTCCCGAAGAGGATATCGGCGGCATCGACCCCGAATTCGCGCACCATGCGCTGGAACCGACCGAGGCCGAAATCATCGATGACCTTGCCATTATCCCCACGCCTGCACATACGCGCATTGAGGACGCACTCGAGGCGGAAGAGTTGAAAGACCATGCGGCCGAAGGCGGATGGCTTTCGCGTCTGACATCCGGTCTGTCCAAATCGACGAGTCGTCTGGGGCAGGGCATCACGGATATCTTCACCAAGCGCAAACTGGACGAGAACAGCTTGCAGGATTTGGAAGATCTTCTTATTTCCGCAGACCTCGGACCCAAAACGGCGGCAAAAGTTATCACGGAATTTTCCAAACAAAAATTCGACAAGGATATCGAGCCGTTCGAAGTGCGCAATGCGCTGGCAGGCATTATCGCTGGCACACTTGAAAGCGTAACGAAGCCGCTGGAAATTTCCAAACCTGCGGATGGACCGTTCGTGCTTCTGGTCTGCGGCGTGAACGGTGCGGGCAAGACAACAACCATCGGCAAGCTCGCCCATCAATGGCATATCAAGGAGCACCGAAAAGTCATGATCGCGGCGGCGGACACGTTCCGCGCAGCGGCGGTGGATCAACTGGATGTCTGGGCGAACCGCGCGCATGTGCCTTTGTTTAAAAAAGATATCGGCGCGGATGCGGCCGCGGTGGCGTTCGAAGCTTATGCCAAAGCAAAAGAAGAGGGCGCGGATATTTTGATGATCGACACAGCTGGACGATTGCAGAACAAATCCAACCTGATGGCGGAGTTGGAAAAAATCGTGCGTGTTTTGAAAAAGCATGACGAGAGCATTCCACATGCGGCGCTACTCGTGCTCGATGCCACAACGGGCCAGAATGCGCATTCACAGGTAAAGATTTTCAAGGAAGCCGTGAACCTTACGGGCCTCATCGTCACCAAGCTCGACGGCTCGGCGCGGGGCGGGGTGGTTGTATCGCTGGCCGAAGAGTTCGGCCTGCCCATCCATGCGATCGGCGTGGGTGAAAGTATCGAGGATTTAAGCCCGTTCGCCGCCCGCGATTTTGCGGACGCGTTGATGGGCGTGGCGGCTTGAGTGGTTTCTGATTTGGCTTCCACATATTCAATAACCTTGCCGGCGGGCATGTTGCAACGGGGTTTTTGGCTGTATGTATGGAAGGTCGAGACGCCAAAGGGTGAGAGGCTTTATGTCGGCAGAACAGGGGATAGTTCAAGCCCAAACGCCACGGCTCCCTATACAAGAATGGGACAGCATCTTGGTTTTGCTAAAAATCAGAACGCCCTAAGAAAACACTTGATGGATGCAGGCGTCTTTCCTGAAGAGTGCAAATCTTTCCATTTGATTTCACATGGTCCTATCTATCCCGAAATAACAAAAGATGAGGATTCTGATAGGCATGACCTAATGGTGGCTCACAAACCCCTGCGCGATTTGGTGGCGGCCATGGAGAAGGCGCTTGCCGATGAACTCAGGCTTGCGGGCTATCATGTCATGAACACAGTTAATTGCCGCCAATCTTACGATGGGACTGTATGGCTGGCGGTGCGTGAAGCGTTTGCGGAGTATTTCCCTATGATGAAGAAAGCCTGCTTTAAACCATCTCCTTGAAATATTAACCTTTTTCTGTCATGATAGGACATGTTGAGCCTTTTCAAGTCCTACAAGACCAAATCCTTCAAAAATGCCGATGATGCTTTTGCCGCGATCGAAGAGATCTATAACGGCAATGTTTCCGGCTTGCGCGAAGCCTTCCGTCAGTTCGCCAAGGGGCAACTGAAGGAAAAAAGCGTTCGCGGCTATTACCCCTTTATCCGTTTCAAGACCGAGACGACGCATCGCCCGGATACGCGTCTGGCCTATGGATTCGTCTCCCGTTCGGGAACATATGAAACGACCATCACGCGCCCCGACATATTTGATGTCTATTACAAAGGAATGATCGGGCACTTGCTCAAAAACCACGGCGGATCGGTAGAGGTGGGATTGAGCGAAACCGTTATCCCGCTTCATTTCGCGCTGGGCGAGGATTTTCACATCGAGCGCGATCTGACCCATCTGCAGATGGAGACTCTGCCGCATATCTTCGATCAGCCGGACCTGACGCTACTGGACGACACGATCCCGAACGGAACATATGTTGTCAAAGCCGGCGGGCCTATGCCGCTGGCGCTGTTTCCCGCGCCGCGCGTCGATCTGTCGCTGATGCGCCTGAAGCATTATACGGGCACCAAGGCCGCGCATTTTCAAAACTACGTGATCTTTACCAACTACCAGTTTTATATCGATGAATTTATCAAGCTGGCGATGGATATGATGACGGAAACATCCGATCCCGCGCTACGCCGCCACCGCGAACAATATACGGCCTTCGTGGAGCCGGGCGACAAAGTAACCGCCAACAAGAATACGCCGTCCGGCGTGCGGGTGGAGGCAGATGAGCAGGGTGCGATTCTTCGCCGTCTGCCGCAGATGCCGGCCTATCATCTAAAACGCGCCGACGGATCGGGCATCACGATGGTCAACATCGGCGTCGGTCCGTCGAATGCAAAAACGATTACGGACCATATCGCCGTGCTTCGCCCGCATGCGTGGGTAATGCTCGGCCATTGCGCTGGATTGCGTAATTCGCAAAGCCTTGGAGACTATGTTCTGGCGCATGCCTATTTGCGCGAAGACAATGTGCTGTATCATGACCTGCATCCGAATATTCCGATCCCTGCGCTGGCGGAAATTCAGGTGTCGCTAGAACAAGCCGTGAGCGAGATCACGGGACATAAAGTATACGATCTCAAAAAGATCATGCGCACAGGCACTGTGGCAACGGTCGATGACCGGAACTGGGAGCTGCGCCCCGCAATCCGCCAGAACTTACGCCTCTCGCAATCGCGAGCCATCGCGCTGGATATGGAATCGGGCACGATCGCGGCCAACGGATTCCGCTTCCGCGTGCCGTATGGAACCTTGCTCTGCGTGTCCGATAAGCCGCTGCACGGGCAACTCAAACTTCCGGGCATGGCGGACAGCTTCTACCGCGAGCGGGTGGAGCAGCACCTGAAAATCGGTCTGCGCACCATGGAAATCCTGCGCGGGATCGGGCCGGAAAGGCTCCATTCCCGCAAACTCCGCTCCTTTAACGAAGTGGCTTTTCAGTAGTGCCAAACAAAAAAGGCTCCGAGAGGAGCCTTTATCTTTTAGCGCAATTTATAAAATCACACGGTGATATTCAGGTTCGAGCCACGGGATGAACTGACGCTCACAGAGCCGTTGTCTGACGAACGTTCGGCCACCTGCGCCGAATCGTAATCACGCGATTCGGGAACGCGGCCCAAATTGCGTGTTTCGCTGGACTGGCTACGCGCCGTGTCGGTTCCGGCGGGGCGGGTATTGTCTGGCGTTCTGTTTTCTTCCGGACGCTTGGTGGCCTCTGTGCCACCTGGCTGGAAGGTATTGGCAGCAGGGATCTGCTGCGATTGAAACGGCGTGCCGACTGGATAAACCATGTTGTTCGAACCCTGACGATTATTTCCCTAGACGCTTAGGATAGCCGGAAAAGGCTTAAGGAATGGTTAGGAATTGTAGATTTGAAAGAAAATATACAATTTTAGAAAAATTCTTTGCGAATTTAACCTAGCTTAAACCCTTTTCGCCTTAAATGCAATGGTATAGGCGGAATTCAGCCGGTCTCATGAGGGTGTGATCTGGACGTTTTGCTTAAACTTTTAACGGTTATCAAGGCTCTGTTTACCGGCATGGGGTTAAGATAGCAAATGGACGTAACGACAATGGCTTTTGAAGCATTTGAAAAATCACCGGAAGTGGCCCCGTTGCTCGTACGCTTGTACGACACCCACAACCTCTATGCCCTTGCCAAAGACAAGGACAGTGAAGACGCCTGTCACGAACTGACCACCGTTATGACCGATCTCATGACCGTTGAACTGACGGCCAAGGAAAACGAGCTTATCACGGATGTTTTGCTCGGCCTGATGAAACAGGCGCAAAAGGATTTGAAAATGGCGCTGTCCGAGCGCCTGTCCGCTATGGAGAACGTGCCGCTTCGCATGGTTCTGTCCATCGCCAACGATGAAATCGATATTGCCGAGCCTGTTTTGCTCCGTAGCCCGGTGTTACAGGATCTGGATTTGGTCTATATTCTCCAAGCCCAAGGGGTAACGCACGGACGCGCTATCGCGCAACGCGAGGGTTTGAGCGCAAGCCTTATTAATATGCTGGCCGACACGAAGGATTTTAAAATCGCCGTAACGCTGGCTGAAAACGACGGCATCAATCTGACAGAACACGCGTACGAGATTTTCTCCGACATGGCCAAGGGGCAAGACAAGCTCGCCCGCCCGTTGTTGACCCGCGAAGATCTGCCGCAAGACATCGCCGGAAAGCTGTATGAATTCGTCAGCGACGAATTGAAAAAGAATTTGAGTGCGCGCTTTGGCATCGGCGCCAAGCCGGTTCTTGCGATGCTCGACGATATTGCGCTGGAAGTCGCGACGCCGAACTATCATCGTTCGGAAACAGACGATCTTCTGGCGGCGGCTCATACACAACAAAAACGCGGCGAGTTGAAATTCGCCGGCATCGTTGCCACGCTACGCCGCGGCCAGCTTTCGACATTCGTTGCGCAGTTCGCTGTTTATTGCGGCCTGCCTATGGATACGGTCAAAGCGATGATGCGTCAGGAAACGGGCAAGGGGCTTGCGCTTGCCTGCCGTGCCAAAGATATTCCCAAAGCGGATTTCGTAAGTCTGTTCTTGTTGACCGACCGTTTCCGCTCCGCCACGAAACGCGTTGTCAGCCACAAAGAACTAACGCGCATCATGACGATGTACGATGAAATAAATCCGGAAGACGCCCGTAAAATATTGGCGAACAGCCGGAACTAGAGATTTTTACCTCCAAGTAAAATAAAACGGCCCTCGCTTAAAAAACGAGGGCCGATGTTTTTGCATTCAACGGGTATTTAGGCGGCCGCTTTATAGGCGGAAAGGGCCGCAACGCCGGGAAGCTCTTTGCCTTCGAGCCATTCGAGGAAGGCGCCGCCAGCGGAGGAGATATAAGTGAAATCATCCGCGGCGCCTGCGTTTTCGAGCGCAGAGACGGTGTCGCCGCCGCCCGCCACGGATACAAGGCTACCGGATTTTGTGAGCGTTGCCACGGCGCGGGCCAGATCGTTGGTGCCGCGATCAAAGGGTTTGACTTCGAACACGCCCATCGGGCCGTTCCACAGTGCGGTCTTGCAGCCGGACAAAATGTCTTCAAGCATCTCGATGGTTTCCGGTCCGACATCGACGGCTTCTTCTTCGGCGGGCATCGCTTCGGTCTTGCGGATTTCAAACGGCGCGTTTTCACCGAACTTCGTCACGCAGACGCGGTCGATCGGCAACAGCAATTCGCAACCAGCTTTTTCGCATGTGGCCAGAATGGTTTTGGCTTCCTCTATCATGTCGCGCTCGCACAGGGATTTTCCGACTTCAACGCCTTTGGCAGCGAGGAACGTGTTCGCCATGCCGCCGCCAAGAAAAAGATAATCCACTTTCTTGACGAGGTTGTTCAGCACCGAAAGTTTGGTTGAAATTTTCGAGCCGCCCACAATAGCGATGACGGGCTTCTTTGGCGATTCCAGCGCGTCATTCAGCGCGTTCAATTCAGCTTCCATCAAAAAGCCGGCGGCTGTCGGCAGGCGGTGCGCCAGTCCTTCGGTAGACGCATGCGCGCGGTGCGCGGCGGAAAAGGCATCGTTCACATAGATATCGCCGAGCTTGGCAAGTTCAGCCGTAAAGCCGGCATCGTTCTTTTCTTCTCCTGCATGAAAACGGACGTTTTCCAGCAGAACGATTTCGCCGTCTTTGATGGAGGACACGGCTTTTGCGGCTTCGTCGCCGATGCAGTCTTTGGCGAAGGCGACTTTTACGCCCCAGCTCTTTTCGCAAACAGGTGCGAGGAAGGCTTGGGAGAATTCCGTGTCTGCCGAAGATTTCGGACGGCCGAAGTGGGAGAGGAGAACCGTCTTTGCACCCTTAGAGGTTAGGTAGTCGATAGTTGGCTTTAAACGGTCGATGCGGGTGGTATCCGTGACCTTGCCGTCCTTGGCCGGTACGTTGAGGTCCGCGCGCACGAGAACGCGTTTGCCTTTGAGGTCGAAATCCTGAAGCGTTTTAAAAGACATGGGTCGTTCTCCTTTATTTGTAGAGCGTTTTCGCATTTTCCGTTGCCTCGATCAAGCGCGAACGGATGGCGGGGTCCATGGAGGAATGGCCGCCGTCCGGCACCACCACATAGTCGGCTTCTGGCCAGAGCTGGTGCAGGCGATAGGCGGTGGAAAGGGGGCAAATGATATCGTATCGGCCATGAATGATGATAGAGGGAATGGCTCGGAATCTATCAACCTGACGGAGCAGGCTTTTTTCAGACGAGAGCTTTTCATTGCGGAAGTAATGGCATTCAAGACGGGCGATGGCGAGCGCTTCGGCCTTTTGCTCATCCGTTGTGATCGTCTGGTAATTGGGAATAAGGGATGAGCACGCGCTTTC
>QFQB01000042.1 GCA_003241475.1 Micavibrio aeruginosavorus
GGCGAACAGAACGCGGATATATTGTCCGCGCTCGGGTACAGCAATGCCCAGTAGCTTTTCAACCGCCAGCGCAAAGGCATGCTCCTGATTCATCGGGCACACATAATCGAGGCGGTCAAAATACGGCGTCGCCTGCGTATAGGTTTTGTATTCGATCAGCTTTTCGGTGCCGCGGTGAAGCAACCCCACATGCGGGTCCGCACGTTCGACAACCTCGCCGTCCATTTCAAGCACCAGACGAAGAACACCGTGCGCCGCAGGGTGTTGCGGCCCAAAGTTCATCGTGTAGGGTTTGATCTCCGTCGCGGCGGATGGCTCGATCAGATTTTGTTTTGCTTGTGCCATTATTTCGGCCCCATGCCAGTTTTATCTTGTTTTTCCACACTACGAGGAACTTCGTCGCTGTAGCTTCCATCGGCACGCTCTACACCACGCCCATGAACATGTTTGCCCGTTTCACCGAACGCGCTCTGTTGTTTGAATACCTTCAACATAGATTCTACTGTTAACATTACAGAACCTCTTTTTTTACAGCCGTCCAGCCAAGCGGAATGCTTCCCTTTTCATCGCCGGGCAATTGCATATCGGTCATGCCTTCCCATGGAGACGTATAATCGAATGCCCGGAAATCCTGTGTCAATTTCACAGGCTCATACACCACGCGGCGCAGTTCCTCGTCATAGCGAAGCTCGACATACCCCGTAAGCGGGAAATCCTTGCGAAGCGGATGCCCTTCGAAACCGTAATCGGTGAGAATACGGCGCAAATCCGGATTGTTCGAAAAATAAATGCCGAACAAATCCCACGTCTCGCGCTCGAACCAAATCGCAGAGCTGAATACGCCGACGACGGAATCAACAGGCGTATTTTCATCCGTTCTGGCTTTGACGCGGATGCGCGCGTTGTGCTTGAGCGAGAGCAGATTATAAACCACGTCGAAACGAAGCGGGCGCTCGGGATAATCTGCGCCGCAAATATCGACCAGCTGCTTGAACAGACACTGAGGATCATCGCGCAAAGCCGTCAGCAAAGGAACAATGCTCTCGCGCTTGGAGATCAGGCAAAGCTCATCTTTTTGAAATTCCGCGCTCTCGATCAGACCCGAGAATTTTTCCTGAATGTAATTGGCCAGCACCAGCATTTTTTCATCGGCGGACATAGACTACCTCGCGATACGCGTGTCTTCACGCTGGATTTTTTTCTGAAGCTGGAGAAGTCCGTACACCAGGGCTTCGGCGGTCGGCGGACAGCCGGGAACATAGATATCGACAGGAACAATACGGTCGCAACCACGTACAACGGAATAAGAATAGTGATAGTAACCACCGCCATTCGCGCAAGATCCCATCGAGATCACCCAGCGCGGCTCGGGCATCTGGTCGTACACTTTGCGAAGCGCGGGCGCCATTTTGTTGGTCAGCGTTCCGGCTACGATCATGACATCGGATTGACGCGGAGATGGACGCGGAATAATGCCGAAACGGTCAAGGTCATAACGGCTCATATAGGAATGGATCATCTCCACGGCGCAACAGGCTAGACCGAACGTCATCGGCCAAATAGACCCCGTACGCGCCCAGTCGAACAATTTATCCGCGGAGGTAAGAAGGAATCCCTTCTCTTCGATGTGCTTGTTGATCGCGGCCGGCACGACATCCTGCGTCGAAGCCGGAGGCATCGGAACGTTGGTAATAAGTGGCGCGGCTGGCGCGGTTATGACTTTTCTATCGTGGCTCATGTCTTATTCCCAATCCAGCGCGCCTTTTTTCCATTCATAGATAAACCCGACGGTAAGAATGCCGAGGAAGGTTACCATCGACCAGAAACCGAACATGCCGATTTTTCCAAGTGTCACAGCCCATGGAAACAAGAACGCGACTTCAAGATCGAAGATGATGAACAGAATAGCGACGAGATAATAACGCACATCGAATTTGTGGCGTGCGTCGTCGAACGCGTCGAAGCCGCATTCGTAAGCAGACAATTTTTCAGGATCGGGTTTTTGCTTGGCCACCACGAGCGGCAATACCGCCGCAACAGCCGCAACCGCTGCTGCGATCACGATAAAAACGAGGATGGGCAAGTAATTAAGAAGGAATTCGTTTGATGCCATGCGTCATAAATACGCCTGACCGCCAACAGTGTAAAGTCTCATATAGCCGCATTATCAAGATTTTAAGCCTGATAAATCCAAATGAAAACGACTCTCAACTGTTAACTTATGACAAAACCAAAGGGAGGCAAAGTAACCTGCCCGTCTCTTACATCACCCGTAAGTCCGTCCCAAAGGAAAGATGGCTCATTTTTGCCAACTTCTGACGAAGAAATCGTGCGTGAAGCATCCGCAAAATTGAACAAGCATACAAAGGTCTGCCCCTCTAAAGATCGTCTGAAACCTAACACCTCGTCCGTCCCAGTTTCAAAAAAGACGATATCCCCCATCACCAGCGCCTCTTGGCCCTTCCGCCATTTCAAGAAGACTTTGACAAAGGAAAGTGTGGATTGCGGATCGGCCGTCTGAACATCCGCCGCCAGAGAGCCATGATCCTTGTTCATGGGAAGCCATGGCTGCCCCTCACCAAATCCAAAATTCAGACCGACGCTACCCCACGGCATCGGCGTACGGCACCCGTCACGCCCCTGCCATTTTGGATAAAGATACTTGCCCCACGGGTCTTTGATATCCTCGAACGCAAGTTTCGTTTCCGGCAAACCCAGCTCTTCGCCCTGATAGACAAAGGCCGTCCCGCGCAAACTTGTCAAAAGCGCGATCAGCATTTTTGCGATGCGCGGGTCTTGATCGTAGTCCCCTGCCCAGCGGCTGACCGCACGGATCGTGTCATGGTTCGAAAAGGCCCACGATGGCCATGCGATATCCTTGCCCTTGGATTCGAATTCTTCAATCGCCGTACGGATCGCCGAGGCGCTCTTTGCTTTTGCCGTCACCAGCGCAAAGCCGTAACATGTGTTGAGTTTATCCGATCCGCTGACATATTCGATCGCGCGCTCGACAGGATGATCATCGCCGATCTCCCCCAGCGTCATCACGCCGGGATATTGGTTCGTCAGCGCGCGCAGTTTTTTGATGAATTCCAGATTTTCAGGACGCGATTTATCATAGACATGCTTTTGCATCGAATACGGATCGGGAAACGTCAATTGCGTTGCCAAAGGATTGTCTTCTTTGCTCTTGGCCGGATTGTCGCGCAATTCCTTGTCGTGGAAGCAGAAGTTGATGACATCGAGCCTCAAACCGTCCACACCCAAATCGAGCCAGAATTTGGCGACATCAAGAATGGCCTTTTGAACATCCGGATTGTGGAAGTTCAGATCAGGTTGCTCGGTCAGAAAATTATGCAGGTAATACTGGCCGCGCCATGAATCGTACTGCCACGCCGATCCGCCGAACACGGACACCCAGTTGTTGGGCGGATTGCCGTCTTCTTTGGGATCAGCCCAAACGTACCAATCGGCTTTGGGATTGTCGCGGCTCTTATGGCTTTCCTGAAACCACGGGTGCTCGTTCGATGTATGGCTGAAAATCATATCAACGAGAATTTTGAGGTTCAAGCTGTGCGCCTTTTTCAAAAGCGCACGAAAATCATCCATCGTCCCGAACAACGGATCGATATCGCAGTAATCGGATACGTCATAGCCGAAATCCTTCATCGGCGATTTTTTAAAGGGCGATATCCAGATGCCGTCCACGCCCAGACCTGCCACATACTCCAGCTTTTCCGTGATCCCCTTCAGATCCCCGACCCCATCCCCGTTCGTATCCTTGAAGCTCCGTGGATAGATCTGATACATGACGGCGCCGCGCCACCAGTCTTTTGAAATCGCCATAAAAAAAAATCCCCTGTTTCGAGGGGATCATTTTACTGCCTAAGTGCTTTAAATAAAACAACCATTTAATAAATGGCGCGAGTGACGGGACTCGAACCCGCGACCTCTTCCGTGACAGGGAAGCGTTCTAACCAACTGAACTACACCCGCTCAAAAGCGTGGGGGTTAAATAGCCCGTACCGCCGCCCCCTGTCAAATGGTTTTGGGACGATTTTTGCGCTAATTACGCCCCGATCGCCGCCGAAGCCTCCGTAAGCGGCAGTTTCAGGGATTCCGCCACCCCTGCATAGGTAATATGGCCATTACAGACATTCAGACCCGCCCGCAGGCCCGCATCGTCCGAAAGCGCCTTTTTCCACCCCTTGTCGGCAATCGCCAGCGCATAGGGTAAAACAGCGTTGTTGAGCGCCTGTGCCGATGTCATCGGCACCGCGCCCGGCATATTGGCAACGCAATAATGGATGACGTCGTCTACCGTATAAACCGGATTGGAATGGGTCGTCGGATGACTGGTTTCGAAGCAACCGCCCTGATCGATGGCTATATCGACCAAAACCGATCCCGGGCGCATTTTCTTGACCATCTCCTTAGTCACCAGCTTTGGGGCGCTGGCACCAGGAATCAGAACCGCGCCGACAACGAGATCGGCATCCAGCACGTAACGCTCGATCGCATCTTGCGAGGATTGGATAACCCGCGCTTTGCATCCGAAATGACGGTCGAGAATACGAATCTGGTCATGGCTTTTTTCAAGGATGACCACATTGGCCTGCATCCCTACCGCCATATCCGCCGCGTGATAACCGGATACGCCGCCGCCAAGCACAACGACATTGGCAGGTTCCACACCGGGCGATCCGCCGATCAAGCGTCCGCGGCCGCCCAGATGTTTCAAAAGATAGGCTCCGCCAACTTGGATCGACAAACGCCCCGCGATCTCGCTCATAGGCTCCAGCAACGGCAAGCGGCGCCCGCCAGGTCCCGTCACCGTTTCGTAGGCAATTGCGATGCATCCCGATTCCATTAGGTTTTTCGCCTGCGCCGGATCAGCCGCCAGATGCAGATAAGTGAACAAGACCTGCCCCTTGCGGAGCATGCTGCATTCGGATTCCTGAGGTTCCTTAACCTTGATGATCATGTCCGCCCGGTCAAAAATTTCCGTGGCGGTCTCGATGATGACAGCGCCGCTGGCTTCATAATCAGCATCGGTAAAATTGATGCCCGCGCCTGCGCCCGTTTCAATCAACACCTCGTGCCCATGGGATTTAAACTCCCGCACGCTGGCCGGAACCAGCCCGACACGATGTTCTTGCGCTTTAATCTCTTTTGGTACGCCGATAATCATTATGCTCTCCCTATTTTCTCTTGCGCTTTTTGCTTTATAGCCGATCCGGCGCTTTCGATGAATATCAAAAAAGTTCCGGAATTTTTATGCCTTTAATCTCTTTTTAAGAGTGCTGTGGCATTTTCCTTGCACTGAATTGTTACGAAGTGCCCGAAAGATTTCTTATTTCGTGACGATTTCCGCCGTTTTTGCCTACCAAAGTACAATCACATAAAAATCAAATCTGTTTATTAGGAGTGCCAGACATGACAATCGACCTGACCGAAAGCGAATTCAACGCGCGCGACGCCCACATCATTTCCATGATCCGCGATCTGCAAAGCGCCCGTGAAAGCTTCAAGGCTTAAGTCCGTTTCCCTTGGAAACAGGCTTTCCGCCCCCTTCGTCTTTGCGGAAATCCGCAACCTTTGGCGTCTTCGCCTCATCAATCACGATATCCTTGCCTTTCAGGTATTTGTCAAAAAAACCCAGCGCCGTCTTATCGATCAGCGGCTGATAGGACTTTTCCAGCTCGGTAAAGGACAGATGACCGGCGCCTTCATATTCAATGAAATATTTGGGCGACGGCGTTGAATCATACACGCCGCCCCTGCGCTTCATAAGCGGCGTTAAGTCCATATCGCGCGTTCCTCCTTGATACATGACCGGAACACCAATGTTCTTGATCGTGTTTTTCTTTAAAAATGGTGCCGCATAGGGCGATAAAACCAATGCCGCTTTAAACCGCTTGTCCTTCCACGATGGCCAAGCTCCTGTAAGCCCCATTACTGTGTATCCACCCAGCGAATAGCCAATCAGCCCGATTTTATCGGTGTCGACATAGTTTTTATATTGGCGGTCATCGAGCATGGACGATAGCGCAAACAACACATCGTCGCGGCGATCCGCCTCCGTTTTATCCGTCCACGCCTCAGGATTGCGAAAAGGTTTTTCCGGCCAATCCATCGCGCCTGCCCGTAAAGGCTGCACCAGCCCCACGCTACCGGCCCCGCGATCGCACCGCGCATCCCCATGATCCGGCGCGATGACGATGTAACCACTTTCGGCCAGATAGGACATCAAGAAACCTGTTTCCTTCGCGCACCCGCCAAAGCCGTGCGAAAAAATAATCAGCGGCCATTTTTGCTCGGAGCTTTGGAATTCCGGCGGTAGCCAGATTTCCACATTAGGCTGACGTTGTTTTTCTTTTTTAAGAGGTTCACGCTGTTCTTGCGCATGTACGGGCGATGCCATGAGAAGGCAAAGAAGGATCAGGACATATTTCATGTCCCAGATCGTACCAGCAATATCCATGAGGGGAAATGGTGGGCGTTGAGAGGGTCGAACTCCCGACATCTTCGGTGTAAACGAAGCGCTCTACCACTGAGCTAAACGCCCGCTTTCGCGTGAGGGGTATTGATACAGATTGATCCCCCCTTTTGCAACCTCAAAAATAGGGGGTAAACGAATAAAAAACCCCGCATTCCTGCGGGGCTTTTAATGGCTTCTGGCCGGAACAATTACTTGTTAACGGCGTCTTTCAGTTCCTTACCGGCTTTGAATTTGGCTTGTTTGGAAGCCGGGATCTTGATGGCTTCGCCCGTACGTGGGTTGCGGCCCGTCGTGGCGGCGCGGCTGGATACGTTGAAAGTACCGAAGCCGACGAAGCGTGCTTCGATGCCTTTTTGCAGGGTAGCCGTGATGCCGCCGAAAACAGCTTCAACGGCTTTTTGCGCGTCGGCTTTGGTCAGTTCGGCTTCTTTGGCTACGTATTCGATAAGGTCTGCTTTGTTCATGGGTATCCCCTTTTGAGCATTAATTTATAAAAACCGGGCATGTAAAAACGGCCCGAACACCTGTTCGAAATAAGGGCTCAAAAGGGCTACAACCCTAGAGTTTCCTTGGTTTCGAACGACTCTGTTCTAGGCCGTTTTTAGACGGGACTCAATGGCGAATTACGCCTTCTCCCTTATTTTCTGCCGTTTTTGGCTCAATTCCGTCGATATCCGACTTAACCGGTTCAAAAGGCTCAGGAATTCTGACCAATGCATGGCTCAAAACTTCCTCGATCGTATTCACGGGAACGATCTGAAGGCCCTTTTTCACCTTGTCTGGGATGTCCGGCAGGTCTTTGGCGTTGTCTTTGGGGATCAAAACCTTGCGGATACCCCCGCGGTGCGCCGCCAGTAACTTCTCTTTCAAACCACCGATTTCAGTGACGTAACCGCGCAGGTTGATCTCGCCGGTCATGGCGATGTCCTTGCGGACCTCGATCCCCGTTAGCGCCGAGATAATCGCCGTCGTCATGGCCGCACCAGCGGATGGACCATCTTTCGGTGTCGCCCCTTCAGGCACGTGAACGTGCACGTTGGTTTTGTTCAAGACTTCGAAATCGATCCCGAATTTGTTGGCACGAGACTTGATAAGCATCTCAGCCACCGTAATGGATTCTTTCATCACGTCTTTCAAGTTACCCGTTGTGGAAACCTTGCCGTCTTTGCCCGGCATAGTCACGGCTTCGATGGACAACAGATCTCCGCCGAACTCCGTATATGCCAAGCCAGAGACAATACCGATGCGGTCTTGCTCATCCACCTCACCGAAGCGGAACTTGCGGATGCCCGCATATTTCTCCAGATTGCCCGGAGTCACGGAAACCTTCTCCTTGCCCTTCATCAAAATTTCTTTGATGGCTTTGCGGCACAGATTGGCGATTTCGCGTTCCAGCGAACGAACCCCTGCTTCGCGGGTATAAAACCGGATCAAGTCGCGAATAGCCAGGTCGCTCACGACCAACTCCCCACGCTTCAAGCCCGCCATCTTGATTTGTTTTTCAAGAAGGTGCTGGCGCACGATCTGGATTTTTTCATCTTCCGTGTAGCCGCCCAGACGAATGATCTCCATACGGTCCAGCAACGGCTGCGGCATGCGCAAACTGTTGGCCGTGCAGATAAACATCACATCGGACAGATCGTAATCAAGTTCCAGATAATGATCGTTGAACTTTTCATTTTGCTCGGGATCCAAAACCTCCAGCAACGCCGAAGACGGATCGCCGCGCCAGTCGGAACCCAGCTTGTCGATCTCGTCGAGCAAGAAGAGCGGGTTCGAAGTCTTGGCTTTCTTCATGCCTTGAATGATCTTGCCGGGAAGGGCGCCTATATAAGTGCGGCGGTGGCCGCGGATTTCGCTTTCGTCGCGCACGCCGCCGAGACTCATACGCACAAAATTACGGTTCGTGGCTTTTGCAATAGATTGACCCAGCGATGTTTTACCAACGCCCGGAGGACCGACGAGGCAAAGAATAGAACCCTTCACCTTGCCCGTGCGCTGCTGCACAGCAAGATATTCGAGAATGCGTTCTTTGACCTTTTCCAGACCGTAATGGTCGGTATCGAGAATTTTCTTGGCCGCCTTGATATCCTTTTTAACGCGGCTACGCTTGTCCCATGGCACGGACAATACCCAATCAAGGTAATTGCGCACCACCGTGGCTTCGGCGGACATAGGGCTCATCTGGCGAAGTTTTTTAACTTCGGCCTTGGCTTTTTCGCGCGCCTCTTTGGAAAGGCGCGTTTCATTGATGCGTTTTTCCAGTTCGCCAAGCTCGTCGAGACCGTCCTCGCCCTCGCCCAGCTCTTTCTGGATCGCTTTCATCTGTTCGTTCAGATAATACTCGCGCTGCGTTTTTTCCATCTGGCGTTTCACGCGGTTGCGGATGCGTTTTTCAACCTGAAGAACGCCGATCTCGCCTTCCATGAAGCCGTAGATTTTTTCAAGGCGGTCGGCCGAATTCGCCAGCGCCAGCAATTCCTGCTTTTCTTCGATCTTCAAGGACAAGTGCGAAGCAATCGTGTCCGCCATCTTCGACGGCTCTTCGATCTGGTTGACCGAAACGATGACCTCGGGCGGGATTTTCTTGTTGAGCTTCACATACTGCTCGAACTGCGCCACGACGGCGCGCGCCAGCGCCTCAAGCTCCTCGCCCTTCACCGCCTCGTCTTTCATCGGCGCGACATAGGCTTCGATAAAATCGGGACGCGCCGTGAAATCCGTGATCTGCACGCGTTCCACGCCTTCGACCAGAACTTTCACAGTTCCGTCGGGAAGCTTCAGCAATTGAAGGATGGTACCGACGGTGCCGATGCGATGAATGTCTTCGGAGGTCGGGTCATCTTCGGATGGGGATTTTTGCGTCACCAGCAGAATCTTTTTCGATTCCTGCATGACGGATTCCAAGGCCTTGACCGATTTCTCGCGCCCCACAAACAGCGGAACGATCATGTGAGGGAACACAACGATATCCCGAAGCGGCAGAACCGCGTAAGCATCCTTATCCTTGGCAATAGTACCCAGCATGTTTTCTTATCCTTATTCTGGCCTGATGATGCCCCTGCATGTGTCCGGCGTATTTACTCATTGTACCATATGACATGGAGGCCATTGGTTAACATTTCAAGACGTACGGCCTGCGGAAAACAGCCAAACCGCCCGTAAAAAACGGGCCATCTCACCACAAAAGGTTAAGGTTTGGGTCAGGCTGGCTTTTTCGTACCTTCAACGGCTGTACGGTCTTCCACGACTTCGTCGATCAGGCCGAATTTCTTGGCCTCTTCGGCGGACATAAAGTTATCGCGCTCCATGGCCTTTTCAATGTCTGCGAGTTTGCGGCCCGTATGCTTGACGTAGATGTTGTTCAAATTGGCGCGAAGACGCAGGATTTCCTTCGCCTGAATTTCGATGTCGGTCGCCTGACCTTGCGCGCCGCCAGATGGCTGGTGGATCATGATGCGGGAATTCGGCAAAGAGTAACGCTTGCCTTTCGCACCGGCGGTCAAAAGCAACGAGCCCATGGAAGCCGCTTGGCCGATACAGACGGTGGATACGGCAGGCTTGATGTATTGCATCGTGTCGTACATCGCCATACCGGACGTTACTACACCGCCCGGGGAATTGATGTAGAACGAGATATCTTTCGTGGGGTTTTCCGATTCAAGGAACAGCAACTGCGCGCAGATTACGGCCGAAACACCATCTTCCACCTGACCGGTCAGGAAGATGATGCGCTCCTTCAAAAGACGCGAATAAATGTCGAAAGCGCGCTCGCCGCGGTTCGTCTGCTCGATCACGGTCGGGACGAGGTAGTTTTGATAAATATCAACGGGGTCGCGGTCTTTTGGGAACATGCTCATGGCGTGCGTTATCTCTCTGAACGGGTTTGAATCACAAGACAAACCTAGCCCCCACACGAGCTTAGTTCAAGGGGAAATGAAAAACGAGAATATTCCGTAATATGGCTAGACGGCCAGTTTCCACCCATCCGAAATCCGGACAAAAGCTTCTTTTAACAAGGGTTCGGCCATACTGTGCCCGCAATTTTCGATCACATGCAGATGGCTGTTTGGGCAAACAGCATCCAGTTGATACGCATTCTCGACGGAACAGATATAATCCTGCCGCCCATGCACGATATCGACCGCCCCTTTGAAATTTTTCATGACATCAAGAAGCCGTTCGCGTTTCTGATGAAAAAACTCATTTACGGCGAAATGGAAATACATGCGTGAATTGGCCAGCGTTTCGGCAAGATTTTCTTCAACTTCCTCGATCAAGTCCACACGCGGGATGCTCGTCGCCAGCGACGCATTCCAGCGATTGAACCGGATTGCCGCTTCCATGGCCAGATTTTCGCCCCTGTCCAGCATCTCGTAATAAGCGTAGCTAAGGCTTTTTTCCTTTAAATCATCGGGGACCAGCGCCTCATACTCTCGGAACCAGACATTATCCCGCGTATACGCATCGCCTTCGGGGATATATTCCGCCCCTTCCTTATCGCCAAAGAAAATCCCGCGCAAAAGCATGCGGTCAATACGGTCTGCATGCTTTGCGGCATATTCCATGGCTAGACACGATCCCCACGACCCGCCCGCAACAATCCAGCGATCGTAGCCGAAATATGTCCTGAGCTTTTCAATATCGCCGACGAGACAGTCTGTCGAATTCGCCTTTCTTTCGCCCAAAGGCACGCTTTTCCCCGATCCGCGCTGATCGAACAAAACCACGTCATAATAGGATGGATCGAAATAACGGTACTCGTTCCATGCGCACCCTGCCCCCGGCCCGCCATGCAGATAAATGATCTTCGGCCCGCCCGGATTGCCGAACCGGCCATAGGCAAGGCTGTACCCATCGCCGACATCCAGAAAGCCTTCATCGTAAGGTTTTATTTCGGCATACACGGCAACAAGATCCTATAAATGATTTCGTTTATCTCCTTAACCCACGGCGGGCGCACAGCCCCGCTTCGCGCTCACATCCACATGCCAGCTACTGACAACGCCCCGCGCCAAAAACGATCCCGCCTTGAACCCGTCTTTGACCAGATCCTGTCCTACCTTAAGCTGATCATAAACTGGTTTTGAAACTTCCCAATTAAAGGATTGTTTGTTCAACGAGTCTTTCAGATGATCGGTTATATCAAGGGAAATATGACTCTCGCGCACATCCAACTGGATGGCGCAACGTGTTTTATCATCCAGCAACATATTCTCTGGGACGCTTTTAACGCTCAAATCGATCCCGCTTAATGAGCCTGTTGCCAAAAACGATCCCTGACGGAAGCCGCCCGAAATGGAATCTCCTTCACTCAAACTCTTGATATTCGGGCATGCCGTAGGCAAAGGAAACCGGACGCTATTCGCCTCATTCTTGATCATAACAGCAAAATCAAGGGTCACAGTCGATGTTCGAAGATCGGCCTCTATCTGGCAAACAGGAACAACAGCTGGGCTTTTGGCAACCGCTTGCTCCTTTTCGCGGTGATCGGCCGGCGCCCCGCAAGACGCCAGTCCCATTGCACCAGTCCCCACCAATGCGGCGGCTGAGACAAATTTGGACGTTATATTTTTCATCAAGAAAACTCCTAATACTCGGTTAAAAGTGAAAATCCCGCCATGCGGCGGGATGATCGTGAATTATTCGTCTTTTTTGGTTTTCTTGGCCGCGGGCTTTTTCTCGGCCTTTTCTTTCTTCTTCGCGCCTTTCAGCTCGATGTCGTCCTCTTCCTTGGTCAGTTCCTCGATGGAAACTTCCTTGTCCGTGATGGCAGCGTCCTTGAAGATCAGCTCCACGACTTTTTCTTCGAAGATAGGGGCGCGGAGCATATCTAGCGCGCCGCGGTTCTTCTGGTAGTATTCAAAGACCTGCTTTTCATAGCCCGGATATTTCTGCGCTTCCGCAATAACCGCACGCTGGATTTCCTTGTCGTTGACGGTGACCTTGTTGGCCGTGCCGACTTCGGACAGGATCAAGCCCAGACGGACGCGGCGCTGCGCGATCAGTTGCAGCTCTTCTTTTTCTTCGTCAGAGAGAGTCGGACCGTTCTCCGCAGGATTGGCCGCGCGTTCTTGTTCGATCTGCTTCAAGATGCCGTCGTACTCCGCCGACACCATGCCTTCGGGAATTTCGAAGTCATGTTTTTCATCCAGAATATCAAGAAGCTGGCGCTTCAGCTTCATGCGGCTGTGATTTTCGTATTCGGCGTTCATCTGCTGCTCGACAGCGGCGCGAAGGGCCTTTTCGTCTTCCATACCCAGCTTCTTGGCAAGCTCATCATCAACCTTGGCCGGAGCCGCTTCGTTGATGGCTTCGATGACCGTGTCAAAGATCGCGTCACGACCCGCCAGTTCGGCCGCGCCGTAATCAGCAGGGAATGTTACTTTTACTTCAATCGTTTCACCGGCGTTCTTGCCGATCAACTGGTCTTCGAATCCCGGAATGAAGCGGCCCGAACCGAGTTCAAGCTCAACGCCATGCGCGTGCATCCCTTCATGCTGAACATTATCGTCCGCCGTGCGGCCATGGAACGTGATGACGGCAATATCGCCCTTCTTCGTCGCGCGGCCCTCGACAGGTTGCGTCGTGCGGTTGTTGGACGCAATACGCTCCAGAGTCTCGTCGATGGATTTTGCATCCATTTTGGCCACCGGGCGGGTCAGCTTGAGGCCTTTAAGGTCCATAACTTCTACTTTAGGAAGCGTTTCCAACTGCATGTTGAAAACTAGATCTTTGCCTTCGTCGAATTCTTTGACTTCAATTTTTGGCTGCATCGCGGGACGGATGTTTTTGTCTTTAAGGACTTTCGCGGTGGCGTCATTGACGACCAGTTCCAGAACCTCGCCCATCACAGCGCGGCCGTATTTCTGTTCAAGCATTTTCATCGGCACTTTGCCGGGACGGAAACCAGGCAGTTTGGCCGTCTTGCCGACTTCCTTCAGCTTCACTTCCTGCTTTTTCTTAATGTCGTTGGCAGGAACCGTAACTTCGATTTCGACTTTCAGGCCTTCGGATTTGATATCTTTAACTTGCATGGTTTTCCTAATGTTTTTCTTTAATCTTGATGGTGCGGGTAGAGGGACTTGAACCCCCACGGGTCTCCCCGCCAGAACCTAAATCTGGTGCGTCTGCCAATTTCGCCATACCCGCAAACACATTATCCGGCGGAATCCGCCCAGACGCGCGGTTTTAACCCAAACCCCTCGTAAATCCAAGGAGTTTTTAACGAAAGCAATCGCCTATTTTTTGACATAACTAAAATATTTTTGGCATACTTGGACCATGTCCGCGACACCAGACACAAACCACCACTTCAATGCCGCCGGCGGCGTCATCCCCGCAAGCGGTAACGCGGCCCTGATCGTCGATGTCCAATTGGGCTGTATCCGTCATATGGCCCCTGAAGACGCCGCCAACTACCTGTCCTCGCTAGGCGAACAGATCAAGGACATGCGCCATAGACAGATTCCCATCGCATGGGCCACGGTAGACCATCACAACAATACGGAATTTCACCCGCCTTCCGGAAACACCTCTGCCAAACGCGCCCCGGAAGAATTCAAAGCCATGGGCTTTTATGCCGTCGCGCCTGATGCAAAACCGGAAGAAATACCCAACAAAGAAATCTTCGATAGATTCATAAACGCATACGGCCCGCGTCAGAATGAGGGCGTCCTAACCAAGCCTGCCTTCAACGCCTTTGCCACATCGGAAAAAGACCGCGTCGATGCGGGAATCCCTGTAGAAGCCATGCCGCGCATCAACGCCGCACATAAAAATTTCGGCGAACATATGAAAGACATGAATGCGGATAACATCGCGACATTCGGCGCGGTCGGTTCCGTTTGCTGTCTTGAAAGCGCGATTGGCGGCAGACAGAACGGATTCAACACATCCTTGATGCTTGATGGCGTCGTCTGCTGGCGCGGTGAAGGACAAAAAAGCCAGCTTGTCTGGCGCGACGGGTTCGAGAACGCGGAAGATGCCGATCTCTGGCACCGCTCCGAAATACGCGCGGCGACACAAAAACCCGAACGCGGCTTTTCGGAATCGGATATTGCCTCCGCCGGCGAGATCAGATTGACGACCTATCAGGATTTTATCGGCTCGAAGGATTCCTTCGACCAAAAACCCATACCAGCCTCAAGTCTTAACCTATCACACCGCAAAATGTGATAATCACGGCCTACATATTTTATGAAATTATTTCCCGCCGAATGAACTATTGATGAGCGATGAATCGACCTCGTCTTTGTGTCTAGCCAGAAAATCCGATGTAATCGCCTTATCGTGGCCGATGGCATTCGCCCCGCGCTTAAAAGCGTTGAGCACTTCGGTCATGCGGACCGGTTGCTTGACCTGCTTCGAAGGCGCCTTGGTGAGATCCGGTTCCGGCTGAGGTTTGACGGGCGCTTTTACCGCGTCCCCATCCTTTACAGCGCGCACCTTTAAAACCGGATCGCCGTATTTCCACTCCTTGCGCTCCAGCCTGTAATATTCGATCAGAAAATTTTTGGCGTTCGTGTCCTTGAGATTCTTGACCATGTTGACAAAGGATTTGGCGGCGGACGCCCCCTTCTCTTTCAATATTCCCCTATACAGCAACTCCAGAATACTGGAGTTGAGATCACCAAGCTCGTTTCCCCTTCCCGCATAATATTCGGGGTTTGGATTCAAAAGCCCCATGCAGTGCTGGTAAATAATTTCTTCGGCGGAAATGCTCATACAAGGTCTTTTAGCACAAAGGGGATCAGGTCGGGAAGATCGCTCGCCACAAGACCCGCGCCATAGCTCTTGCCCATTTCCGCATGAATATAGATTGCCGCACACGCGGCTTTAAAAGACGGCATGCCTTGCGCAATCAAACCTGTAATCATGCCTGCCAAGACATCTCCCGATCCGGCCGTCGCCAGATAGGGCGCGTCCGTTTCCTGTATAACGGTCTCGGATTCATTGTCGGCGATCACTGTGTCCGCGCCCTTGATGAGAACCGTGCAACCCGCCATCTCCGCAGCCTTTTCCGCGCGGATGGCTTTGGGGCCGACGATATCAGGAAAAAGACGCGCAAACTCGCCTTCGTGCGGCGTTAGAACGCACTCTTTATTGAGCGCTTT
>QFQB01000160.1 GCA_003241475.1 Micavibrio aeruginosavorus
GCTGGAATTCAGCCCAGCGCAGACGAGGGAGCCGCCGAAACCGCACCCGCCATCAAGGGAGGCGGTAACGCAGTTAAGCCGTACGCCGGATTGCGAAGGATCATACCCACGTATGACTTTTTCAAAAGGCGCGTACGCCTGTGTGATGCCGTTGAAATCCTCGCCGGACCACCAAAGCGAGTCGCCTTGGTCTTCGAGTTTGCGTGCGGGATCGATACCCGAATTCACAAAAAGCACAGGAAACCGCTCTTTTTCACGTGTGTAGGCGGCGCGGCGGTAGTGAGTCATCAAAATTTCGTGGCCCGGATTCTTGCGGATAGCCTCGCGAATCTTGTTGGTCCAGCGGGTCAAGGCCAGTACGCCTTCCTTACAGGCTCGCATGCCATCGTGTGTGTTAATGCCGTAACTCTCCAGCGTCCTGTCAAATCCATGAGTAAGCAATGTCCCAAGAGTTAGCTCGGGTTTGTTGGTAAATTGAAGTTGAAGAATTCTCTGCCACATATCTTCCTGACGTCCGCGCAGGTAGATAATGTCCGAAGGTTGCATGCCCGGCTGGGCGAGCGCCAAACGGCGGAAAGTGAGGATTTCATCCAGAGTTTCACGCGACTTCGTGCCATAGCCTGTGTAATTGCCCAGATAGACAATGCGGTCGCCCGGCTTTAACCGTTCAAGAATCGCATCGTGCAGGGCGTAGAGTTTTTCCAGCTCTCCGTGGATGGCGGACACGGCCCAAACCCGGCGCGGGGCGCCAAGGGCGGTAAAGCGGATGTCCGTTTCGTTCATGCACACGGGCGGGCGGCCTCTTTGGCGGAGCGGTGGAGTCCATGCGGGAGGAGTTCCCAGAATAGTGAAACAATCGTACCAAGAGTCGCGGTTTTTGCGAAGAGTTAGAAAAGCCTTATATGCGATCGTACACAGGGATCTGTGGATAAATGCGGGATCGTCTGTTATCGTGCGCTCATGGATCCCTTCTTTTCAAACTGGCTGTTGCTGATCGCGGTGTTTTCGGTGGCGGTGATATCGCCCGGGCCGGATTTCGTGATGGCCGTGCGCAATTCCGTGAAATATTCGCGCAAAGCCGGAATCTTTACCGCCATCGGTTTCGGTATCGGCGTGGGATTCCACGTCACATATTGTCTGGCCGGCCTTGCGATCATCATTTCGCAATCCGTGATCGTCTTTAACATCCTGAAATGGATCGGTGCGGCGTATCTGTTCTATGTCGGGATCAAGGCGTTGCGGTCGAACGGGTTCGAGGCTTCGGAGGCAGGCGAAGAGAGTGCGGCGGACATGACAGCTATGGAAGCGCTACGCTCCGGCATTATTACCAATCTGTTCAATCCCAAAGCGACGCTGTTTTTCCTTGCGCTGTTCACGCAGATATTAAGCCCCGATATTACGGTAGGGGCGAAGATTATTTATGGCCTGACCTGCGTTGCCATGACGATGATCTGGTTTTCGATTGTCGCAACAGTTCTTACCACGCCGCGCATCCGCGCCGTGTTTTTGAAAGCTTCGAAATGGGTGGATCGTGCTTGCGGCGGCGTGTTCGTTGCGCTGGGGCTTAAGCTGGCGGCGACAAAACTCTAATCATTAATCTTGGTCTGTTTGTTCAGTCCATTCGTCGTGTTTTTTCAACGCGCGCGGATGCGTAGATGAATGTTGGTCAAAAGGAAACGGGCCGGACAATCCTTGCCCGACCCGTTTGGAGACCTTGGAAATGATGTCGTCATTAATCCCAGGTTTAAGTTTTTAAAGCGTTTAAGCGGCCTTTTTCTCTTCGGTTGCTTCAGCGGCTTTCTTGATGCTTGCGCCCATAAGCTTTTCGAGCTTGGCCACGGCCTTGATCTCGTCGATTTTTTCAACGGCGGCAACTTCACGGGCCAGACGCTCCAATGCCGATTGATAAATCTGGCGTTCGGAGTAGGACTGTTCGGAATCGTCGTTGCTACGTTTCAGGTCGCGCAGAACTTCAGCAATAGCGATCGGGTCGCCCGAATTGATCTTGGTTTCGTATTCGGCCGCGCGACGGGACCACATGGTGCGGCGGATACGGGCTTTACCTTGAAGCGTTTTCAGGGCGTCTTTCATGCGGTTCGTCGTGCACAGGCGGCGCAGGCCGGAGGTCTTGGCTTTGAAGACGGGGATTTTAAGGCGCATGCGGTCTTTTTCAAAGCTGATGGCATACAATTTCACTTCGACACCGCCGATTTTGGCTGTCTCGATACCTTCGATGAGTCCTACACCGTGTGCCGGGTAAACTACATAATCGCCTTTTTTGAAATTGTCGTTATCAGCTGTCGCCATATGCTTGCACCTTTTCTTGTTTGTTGTTATTCAGACAAAACCTTTCGCGCGCCGGGATTCGCCGGAGGGCGTGTTTTGTCCATGTTGGGAAAAACGATTATTGTCTTATACGAGAATTATGACCTGTTTAGGGCAACCTCAAAAAAGGGGCTTCCCAAGACAGGGCATTACCGCAGATCGTT
Organism: Micavibrio aeruginosavorus; assembly: GCA_003241475.1. Taxonomy (GTDB): domain Bacteria; phylum Pseudomonadota; class Alphaproteobacteria; order Micavibrionales; family Micavibrionaceae; genus Micavibrio_A; species Micavibrio_A aeruginosavorus_A. The sequence continues at coordinate 2,490 of QFQB01000160.1, forward strand.
AAACCATGTCGGGTAATATACTTAAAAAAGTGTTAATTTTCAACTTTATTCGTAACGCATTGAATTGTATGCGTTTTTCTTAGTCGCCATCGCCGGGCCTTGGGCTAAAGTCTTCTTCCAGCTTGTTTTTCTTGTCTTTCATCGCGTCCGCATTGGGCAGGGCGGGCTTCATTTTTGTGATGACTGGCCATTTTTCAGAATATTCCCTGTTTAGCGCGAGGAATTTTTCCGCTCGCGGGTCGATATCGGGAATAATTGCCTCGATCGGGCATTCAGGCTCGCACACGCCGCAATCAATGCATTCATCGGGATTGATGACGAGCATATTTTCACCTTCATAGAAGCAGTCCACGGGGCAGACTTCCACGCAATCGGTGTACTTACAGGCGATACAGATGTCGGTCACAACAAACGTCATGGGCTTCGTATAATAGGACAGGCGGCGGAAAACAAGGGGCTCTGGGGGAGCGTTTTTGATTTCTTAACCTGTTTTCAATAAAATATTAAGAATGGATGGCAAGAACCGCGATCTGGCAAAAAGTATCCTTAAACGTGCGATGGAGCAGGGGCGCACAGACGCCGTTCGCCGTATGCATGAACGCCTGAAGGCCGCCCGCGAAGTCCCCGAAGAGCACAAAAAAATCCTCTTTGAGATCCAGTTGTTCGGCAAAGCCTTGCCGAAGTCGCCGTTTCAAGCCAATTTGACCCTTCATTGATATAAATTATATTGTTGACAGTATAATAAATAAATGACAATTTACCCCACGAGAGTGAGGTAAGTTATGAAGACGTGGCAAAAGCTAGAAATTGGATTTGGCGCTGTCGTGGTCGGCGCGAACTGTGGTGGTTGTTTCTTGTGATCGTTCGGAAGCGCGTGAATGGGGAGAGCTTTTCTTTGGAGATTCCTTTAAGGAAAGTTTTGGAACTGGATGTAACGAAGGCACATATAACGTTGGCGAAAAGGTTTTTAGCAAAGTCAATTCTACAGGAATGAATCTAGACTTTTTTTTGCAAAGCGCCCGATGGTCCTACATGGCATGTTACGCCCCTAAAACGCCTTATGTCGAAGGCGGTATGCAGACGGGACAAAAGCAATCATTTCAATGTCGCTAATTAAAAATCCGCTGGAAACAGCGGCTTTTTCGATTCTTGTACCGTTTGCTTCGGTTTTCTGATAGGATCGGATTAATTAATAAAAACAGTTAAAACAGGGAGAGTAAAATATGAAGCAGTCTATTGGCACTATAGTTGCGTCTGAAGATCGGGGGAGCCTGATCGATAATGTCAAAAGCAAAAACCTCCAAAGATTATCAACTCTTCTCTGTGCGCCGATCTTTTTGTGCGCGTCCAGTGCGCAGGCAAACACGGCATCCATGTCGATTATCCGCGATGTCGAGACGCCAGCACAAACGACGCAAGAGCTGGTAAAACTCGAGCAACAGTTGCAAAGTCAGCACAACAAATTGTCTTACACGCGCCAGGGCGATATTTATTCCGTCACGCTAAGGTAAGGACGCGAGCATTTGCATCCAATGTAACTGTTGCGCCAATAGGCAGTGCGTATAAATCCGTATCGTGTCCAAATGGCGCGTTTGCAAGAATAGGAATGTCCAGCTCTGCCGTGTGTTCCGCAATAATATCGGATAAGCCCATGCCGAATGGTGTTCCTGTATCTTTCATGTCTGTAAACTGTCCGAAGATCAATCCGGATAAGCGGTGAAGAAGGCCGCGGCGTTTGAGCGCGCAAAGATCGCGATCTATGGTGCTCAGCTCTTCGCCGATTTCTTCTAAAAACAAGATGCCGCCGTCGGCCATGGAAAGTTCCGTGTTGGTAAGACTGCGCAGGGAAGCGAGATTTCCTCCGAACAATTTTCCTTTTGCGTTGCCGTGTTTGAAAGATGTAGCGCCATGCAGCGGAATGGATTTTTCCCGTCCTTCCAGAAATCGCAAATTAAAATCAATTTGAGGATTTTTCGTTGTGCGTTTGAATGTCGGGCCGTGATAGGTCACAAGGCCGGTGTTTGCGGCAATGGCATTCAGCAAAACGGTATGATCGGAAAAACCCATGTAGATTTTTGGAAATGTCGCCAGAAGGCTGTAGTCGATGGCATCGAGCAAAGTCATGGCGCGTTGACCGCCTGTGGCGAAGATCACGGCCTTGACGGCGGCATCTCGGGCGAGGTCATGAAGCGCGCTCAATTTATCGTTTACCGATCCGGCGTACTGCGTAGCGGGTTCGGCATCGGCATGGAGGTAGGTTTGGGGGTGGACCAAGACCTTATAGCCTTTGCTTTCGAGAAAGGTCTTTGAAGCCTCTATATCGTCACGGGCAATGCGCGAAGACGGGGCCATAATTCCGATGGTATCTCCGAGGTGCAAGGGCGGCGGGGCAATGTAATCCATGGTTTTTCCTCAATTTGCTTAACTCTATGTGCTGGTTGCATGGCTGTCCAGATAACCCATGAAAATGCTTGGAATTTTGTTGGGTTTACGGTAAATAGTGCTCATACGAAAAGCTGGACAAACCAGCCTTAAAACAAAAAATGGTGTGTAAACATGAATAGCTATTCCAAAATTCCGGCGCCGGTATTATTGCCGAGCTCTGTCTCCACCTCCAAAAAAGACGATGTTGTAACACTGACGATGACCTTTGCAGGCATCTCTCAATACAACGATGCCGTCACGCTGGTCGAACAGCAGCGCGGATGGAGTATTGCCGACAGACAACTGGGATCTTCGTTGACCGTGAGTGTTGCCGGCAGCGATGTCTTGCAGGTCGCGGACAAGGTGCTGGAGTTACATCCGGACAGACAGAGATCCCAAGCACGCATCCTCGCGCTGTAATTATTCTGCCTTCGTCTCCTTGAAGGCTTCGAGCGCGCGTTCGCGCGCATCGGCGTGAT
>QFQB01000161.1 GCA_003241475.1 Micavibrio aeruginosavorus
ACATGGGGCGGATCATCGTCGAAACTGATTGCCAATGGCGACAACAAAATCGTTTCGGATGAGGTTTTCGCTACATCGTTCGGTCTTGCGAAATTCGATCGCAATTCGACAGTCTATATTAAGGGGAGAGGCAGTGTTCCTGTTGCGGGAAATCTTGTTCCCAGTCACCTGCCGCTCGAATCCCAAATAAGCGGATCACAACAAAAGTGGTACAACCCTGCCGATACAACGCCGTCCGCAGTTAATGCAGCTGGGGCCTTTACCTTTACGGGCACGGCAACGGGCGGCTCCAACCGTGTGCATACGCCATTTCTTCTTGGACGTCCGGTTGATGCTGGGACGCTTGTTTATTTCGGTTTGGGCGACAGCATTCTCATGGGAAGCCACGACAATTTGAACACTGGAAATAATGGGGTTTATGGTGTGGGACTTCATCAACGCGCGATGCATGACGGGTCATTTACAAATCCGTACCCCAGTTGCAATTTTTCGCTTTCCAGCATGTATGCGTCGGCCATGACCGGTTCCAACAACAAATGGGCGGAGTGGTGCGTTTATGCGAACCGCGGCATTGACGAAATGTTAACCAATGACATCATCAACGCCGGAGCTTCTCTTGCAACCTGTCAAAGCCGTGCTCAGGAAATCTGGACCAAAATGAAGACAAACGGCATTCAAAAAATTCTGCGCACCGGACTTTTGACGCGCACGAATTCCACCGACAGCTGGGCAACGCTGGCAGGGCAGACGGTCAACGGCACAGATTGGGATACAGGCGGGAAAGTATTGCAATTCAACGCCTGGGCGCAAACGCGGGTGGGAATAGACATTGAAGGCTATGTCGAACTGTCTAGTATTCTTGATGCCACGGACAAGCGTTTCTGGCTTACGAACGGTACAGCTATGCGTGTTACAGACGATGGGCTTCATCCCTATAGCAACGGCGCTAACGGCGTAGGGAACGAATTGGGCTCTTCGGACGTTCGTGCGGCCTTGGCCACGCTGGCGTAACCGGGGCTTTATGCTTTGTCATTCGGGCCATTTGCCTTATCCTTAATAGAGTAGGCTCATGAAGAGGTTAGATCGTGCACGACCAGCTTCCGTTAGTAACGACCATTGCCGTAGGTTTGTCTGTTGCATTTGTCTTGGGGCTTATCGCCGCCAGACTGCGCTTGCCCCCGATTGTGGGTTATCTGCTCGCTGGTATTCTGATTGGCCCACATTCACCGGGTTTTGTGGCTGATGTCAGCCTTTCAACCGAACTTTCGGAAATCGGCATTGTTTTGCTGATGTTTGGCGTTGGCCTGCATTTTTCCTTGAAGGACTTGCTTGAGGTAAAAGGAATCGCTGTTCCCGGCGCGATAGGCCAGATGATTACGGCAACGGCTATGGGTGCCTTCTTGAGCATGTATTTTTGGGACTGGTCTTTGCCGAGCGGCATTTTGTTCGGCCTTGCCTTGTCTGTTGCGAGCACCGTGGTGCTTTTGCGGACGCTTGAACAATATTCCATGACGCAATCAACCAACGGTCAGATCGCCGTGGGCTGGCTGATTGTCGAAGATCTGGCCATGGTATTTGCGCTTGTGATGATTCCTGCATTGGCAGGCGATCCGACAGGCGGTGCGACCGCCGTGCAAGATGCCGCTAACGGCGGAGCCACATCGGTTATGCATGCCGAGGCAGGACATTCGCCGCTTCTTTTGCTTGCCAAGGCGATCGTCAAAGTCGGCATGTTTCTTGTGGCTATGCTGGTTGGTGGCAAACGGCTTTTCCCGTGGTTGCTAAAGTTAGCGGTAAAGACGCGCTCGCGTGAATTGTTCACGCTCGCTGTATTCGCGGTAGCTGTTGGTGTGGCATTCGGTGCATCCAAGTTATTCGACGTGTCCTTTGCTCTCGGCGCATTCTTTGCAGGCATGATGATCCGTGAATCCGACATGAACCATGAAGTCGCAGATCGTGCTTTGCCCTTTCAGGACGCGTTTGCCGTTTTGTTTTTTGTTTCCGTCGGTATGCTGTTTGATCCCGAGATCTTGATGGCTGAACCTTTGGGCGTGTTTTTGGTGTTTCTAATTATTACGATTGGGAAATCCATCGCGGCATTTTTTATTGTCTTACTCTTTGGTTATCCGCTCAAAACAGCCCTATTCGTGTCTGCTGGTCTTGCGCAAATAGGTGAGTTTTCGTTTATTCTTGTGGGGCTTGGCGTGGCTTATGGCATCATGCCCGAAGAGGGGCGCGATCTGATCCTTGCCGGCGCTCTTTTTTCCATTGCATTCAACCCGCTGTTTTTCTGGGCCTTGCGCGCGCTCCACAATTTTGCTGTTCATCACCCGAAATGGTCGCGCGTATTTGATTTGCGCGAAAGCAATCTGTCCGAACTCGTCGATGGCGAAGCGGACGGATTAAAAAATGATCTGGTCATCGTTGTCGGTTACGGGCAAATCGGTCGTGAAATTTGCGACAACATCCTTGATGCGAAAATCGATCTGGTTATCATTGATGCCAACCGCGAGCGCGTCGAGATGCTACGCGAACTCGGATATCATGCTATTACGGGCGATGCCACGCATGAAGAGACATTACGGGCTTCCGCCATAGACAAGGCGCTGGCGATCGTTATTTCCGTTCCGGACTCCTTTGAAGGACGCCGAATTGTCGATGCCGCCCGAAAATTGAAACCCAATATCCATGTCGTCGTTCGCGCGCACAATGACGAAGAAGTGTTCTATTTCCGCAAGAAAAATGTGAACTTTGTTACGACGCCTGCGCGTGAAATAGGGCGATCGATCATCCACTACATCGAAATGACGAGAAGCGGCCTCGTTCCGCTCAACAAGACGGACTATTAATCCTGCATGACCTTTATCATGACGCATCTTAAGGCCGGGTCATGTCCGTGGCGGATTTCGTCTTTGTACTTGTTATGAAGACCGCTGTATATATCGGGCGCTATTTCCTTGAAACCAAGGCTTTTATAAAAAGGGCCGTTCCAGCGGATATCGCGGAATGTGGTCAGACCCATATAAGGATAGCCTTGATCAAGTGCGTATTCTTCGATCTTGTGCATGAGGCGGCGGCCAATGCCTTGCCCTTGCGCGGCGCGGGCAACGGAAATTTCGTGGACATAGAAAAAGCCGTCGAGCGGATAGCAGGCGACAAAGCCGACGGGCGCGTTCGATTCATCTGCGGCAACCCAGAGCGTGCCATTCCTGCATAATTTAAAAAGAAGTT
>QFQB01000162.1 GCA_003241475.1 Micavibrio aeruginosavorus
AAAGAAGTTCCGGCGGAACGGTGCGGCTTGCGACATAGCCTACGGAAGAGCCGATAAAGGCTGTTGCGGCCGACTGCTCCACGGCTTCGAGAAGGGGTACGTCTTTTTCTGTCGCGTTTCGAATACGGATCATCTACTTCGATGATGCCATAGGAACGTTAAATTTTTTCAAAATATCTTTTTGGCGTTTTTCCATTTTCGCCAGATCGAAATCCTCGATCAATTCATTGAAAACGCGATACCAGTTGACTTCTGCTCGCAGGTGCAAAAAAACCGATCCAAGGCCAAGCGCGGCGCGGTCCATAAAGACGAATTCGCGCGGTACGGTGACGCCGCCGTTGTTCTTGCTGGCCTCGCGCAGTTTTTCATGCACTTTTTGCGCGATTTCGCGCCCGAATACGCCCCCGGAGACTTCGCCGATCGGGCGGACCTTGTCCTCCATCAGCGGGGCGTACAAGAAACGTGCCCAGATGTTCAGCGTTTCGATCTGGTCCTTGGAAAGATTTTTAAAGCCCCATGTTTCATACGCGTGAACGGATTTTGCGATGTCGTTATTCATCAAGGATTGGTAGAGGTCGATCACGCCGCCGACGAACTTGGGCGGAAAGACGCGGATGCAACCGAAATCGAGCAGGTTGATCGAACGGTCCTTGCGCACCGTATAATTGCCCAGATGCGGATCTCCGTGGATGATTCCGTAATAATAAAGCGGCACATACCATGCGCGAAACATGTTCATAGCAAGCTCGTTGCGTTCTTCAGGATGCGCATCGACGTAATTGAGTATTTTATCGCCATCGAGCCATGTGCTGGTCAAAAGCCGGTCGGTGGAGAGATCGTCGACGACATCGGGTACATGCACGCCTTTTTCATCTTTGAGCATGTGGGCGTAAAGCTTGCTGTGGCGCGCTTCGAGCGAATAGTCGAGTTCTTCTTGAAGGCGTGCGGCCAGTTCTTCATGAATGTATTTTGTCTGGATCGCTGAATCGTAGCGCTCGTAAATCGAAAAAATAATTTTTAGCTGGTTCAAATCCGCCGAGATGGCCGATTGCATATCGGGATATTGCAATTTGCAGGCGAGTTTCCGACCGTCATGACCCACGGCGCGGTGAACCTGTCCAAGACTAGCAGCGGCGGCTGCTTCGTGTTCGAAGCTCTTGAAACGAGATTCCCAATCAGGGCCTAGTTCCGCTTTCATACGGCGTTTGACGAACGGCCAGCCCATCGGCGGCGCGTTGGATTGCAGTTGCTGGAAGTCGTTCGCATATTCGGCGGGTAGGGCTTCGGGGATGGTGGCCAGAATTTGCCCGACCTTCATCAGCGGCCCTTTGAGATTGCCGAGCGCTTCGGTGAGCTGTTTGGCATGTTCCGCGCGCTCGATCTTGATGCCCAGATATTTCTCGCCTGCGAGTTTTGCCGCGAGGCCTGCCATGGTGCCGCCGACGCGCCCGTAGCGCATAATCTGCCGCCCGAGGGATGATGAGTTTTTGCTGTCCGCCATGAAGGGAGAATTGGAGTTTATGCCGTAAAAGTCCAGCGTTTTTTTGGCCTTTTGCGCCCTGTACAGCCATGCAAAAACCGCTGTATAGTCCCAGACATGCGCAAATCCAACCAAGTAGCCAAAGATGCTATTCTCGAAGCCGCTCTGCCATCCGTTCCGTTCGATGGCTGGACGATGAAAACGCTTGAGGACGCCGCGCTGACTGCCGGGTATCCGGCCTCAATGGTGCCTTCGGTTTTTCCGGCCGGCGTGAAAGATGCTTTGATCCATTTTTCTGACTGGGCCGACCGCCGGATGATGGATGTTCTGCAAACCGGCAGTATCCCGTTGCGGGTGCGCGACCGTATTGCGCTGGCTGTACGCACGCGTTTCGAGTCCTTGGCGCCTTTTCGCGAGGCTGAGCGTCTGGCGATTGCATTTTGGGTGCGGCCTTTTCGTAAATGGGAAGGGGCGCGCCTCGTGTGGAAAACAGCGGATGTGATCTGGAAATGGGCCGGTGATACCGCGACCGATTATAACCGCTACACCAAACGCGGGCTTCTTTCCGGGGTTCTGACCGCGACGGCCTTGGTCTGGCTGTCCGATACATCCAAGGGATCGCAGGACAGCTGGGCTTTTCTCGAGCGCCGGATAGAAAACATCATGGACGTCGGAAAGATTGTCGCCAAGGTCAAAAAAGCCTAGAATCGGGCAGATATATTTTCGGAGTCGCTGCCTTGCTGAGATTTAAACTCTTCGTTCAAAAGTTCTTTTTCCGCCTTGTTTTCATTGGCGCCTTGCTGGCGTTTTTCGGCGTCTTCGCCTTTGCCCTGCAGCTTGAAAAATACAACAAGCCGCCCGCAACCATGCGCATGCCCGAGAGCAGCAAGATCGGCAAGCCGGAGGTCGCGGGAGAAACGCATGAAGAAAATCGCCTGAAAATACAGCACATGAGCGCCGACGAAGTGGCGTTGCAGCTGAATCAAGTCATCGCTGACAGTTTGTCTTTCAACAAAGATACTTATGCTTCCGGCACTGAAGCCATGAAGAAATATTTTACGGACGAAGGATATCAGCAATATATCCAGTTTTGACCTCCGCTGGTTTTGAAAACACCTTGGCTACACAAAATCTACAATCGGGTGCCTTTATCGAGCAAGCGCCGTTAAGCCTTGCCAATGGTGTGTATAACAATGTGTATAAGTGGGTATTCGAAGTGCCGGTCACGGTGAGTTTTCTTCCCCGCAACGCCGAAAGCTACAGGAATGACGAGGCTACGGCGATTAACCGCCGCTTTCTTCTGCGCGCCCAATACGCGCGGGTTGAGGATAAAAATGATCCCAACGCGATCAAGATAGAGTTGTGGCAGGTTCTGCCGCCGCGCCCGCAGAAATAATCCACGATAAAGATCGGGGGCCTTCCGTTCTTTTCTTTACCCACCAAAGGCGCGGGCCTATAAATTTCTTCCATACAGACAGTCAAAGAAAGTGTACCCCATGAGTGAAGCTCAAGTGGCGGACTTCCGCCAGCAACAAGACAACACAGCCAACGATGTCGGCGGCGTTTCCGGCCAAAGGCTGAAAGCCTTTATCGAGCGCGTCGAGCGTCTGGAAGAAGAAAAATCCGGTCTTTCTGAAGACATTAAAGACATCATGGGCGAAGCCAAAGCGGTTGGTTTCGACACAAAAATCATGAGAAAGATCATCCGTCTCCGTAAGATGGACAAGGAAAAAC
>QFQB01000043.1 GCA_003241475.1 Micavibrio aeruginosavorus
AAAAACCCGTATCTCTCCCCGTTCAACGAGATGCAGCGATTTAAAACCCACCCCGCCATCAAGGCCTATCTGGAGGGCGGACGGCGCGTGGCCTATGGCGCGCGCGCGCTGGTCGAAGGCGGTTTCCAATCCCAGCCCAAGCTCACCTTTCCCGGCGGCGTTCTGATCGGAGACACGGCAGGATTTTTGAACGTGCCCAAGATCAAGGGCAACCACATGGCCATGAAATCGGGCATGCTGGCCGCCGAGGCCCTCGCCCCGTTCCTGCAGGCGGGCGGCGAAGCGCGGGAGTGCGTCGCGTACCAAACCGGCTACGAGAATTCATGGGCCTATAAAGAATTGTATAAAGTCAGAAACATACGCCCCGGATTCAATTGGGGCCTGCTTTTTGGCATAATTCATGCAGGGTTCCAGACCATCGGCGGGTGGATGCTACCCTATACGCTCAAAAACCACGCCGATTACAAGCAATTGAACAAGGCCAAGGACAGCGTGAAGATCGACTATCCCAAACCAGACGGCGTGCTGACCTTCGACCGGCTGACCTCGGTGCAACTTTCGAACACGATGCACGAGGAAGACCAGCCAAGCCATTTGAAACTTAAAGATCCCTCAATCCCCGTTTCCGTCAACCTGCCCGAATGGGCGGAGCCGGCCCAGCGTTATTGCCCGGCGGCTGTGTATGAAATTGTGGAAGAAATGGGCGCAAAAAAATTCGTTATCAATGCGCAAAATTGTGTACATTGTAAAACGTGTGACATCAAAGACCCCTCCCAGAATATCGACTGGACAGTGCCGCAAGGCGGGGGCGGACCCAATTACCCGAATATGTAATTTATAAGAATGCGAACAGGCAGGTTGTCATGACCGAGAAATACAAAAACATCCTCCTCGCCCTCAGCGCCGTCGCGCTACTGTCGGGGTGCGACGACAAATTCGAACAGCTGAGTTGGCTGGACTGGCTGAAGGGCAAGGACGAACCGCGCCAGACCGCAACGATCTTGCCATCGGATTACGTGCGCGAGACGCAAGCCGGAAACTATCTGGCCGGACAATTCGCCCAGTATCGCCAAGACTGGAAAACCGCCAATGAATATCTGGACAAGGTTATTTCGCTCGATCCCGGCAACATAGACCTGCAACAGCGCGCAATGATCTTGGCGATGCAGTCCGGCGATGCCAACCGCGCCATCGTCCTGGCGCGCAAAGTTCTGGAAGAAGACCACAAAAACCTGCTGGCGCTTTTGTTCATCGGCGTGGACCAGATCGCGCGTCAGGAATACGCCCCTGCCGTGCGCACGTTATCCAAAATGCCCGAAAACGGCATTGCCGATTTCATCCGCCCGATCCTGATCGCGTGGGCGCAAGCGCCCGAAAAAGAGGTGGATCTGGATGCGTTGAGCGCCAATGGCCCGCTACAAACCTATCATGCGCTTCTAATCGCAGATTATCTGGGCGCCGTAAAAAATCCTGAAACATATCTGGTCAATGTGTTGGCAGTCGGCGGCGCGGATATCCACTCGCTGGAAATGATGGCGGATGTCTATGCCCGTCAGGGCCGCGCCGATCTGGCCAAAAAGATCTATGACACGTTGATCCTTCAATATGAAACGGGCGCAGCCAATTCCTCCCGCCTCGATCTTTTGAAGCAAAAGCGCGACAACCCGGAGATGGCTAAATCCGACCGCATCCAGACGCCGTCCCAAGGCGTAGCGGAAGCGTTTTACAATATTTCCCGCATCCTGTTTCAGGACCAGAGCGACGATTCAGCGCTCGTGTTCATCCGCATCTCGCAGTATCTCGACCCGACCAAGGACGATGCGAAACTGTTGCTCGCCCGCATGATGATCAAAACGGGACATTCCGACGAAGCCATTGCCGCCTACAAATCCATCCGCTCCGACAGTCCGGGATATCCCGAGGCTTTGCGTAGCGCTGCTGAACTCCTGGAAGACGAAGGCAAAATCGATGAATCCATATCTTTCCTCGAGGACATCTATCAAAACAACAAGGATGTGGATGCGCTTGTTCAGATCGGCGATGTCTACCGCCGCGCCGAACGCCACGCAGAAGCCATCAAGGCTTATGACCGCGCCGTTGACGCGCTGGGCGGAAAAATCAGCGCCGATCACTGGAACATTCTTTACGCCCGCGGCATGAGCTACGAGCGAACGGGTTCGATGAAAAAAGCGGAAGACGACCTCGAAGCCGCGCTTGAATACAAACCCGACCACCCTTACCTGCTTAACTATCTCGGCTACAGCTGGGCCGACCAGAACAAGAAGCTCGACAAAGCGCTTGCGCTTGTTGAAAAGGCCGCCAACCTCAAGCCGGACGACGGCTATATTATAGACTCGCTTGGCTGGGTTTACTACCGCATGGGACAATATCAAGATGCCGTCGCGCAGCTTGAAAAAGCGGTGGAGATGGTGCCTTACGATGCCACGATCAACGACCATCTGGGCGACGCCTATTGGAAAGTGGGACGCAAGAACGAGGCAAGATTCCAGTGGCAGCGCGCCATCAACCACACTGAAGACGCTTCGCTGAAAAAGGATCTCGAGATCAAGATCAGCGACGGGCTGACCGATAAAAATCCGCCCGTGATGGAAGCGACCACCATCAAGCCCGCCGAAACGATCAAGCGCTGAACGGCGCTGGAAAGAAATGAGCGATCGCGTTTCCATCAAGGCGCCGGCCAAGATCAATCTTTACCTGCATGTCACGGGCAAGCGCAATGACGGCTATCATTTTCTGGACTCTCTCGTCGTTTTTGCAAAAGATGCTTTCGATCTGGTGACCATTGAAAAATCAGAGCTGGATATTTTTGAGATTGGCGGTCCCTTTGCGCCGCTCTTGCACGAGACCGATCGCAAAGACAATCTTGTTTTAAAAGCCTTGCAGATGTATCGCGCCGATACAGGCATAAAGACGCCCGTCAGACTCACGCTTGAAAAGAACTTGCCCGTCGGCGGAGGGATCGGCGGCGGATCGGCGGATGCCGCGGTTGCGATCAAAGGATTGGAGACGTTATTCAATGCACCGTTGAAGGATCGATCCCTTCTTGCAAAACTCGGGGCCGATGTTCCTGTGTGCTACAACGGCAAGAACTGCATCATGCGCGGCATCGGCGATGTTTTATTTGATGCCCCTGCCCTACCCGCATTTTATATGCTACTTGTCTGGCCGCAAAAACACACCGCAACGAAAGATGTTTTTACGCGCCTTTCTTTGTCCGAGATGAAAGAAGAAATATTCATTCCGCCAGCGTTTGACAACGTAAATGATTTTATAAAATTCCTGCAAGCGAACGACAACGATCTGGCAGAACCTGCGCAAGCCATTTCACCTGAAATTACGCAAGCACTGACATTCCTACATAAAGACCAGGTCTGCCTTCTTGCCCGCATGAGCGGGAGCGGCTCTACGGTTTTCGGCCTTTTCGAGAATGCGCAAGCCTGTGAAAACGCAAAATCCGCCGTAAGAGCGCAAAGGCCGGATTGGTGGGCGCAGACCACATCCATACTTTTTTAACCGCTTATATTGCGCTCGTTCGCGTATGCAGCACGTGTTGTGCCTTCTTTCACCTTCCGGATTGTTCTATAATGGAGTTCCGCCCACCATGGAGAGACTCATGAAAAAACTGACAATGATTTTTACGGCGTTATTCTTCACTCTGGTTTTTATTCCACAATCCTATGCAGCCGACATGACATCCGATTTGCAAACCATTCAGGAAGAGTGGGCCCGCATCAAATATCAGGTGCAAGGCAAGGATGCCAAAATTGCCGCCATCACAAAACTCGAACCACGCGCGGCACAAGAAGTCACAAAATATCCTGGCAAGGCTGAACCGCTGATCTGGCAGGCCATCGTCCTCGCCACAGACGCCAATATTACAAAAAGCCTTTCAGGATTGCCAAAAGTCGAGAAGGCCAAAAAGTTGCTTGAAGATTCTTTGAAGATTGATCCCAGCGCGATGGACGGCTCGGCCCATATGACCCTTGGATCGCTCTATTATCAAGTTCCCGGTTGGCCTGTTGGATTCGGCGATGACGATCTAGCCGAGAAACATTTGAAAGCCGCGTTGCAGATCAATCCCGACGGCATGGACACGAATTACTGGTACGGCGCGTTCCTTCTTGAAGATGGTCGCTATGACGATGCGGCAAAATATTTGCAAAAAGCACTTGCCGCCCCTGATCGCGCCAACCGCCGTGTTGCCGATGCCGGACGCCGTAACGAGATCAAAGACGCGCTTGCCAAAGCCGTAGCCTCACAAAAAACGAAAAATAGAGGCAACGAATAAAGAGTTCTTTAAGTTCCCCCAAAGCCCTGCCTACTGGTGGGGCTTTTTTTCGCCATATTACAAGGGCATAACGGAAAAACGGCACTTACGTAGAGCCTAAAAATCAGTTACGCTTCGTGCAGTGCAAAAAAGTCATTGTATTACATAATAGACAGTGATACAGCCCATATGCTACCTTTTTACCGCACCACCTAGGTATATTTAACGTGTTGAAAAACAACGATTTTTTCAAAACCGCGCTTTGTGCGCCCTTGTTGCTGGCAACTCTTGTCGCCGGCACGGGTGCCGCTTACGCCCAAAAAGATGAAGAAGACAGCGCCCTTTCCCTCACCACCCGCATGAATCCTGCATATGATCCGGTGGGGTACAAGCTGGGGGATTTCACGCTCTTCAGCGGCATTTCCAACACGCTCCAGTATCAAGACAATATCTACGCGACCAAAGAGGACGAGCGCTCGGATTACGTTTATTCGGTGCAACCGAATTTCAGCCTGCGCTCCAATTTCGTTCGCCACTCGCTGAGCGCCGGTGCGTTTTATGATGAGGGCTGGTACCGCGATCTCGATAGCGAAAATTACAAAGACTACGGCGCCAATCTGGGCGGAAGCCTCGATATCACAGGACAGACGAGCTTGCCTGTTTCGCTTTCCTTCCAGCGCGAACATATTCGCCGCGGTTCGCCGGACGACGAGCGCCTTTCCGAGCCGACCTTTTACAAAGTCGTCAATGCGACGATGAGCCTTATCCATCGCGGACAGACGCTGGCCGCCAAAATCATTACCGGCTTTAAACGATATGTCTATGAGAACGTCAGTGGCGCTACTGCCGATCTCGACATGGGCGATGCGGACCGCAATGAATACTCCGTTTACAGCAGCATCGGCTTTAACGATGATGCCGTGTTTTCCCCGTTCGTGTATACACGCGCCCTACAGGTCGGCTATGACCGCGCCGTTGACAATGAAGGGTTCGATAAGGATGCGTTCGAATATGAAGGCGGCGTCGGCACAATTTTGAACATCTCGCGCCTGACGCGCGCCTCCTTTACAGTCGGCAAGGTCCACCGCACCATCGACGATCCGGCTTTCGACGATATCGACGGTTACGCTTATGGGGTGAATGTCACATGGGAGCCTTCCACGCTCATGTCCTTTTTGCTTGAAGGGCAGCGCGCCATCCGCGAGTCCACGAGCAACGGAAACTCCTCGCGCATCGACACATCGCTACAGCTCAGCGCCAATTACGAAATGTTCCCGAACCTTTTCATCCAGCCTTCCGTTGGCGTTTCCGAACAAGACTATCAGGGCGGTCAGGGCGGCAAAACCCAATCGACGAACGGCGGAATTTCCATGACCTATAAAATGAACCGGAATCTCTGGCTGAGTTCTTCCTATCGTTTTAACAATCAGGAAGAAAAGGAAGCCGCCCCCGGAATCCAGAGCTACGACAGCAATACCTACAGCCTTTCCCTTCGACTGCAATTCTAACCATGGTGCAACAATGAAAACATTCAACATTCAAAAAATTTATAAAAATACACTGCTTCTGGCCCTGACGGCCATGATGCTCACCATCCTTGCAGGATGCGCGAGCGGCCCCAGAACGGTGGAAGTTCCGGATACGCGCGCAGACTATGTTCTGGGCATTGGCGACAAGCTACGCATCAACGTGTTCGGACAAGAAGAGCTGACCGGCGAGTACACCGTCGAATCCAACGGCGATATCTCCTTCCCGCTTCTAGGCGATGTGCCCGTCGCCGGATTTACGCCGACGGAAATAGAAGCGAAGATCGCCGACGACCTTGATCCGGATTACATCGTCAGTCCGCGCGTGAGCATCGAAGTCCTGAATTACCGGAGTCTCTATGTTCTGGGCGAAGTGCAACAGCCCGGAAAATATGAATACGCGCCGAACCTGACGGTCTTGCAAGCGATCGCTACAGCCGGCGGCTATACGTACCGCGCCAATGAAGACACGGTGGAAGTCACCCGCCATGTCAAAGGCGCGCTCAAGACATTTACCGTCAACCAAACGACCATGCTAAAGCCCGGCGATACGATCGTCGTAAAAAGACGCTGGTTCTAAGAACAATTGTGATTTAAAAAGTAAGGATATTAGATATGGACCGCAGAGCAACAGATCGCCGCACACAAACAGGCAACGAGCCTTTTGTCTTCAACATCGAAGATATTTTAAAAATATTCTGGAGACGAAAGGCCCTTCTGCTTGGCTTTATGCTCATGGTCATCATACCCGGCGCGGCCTATATTTTTACAAAACCCGAAATCTATCGCGCCAACGCGACAGCTATTATCGAAGAGCAAAGCATCAGCCTGACCGATTTCAGAAACCTTATTCCGTCGATGAAGTTCGACGATCTGACGCTTGATACGCAAGTCAATCTTGTTCAATCGCCCGGACTCATCGAAAAGACGGTGAAAGACATCAAGGCTCTTCCGGCAGAAGATAAAAAAATGTTTACAAAAGAGACGCAGGAAAGTCTGGAAGATATGGGTCCCGGCTTTGTTGCTGGAAATTTGTTTGTCGCTCCGGTTGGAAAATCCCGCGTTATCTCTCTGGCATTCAAATCCGAAGATCCATATCTTTCGGCCAAGATCGCCAATATCCACATGGGCAATTTCATTGACTACAACATGGCCACCAAGCGCCAACAGATGTCCAATATCAGCGATTGGCTGACACAGCAGATAGAGCGCCTGCGCGAAGACAGCCTCGCGAAATCCCAGAAAATTCAGGAATTCCGCAATGAATCCGGGATCATCATGGGTAAAAATTCTCAAGAGCTGGTCTATCAGCAGATCACGGATTTGACGACGCAATTGGTTCCTATCGAAACGCAGAAAATGAACCTTCAGGCGCGCGCCGATGCCATGGCGAACAAGGGCGGCGTTCCCGAACTTTTGGAATCCAATGCCGTTTCCGACCTGAAGGGACAGCTAAGTTCTGCAAAACAGGAATTAAAATCCTTGAGCGCGAAATTCGGCACAAGCCACCCCGACTACATCGCCGCAAAACGCCGCGTGGAACAGATCAGCTCAGATCTCGGCCGCGAAACCGCCAATGTCAAAACGTCGGTCCAGTCACAGCTTGAAACCATCACGCAACAAGAAACATTCCTGCGCGACCGCATCGAGGAGCTGAACAAGCAAGTCGATCAGCTTCGCGATAAGGAAATCACTCTTGAATCCCTCGAAAGCGATCTTGAATCCAACCAGAAACTGCTTTCGACATATGCAGAAATGCTGGGTGAAATAAAAACCCAGATGGAATTGAACCGTCCGGATATCCGCGCCCTTTCGCAAGCAGAAGTTCCTCTCTTCCCATCGGGTACAAGCCCCATGATCTTGATGGCCATGGTCGTGATCTTTGCAGGCGCGTTTGCTGTCGGAGCGGTCATCGTTCTTGAACTCATCGATCGCGGCATCGAAGATGTGAAGGACGTTCAAAAGATTTTGAACCTGCGTCTACTCGGCGTTTTGCCGAAAACGAAATCTCCGCTTGGCGACATTACCGGCAAGAAGCGTTCGGCTTATACCGAAGAGCTGAAACGCGTCTACCTAACTTTGTCTTCTAAGAACCAGCCGCAGACAATTCTTGTCACGGCCACAAAATCGGGCGAAGGCAAAAGCACCGTTGCTCTCTCTCTTGCCCAATATCTAGCCTCTATCCGTGCAAAAGTCGTTTTGATCGACGCCAACACCTCCAGCCCGTCTCTGGCGACGCTGGCGGGAACTTCTGCGGTGCCGGGTTTTGCGGAACTTCTGATCGGCGCCGCCGACTACAGCAAAGCGATCCACCGCACGGACGGTAGCCTTCCCGTCATTCCTGCAGGCAATCAAAAGGATTATCCAGTCGACATTCTGGCGTCCGATGCCTTTACAAAGATGCTTGAGACGTTGAAAAGCCAATATGACTATGTCATTATCGACTGTGCGCCGGTCTTCAACACAACGGATGCCGAGGTCATTTCAAGATTGGTCGATCAGGTTATCCTGATTGTCGAATGGTCGAAGACGCCGAAGAAAAAATTGAAACATGTTGCAAATGTGTTGCGCCAGTTTTCAAAAGACGTACCAAATGTAATTCTGAACAAGCATTCATAATTATGCCGGTTACGACCGGCAAAACAGGAGAAGCATTCATGATGAGAGTGGTCCTGATTTCCGGGCATGATGGTGCCTCAGACCGTAAAACAGGCTTTCATTTCTGGGCCGAAATTCTAGCGCGGCGCGGCGTTGACGTTAACTTTGTTACCGTCGGCTCCAGCCCTATTTCGCTTTTGAAAAAACATGCAAAGCCGCTTAAAAAGCCGTTCAACACATGGGCGCCAATAGGCGAGCGCATTCACAAATATACATGGATGCCGATTTTCCACCCGCTGAATTTCAGCAAAAAAGTTCTGAACTACATTACGTGGCCGCTCTTCCTTCTGTATCCGTTCCTCATGCCGCGTAAGTTGCTGGAGCCTCTGCGCTCGGCCAGCATCTTCATCATCGAAAACGGCGCGGGTCCTTTGCTGGTACCGCGGCTGGCGAAACTTTGTCCCAAAGCCCGCTTCATCTATAATTCCAGCGATCGTCCGGGCGTGGTAAAATTCCACCCGATCATCGCGCAGAGCGAAAAAGCGGCCATTCCCTATTTCGATCTGATCCGCGTCAATTCATCCGCCATGGCCAGCGATTTCCCGCCCGACGCACCCGTGCGATATGTGCCGCAGGCCATCGACAAATCACTATTCGATTTCGACTATCCGAACCCCTATGAAGGGCCGCGCAATATTATCAGCGTCGGCGACATGCTGTTCGATGCGCCGGTCATAGAGCAAATGGCCAACGCCTATCCGGACTGGACTTTCCACCTCTTCGGCAAAGGCGCGCGCCTGACCAAGCCATTCGACAATGTGCGCGAGTACGGCGAGTTTCCCTTCAAGCAACTTATCCCCTACATCAAGTTCGCCGATATCGGCCTCGCGCCGTATTTCCCCGCGCCTCAAGCAAGCTACCTCAGCCAGTCCAGCCTCAAGCTTGTGCAATACACTTATTGTCAGCTTCCTGTCGTTGCGCCGGATTTCGTCAAGGGACAGCCGCATATACATACCTATGATCCGAAAATCGGCGAACGCAGCGTTCTGGACGCCCTTCAGCGCGCCATGGACTATGACCGCAGTAGCATCGACCGCAACAGCGTTCTGAACTGGAACGATGTTATTGACCGCATGATAGAATACGCCAGCAACAAGCCGATCAATCAGGCAAAGCGGGCCTGATTGCCAATGAAGAATCTGGTTTTCATTCTTTTCTCATGGACGCTGTTTGCCGGATTTCATCTTCCGGCCCATGCGCAAGACGCCCTTCCCCATTCCTTGCCCAGACTGAAAGTTGTCGGAAACCATTTTGAAACCGTCGAAGGCAAGACCGTCACGCTTCGCGGCGTCAGTCTTTGCAGTCTTGAATGGAACAATGCGCTCAAACAAATCCGAGATCTGACAACCGGACCAGACAACTGGAACGTCAATGTCATCCGTCTTCCGGTGCAAAGCATCGAGTGGCGGCGCGTGGGAAAAGACGCCTATGTTAAGCATTATCTCGACCCAGCCGTCAAGGCCTGCAAAGATAGCGGTGTTTACTGCATCATCGACTGGCACGTCATTCACGACTGGAAAGAAAAAGAAAGCGTTGATCAATTAAAAGAATTCTGGGAGACAGTTGCTCCCCGCTATGCGGCCGAAAAACATATTCTTTACGAGTTCTTCAACGAACCGACGACGCCCAAAGACCGCACGATGGAGAACTGGCTGGCTTGGCGCGACGAAGCCCAGAAATGGGTTGATCAAATCCGCAAAGACGCTCCTTTGAGCATTATTCTCGTCGCCAACCCGCACTGGGACCAAATGCCCGGCTTTGCCGCGGAAAAACCGTTCCGTGGAAGCGGCCTTGCCTATGTTCTGCATGTCTATCCTATCTGGAAAGAACCGCTCTGGGACGACCTCTTCGGCAAAGCCGCCGAAAGCGTGCCGATCTTCATTACGGAATGGGGCTGGAGCGATGAAAAAGATGCCTGGTGGGGATTGAAAGGAAACCAGAAAGATTTCGGCGATCCTTTGCGTGCCTATATCGATAAACGACCCGGGATCAGTTGGACCGCATGGAGCTATGATGATCGTTGCGGCCCGTCCATGCTCGGCAAGGATAAAGACATGGGCGCGTTCGTAAAACAGTGGCTGAAAGAAGCCAACCCCTAGGCTTTCGCCAACGCCGGCCAGCGCGCCTTAATCTTTTCAAAACATGTCAGAGCGGCTTCTTTCGATGCCTTGTTCAATCTTTTTTCGCAAAGAACATGGAAAGCGATCGGCGGCACCAGACACAGCAAAACCGACAACATGATATTTACAAAAATATTGTAGTGAAAGACCCCAAGATCGGCGAAAAACCGTAACAGGGCGTCATGAAACAGGTATACGGAGAAACTAGCCGCGCCCATAAGGCGCATCGTGTCCGTTTCGAACGGCTTCGTAAACAGCGTCGAACGGCTCATGCTGGCGACCCACAATCCGACAAGTCCTGGGAAGACCAGTTCAACATAAAGCGATTGCTCCGTAACAATGCAATATCCATACACGATGGTCACTATGCTTAGGAGAACCTGTGCCGGCAGAGTACAAAGCTGCGCGCTGATCGCCTTACTCTTGACCAAAAAAGCGGCACCAAAACCGTAAAGGAAGATGTGGAGTTTTGATGGTAGCATCAGACCGCCCCATTGCTCGCGTGTTACCAGCATAGCAAGGGAGAGAAGAATGGCTACAATCCCCCATGTGCGGTTTCCAGCCTTCCATTTCCCCCACGAGAACCAAAGAAGCAAAAAGAAAACATAGAACTGGATTTCGGGCGGAATGCTCCAGAACACACCCTGATTGCCACCGAAGAATACAGACCGTAACATCTGAAACGGTGTCATTTGGTAAGCGTATGTGGGCATGTACATATAAAGCGCCCACGCAAAGAGCACGGCCACCCAATAAGGCGGCGCAATTCGCGTGAAACGGGCGATCATATATTTTACACTTGCATCCAAAGAAAATTTTGTGTCTGCATAAAGCGTGCTCATCAGGAATCCGCTGAGCACGAAGAAGATGACGACTCCCATCGATCCCCACTCAGGCAATTCATCGATTTTAAACAAGATAACAATGTGAGCCGCCACAACAAAAAGACAGGCCATACCGCGTATGCCATCCAGCGGCCGCATGTAATGCGCGTGTGGCGCTATATCTGCCTTTTTAGCGTGGATTTCTTCGTTCGCCATGGATCAACCCCTTTTGTAACGCACAGGCAAAACCGCCTGTGCTGTTTTCGGCATGAATTTGGCCCAATACAGGCCGATAGGAATAAGGATGAGAGGCAATACAAAGCCTGCGGTAAATCCTACAACCAAATGCACGGCCGGATCAACTACGCCCAGCTTGTTCAATGCGATACGGAAGGCAGCCGCAACAATAATATGCCCTAGATAAATGATCATACTGTTCATACCGATAAAGGTTACAACACGTAAACACCCTTCATTTCCTGCATACTTGTCTGCCATGTTGAGACAGATTTTGTAAAGGCTAAGAACGCAAACAGCCGACATTGAAAGAAAGACAGCCCCAGGAACTATTGTGACTGTCTGATAGAGAACCAACGCCAAAACAAAAAGACAAAGCGCCAGTATGCTACTCATATGGATTTTTTGAATTTTTTCTGATCCAAATATCATCCCCATGATGAAGAAAGGCGCATGGACCAAAATCTGGCCGAACAGATACAACGTCGCGTCCGACCTCATAAAGCTATAAAGAGGATCCCAAACGACGATAAGGAGACATGATATCAAAGCCGCAATGATGAGGTAGAATTTATCGGACATGCGGCGTTCGGCCATAAAGGAGAATCCTGCCGAAAGCACGAACAAGGCACCCAAAAACCAGAATTGCTGGCGCGGAGGTAGCGGCGCCGTCAAAACATTCATGAGATCAGTACTACCATTTACTACTGCACTTGCCATGAACTGGATGGAAAACTGCAGATAGGACCATAAGACCAGCGGGATAAGAAGCGTCGTCATGAGTTTGCGGATATAGGGTTTGGCGCCTTGCCGTTCGACCGAAGATCTGAAGAACAGACCGGATACATAAAAAAACAGCGGCATGTGAAATAAATAGATCATCCGGTCAACATCGGCCCATATGCCCTCTTGCGGGATAATTTCTGCAGAAAACAATCCACGCAATACATGCCCAATTACAACAAAGGCAATACCTATCGCTTTGGCGATATCAGGTGCGGCCTCAATAGGCTTGCTGGGGATTGTAATCATAATATGGAATCTTTTTTTCGTTGTTTTTGTAATAGAGATAGCCGGCAATAAACCAAAACGGCGCGCTTACCTTGATCGACAAGATAGCCGCCCCAATCAGCAGATTGATGTAGAGGTAGAGTGCTGCGCCATGGATAAAACGTTTGCGTGAAGGATCGCTGGGTGGAACAATCAACGCTGTAAAGAGCCAGAAAGTGATCAGCCCGAAGATGGATTGGGTCAACAATATATAACTGTATCCCGTATCACCGGTCTTTTCGATCTTGTCTAGTCCACCGCCTGTAAAGATGTCCGCGCCCAGGCGCGACATGAAGTTAATCGAGTGCCCCACCCTTCCCTTCAGGTTATCGGACATATTGTAGACTTCGACGCTCGGATCATAAAAAACTAGCCAGCAGAGCAATAATAAACCTGGCAAGAAAGCGACATTCAGGTATCTCGGAATGAGAGGAAACACGAAGTGACCGATGAATACCGCCATAACCACAAAGGAGGCCGTCCGGCTACTATTTGTCAAAACCATAAGAACAACTGTAACGATAAACAACACACGGTCCCAGCGTTTGATATGATCCCAGAAAGTCGATGTAAAAATGGCCAGAATCATAGCGAAGTTTGCCAGCGACACCTGCTCCAAGAATATGGAAGACAGGCGGTGTGTACTCATGAAATAAGAGAAACGCCCACGGAAACCCAAAGAGTTTCTAAAAAGTCCCGTTTCATCATTCTCAAGCAATTCAACGCCGCGTGTATTGGCATAGAAAATGGCGGGCTTAAACAAATAGACGTAAAATTGCGTTGCATAGTTCTCGATTAATAGAAAGACAAAAATAATGATCGCTAGAAAGCGGAAACATGAAATGATATTTTTGGTTTCTGCAAGGCCGCCGATCATGAAGAATACGGCTATCAAAACCATGTCGCGGAATCCTTTTAAAAAGAACTCCTCATTCATGAATGACACATAGAAAAAGCACATCATGATTGCCGCCACAAACATAAGCGGCGGAGTGATGTTGCGGTAGGATCCAATCTTCATACCAACATAAGCTGCTGAAAAAAGAATAAGAAATGATTCCGCCGCCGCCACATGAACAGGACCGATGTAAGGACCACGGGCACTGATGAAAGCTAAGATCGTGTTGTAGGTGACTGCTAAAATCATCAGCAGGCCCGGAACGCCGAAAATTTTGATTGGGTTTATGGCATTAAGATTCACGTTCATGCCGTAGCCTTTTCATAGGCGGACAATGTGCCGCGCGCCAACTCATCCCACGAAAATCCTGCCGCAAAGTCACGGGCTTTTATCCGTTGGGCATCATCGACCGCCGGAAGACGCGCCGCTATTTCCGAAGCCGCTTTTTCCGCATCCGCACAATTCAGGCAAAGCCCAACGCCGGATTGAGCGATCAATTCGGAAAAAGACTCATTTCCTTCTACGAATGGAATTATGCCCACCGTCATGGCTTCGAGCATAGACATGCCGAAACCCTCGAACGTTGAGGCCGAAAGGAAATAGCCACAGCGCATAGCGATCTGTTTCATAGTGTTTCGATCTGCAGCGCCGTGGAAGGACACAGCATCCGTTATGCCAAGATCGGCGGCTTTTTTTTGCAACTCTTCAATCGTCACATCCCAAGCCGGACCTATAATGTGCAGGCTCCCCTGCACGCCATGCTTGGTTTTCAAATGAGAAAAGACCTCAATGACGCGCTCCACATGCTTGTGTTCCGCAAGCCGCCCGATGTAGAGAAAATCCTTGCCGTTTGAAATTTCCGTCCCCAGCGGTTCGATCGCATTGGGCTGCAGAACGATGTTCTTGTTCAATTTTTTGAACGTGTCCATGTCATTTTGGCTGATAGCAAAAATCGTCTTATAGCCTAGAGACGAAATACGCGTAATGACGTTGAAATAAATATCCTTAATGAGCGAAAAATCCTTGGTATGGAAAAACCCGCCGTGCGTCGTTGCAAAACACGGCGTTTTCGTCAGGATGCCGATCCACGCCGCGTAGTCATAGAACATATCCGTATTATGGACATGCACAATGTCATACTTTGTAAAGAACAGCGGCGAAATTTTCGGAATGAAAAAACGGCGGCGCCCCCAGAACCCTACCCGCTTGACCGAAATGCCGTCAATCACGGACTGATCCGGCAAAGCAACTCCATCACCATGAAACACCTGATTAAGCGTCAGGATTTCCGGTGCATGACCCATCGATTTTTGATGCGCCGCCATGCTTTTGACGTAGCTTTCCAATCCGCCGATAGCGGGGTCGTACTGGCGGACGACATGCAGAATTTTCATGGGCTTTTGCGTCATATAATCTTTCAATAACGAAGTTTGAGAGAAGGCGCGATTGTCTCGGCCGCCTTTTCAGGATTTTTGTAGTCAACAACAATGCCAATGCCCTTTTCACGGACAAATGCTTCAGCCAAGCCGCCTTCTTGAACCACCGGCGTTAGACCACGTGCGACGGCTTTCTCCACGATGGCAACATCGTCTTTTGCTTGCGATAGGAAGTAACCGCTCAGGGTTTCTATCTTATCCATTTTGTCTGCATCAACCAAAGAGACCTTCCCGAATTCACG
>QFQB01000163.1 GCA_003241475.1 Micavibrio aeruginosavorus
GCCCCTTTTTCTTAGTCGAAACCGACTTGCCTGCTTTTGATTTTAAAGGGGTAGACATCATTTTTACCTAGAGAACCTATTGTCTGTTTTGGTTGCGGGTAGGAGCAAGGCAACCTTAGCAATGCGTACAGAGGCATGCAAGTGAAGTTTTGCCATCCTATCCTAAGGAATAGTAGCTATTGATATGTCTTTGATTTTAGAAGATTCAAGATGCAAAAAACGGAAAAAAACAGGAGGAAAACTTGCCAATATAAGGGAACTTTTGTTGGAGTTTCGCGTGCTGGCAAAGGAAGGGTTGTGACGATGGCGGCTTCCTCGAATATCCCCGCAGACTCGACCGTACGTCCGTAAGCGTCGAATACGCCTGAAATCCCGGTATTGGCAGAACGTACAACCGGAATTCCTTCCTCGATAGCGCGCATGCGGGTCTGAGCAAAATGTTGATAGGGGCCGGCACTATCCCCATACCAGCCATCATTGGTGACATTAACAATCCACCGTGGTCGCTTTTCTTCCGTCGCGACGACATTGCCGGGAAAAATGACCTCGTAGCAAATCAGGGGGCTGAAAGCGGGAATCCCTGCGTGGGAAATGGTTGAAGCGCCTTTACCCCGTTCAAAACCCTTGAAAGCCGCGACCGGTTTTAATGGTATCCATTGTTGGAACGGAATGAATTCGCCGAAGGGAACCAGATGATATTTGTCGTACACATCAAGCATGCGCATATCGTTGCCCAGCAACATTACGCTGTTGGCGAATTTTGGTTCGTCCGAAGCAAGACGGCGCAAGACGCCCGTAATAAGAAACAGATGACTTTTGGTGTAGCTGGACAGTAGCTCATTCATGCGTTGCATGTTTTCGTTCACCATGTAAACCGATGGCGATATAGCGGTTTCAGGCCAGACAATAAAAATATTTTCCGGTTGCGGATCTGCAAAAATTGATCCCTTGGACAGGCTGACGATTTTTAAAAAATTATTTTGCGTTTCAATTGGGTCCCACTTCATGTCCTGCGGAATATTTGGCTGAACCACGATGAGGCCGTTCCTGATATCGTATTCCGTTTCGTGGGCGTTGAGGCGCATTTGGCCGCCCGCATACATTCCCGCGAGTACAAGCAAGGCAACGCCCGCCGCTATAATTTTGTTGGGAAGCGGATTTGAAGAGACGAATAAAAATCCTGCGAGGGCGGCGAGCATGATCGTCACGAACGTTAGACCGTATGCGCCAATGTAAAAAGCCGCCTGTGCGATAGGGAGGTAATCCGCCCATACATAACCGTACAGATTCCAGGGGAAGCCCGTAAAGGCGTGTCCGCGCGCCCATTCTGAGAAAGTGAGGAATAGGGCAAAGGCGCAAAAACCGCTGAAACTTTTCGGGTTTGCACTCATGCGGGCCAGAGCAAGATATGTTGCTGTGAAAAAAGCAAGAAGGGCCGGCAAGCCAATGACGGAGATAGGCCAGACCCAGGCAAAATCATTCCCTTCTACCAGCAATGCATTGCCAATCCACCACAGGCCTGTCGTAAAATACCCTATGGCGAAAAAAAATCCTGCACCAAACGCCTGTCCAGCCGACGACGTTTTGCTGTAAAGCCAGTAAAGCGCAGATAATCCTACGAATATGCAAGGCCAGAATGACGTAGGGTTCATCGCAAAAGCGGAAATCCATCCCGCTACTATACTGGCGATGCAAAAAGACAATTTTTTGAAAATCGGGTGCGTCATGGGCGGACTTTATCCCATTCGTAACGCTATGAAAATCGGGAAAATATCAGACCTGATCCGTATCGGACGCAGGGCGTGCAGGCAGATTGCGAATCCGCAAACGGTTTACCTTGCGGCTGTCGGCGTCAATAATATCTAAGGTCATTCCCGACGCATGCTTAAGCGTTTCTCCGCGTTTAGGAATTCGTCCCGCTATATGGAACGCCAGACCGCCAAGCGTTTCGACATCTTCCCGTTCCTCGGCATCTAAGATTTTTCCGTATTTTTCTTCAAATTCTTCAATATCGACACGGGCATCGGCGACAAGTGACCCATCTGGCTTTTCGACGATTTTCGATTGCTCTTCATGATCGAATTCATCGTCAATGTCACCAACAATGGCTTCCATGACGTCGTTAAGCGTAACGAGGCCGTCGATTCCGCCGTGTTCGTCCACCACCAGCGCCATGTGTTTTTTGTCTTCGCGCATCTGCAGAAATAAATCCATGACCGGCAAGCCAGGGTGGACGATTAGCGGTTCGCGTGCCACGTCGGCCAGATTGCATGGCCCACCATCAAGTAGGCAATTCAGAATATCCTTAATATGGATGGTGCCGATGATGTGGTCCAAATTGTCTTTGTAAACAGGAATACGACTAAATTGTTTTTCCTTGAAAAGCGCTCGCAATGCGGCGGCATCCGCCCCTTGCTCAATGGCGATAATGTCCGCACGCGGGATCATCACATTATAAACTTTGAGGTCGCGCGTATTAAGAACGTTGGTAATGAGTTCTTTTTGATTATTTGCCGATACATCGTCGAGGTCGGTTTCCTTTAATTCCTCGATATAATCCTCAAGCGCATCTTGAAGAAGATTTGAATTGCTTGCCCTGCCGCCGCGCAAGAGATGCTTGAACCACGCGCCCGCCCGTATGCCGCTCTTGGCCGGCGCGGGGGATGTGGCATCTCCTAAGGGGTCCTTGTCTTCCGACATTTTGTACATGGCTCCGTGATTATGCCACAGTATAAGTGTCTGTGTAAGGATTTTGAATATTCATTTTTTCCAAAATACGTATTTCTGTCGATTCCATGATAGTAGCCTCATGTTCATCTATATGGTCATACCCCAACAGGTGAAGGGTTCCGTGAACGACCAGATGCGTGAAGTGATCCTTGAAAAATTTTCCCTGTTCTTTTGATTCACGGTCAATCGTCTGATACGAGAGTATGAGATCGCCCAAAGCAAAGGGGCCGTCTTCGGGCACGGGATCGTCGGAGTCAATATTTGCAAAACTTAAGACATTCGTTGGTTTGTCCATTTTGCGGTATTCTCGGTTCAAGACCTGCGCGAGATCATCATTGGCAAGCACCACGGAAAGCTCGATGTCGCGCCCGCGCAAAATTTGCGGAAGGAGCGCGTTTTCCATCGTCAGTGTGACGGCACGATTGATGA
>QFQB01000164.1 GCA_003241475.1 Micavibrio aeruginosavorus
GACATCGAACGCGATGGAAAAACCGACGATGGGTTTGGAAGAACTTAGTTTCCAGTACGACATGGAATTACGCAGCTTCCTTTTGTTTGTTATACCAGCGCACGGCATTTGCATCGCGTAATGTCAGGTCCGGATATTCCTTGTCGGTGCCGACTTCGGGCAGGATCTTCCAGCTACGCACGCACTTATTGCCTTCGGCTTTGCGGAAGACCACGGACACGCCGTCGGTCTTGGCATCGCGGAACGCATCCGCTGGGCCTTCGGCACGGGTGACGAGCGCCTGCGAGGTGATGCAGATTTCCGCCATATCGTTGCCGTCGATCGCCTCGGCATACTCACCGGTGACAAAGATTTGCGGATTGGCCTCGAGCGACGATCCGATAATTTTTGCGGCACGGTGAGGCTCCAGCGCGCCCATAACGACAGAGCGGACGGCCAGAATTTTCGCCCATTTTTCTTCCAGCGCGATATTGTGCCATTCGGATGGAACGGTTGAGAAAGTGCGCATGTGGATGCTGTCCGATTCCTCGAACACGCCTTTAGGGCGGTGATCCCATGCCTCTTCTGCTGTAAAGGCGATGTAGGGCGCAAGACGCGTGACAAGGAAGTCATACAGTTCGGCCATCACGGTGCGGCAGGCGCGGCGCTCGAAGCTGTCCGGCGTGTCGCAATACAGACGGTCTTTACGGATGTCGAAATAGAACGACGACAATTCCGTGTTGCAGAAGTTGTAGAGCATCTGGATCACGGCGTTAAAGTCATAGGCCTCGATCATGTTCTTGATGTCGATGCTCAGCTGCGCCATGCGCGAGAGCATATACTGCTCCAGCTCCGGCATGGATTTGAACTCGGCGGCGGGAACGCGTTCCGCGCCGTCAAATCCGTCGATGGCGCCGAGCAGGAAGCGCAACGTGTTGCGGATGCGGCGGTACAGATCGCCCGTGGTTTTCAGCGTGTCTTTGCCGATGCGCGTGTCGTCGGAGTAGTTGGATGTCATGGTCCACAAGCGCAGGATATCCGCGCCATGTTCTTTCATCACTTCGAGCGGGTCCACAACATTGCCCAGCGATTTGGACATTTTGTAGCCTTTTTCATCGAGCACGAAACCGTGGGTCAGCACGTTTTTAAAGGGGGCTTTGCCTTTGGTGCCGCAGGATTCAAGAAGCGACGAGTGGAACCAGCCGCGGTGCTGGTCCGATCCTTCCAGATAAAGATCGGATTGTCCGACATGCAATTCCTCGCGGTCATCGACGACGAAGACATGCGTCGAGCCGGATTCAAACCACACATCGACGATGTCGAAGATTTGTTCGTAATCTTCGACTTTGTAATCGTTGCCGAGGAAATAGGCGGCGTCTTTCGACCACCACACATCCGATCCTTCGGCTTCGAAGGCATCGGTGATGCGTTTCAGGACCGCTTCGTCTTCCAGCGGCTCATTGGTTGCCTTGCTGACGAACAGGGCAATCGGCACGCCCCACGCGCGCTGGCGTGATATGCACCAGTCAGGGCGCTGTTCGATCATCGCGGTGATGCGGTTTTGTCCCGCCGCTGGATGCCATTTGGTTTCCTTGATCGCCTGCAACGCGACATCGCGCAGGTTGTTGTCATCGTCCATCGCGATAAACCATTGCGGCGTCGTGCGGAAGATGAGGGGGGCTTTGGATCGCCAACTGTGCGGATATTCGTGGCGCAAAGATCCTTTTGCCACCAGCGCGCCGACTTCGTCCATCGCCTTGAGCACGGCAAAGTTGCCTTCGCCCATCTCGCCCTTGGCATTCAGTATTTCAAGCCCTGCGAACAGCGGCACGCGGCCGCGGAATTTTCCTTCGTCATCGACATTGTCCGGAATATCGCGGGCGCCGAAATGCTTCATGTATAGGAAATAGTCGTCTTGACCATGGCTCGGCGCGATATGCACGAAACCCGTTCCGGCATCGTCCGTGACGAAATCGCCTTCAAGGCCGGGAACGTCGAATTCATACCCCTTGCCGCGCAACGGGTGCGCGCAAACGGTTCCTTCAACAAGCTCGCCTTTGAAGGTTTCGGATTCCGACCAGTTTTCGATCTTGGCTTTTTCCTTTACATCGGCGCTCAGTTTTTGCGCGAGGATGAGTTTGTCGCCGGCCTTTGCCTTGGAATCCGGCAACACGGATTCAATCGTGTAAACCGCGTAATCGATGTCTTTGCCGAACGCGAACGCACGGTTTGATGGGAGGGTCCACGGGGTCGTCGTCCAAATGACGATGTTTGCGCCTTCAAGCGCGGCATGGTTTGTCTTGATAACGGGGAATTTGATCCAGCAGGTGATGGATTTATGTTCCTTGTATTCCACTTCGGCCTCGGCGAGCGCGGTCTTTTCAACGCAACTCCACAGCACGGGTTTGACACCGCGGTAGAGCGACCCGTTGAGCAGAAATTTATGGATCTCGCCGGTGATGCGCGATTCCGCATGGTTGGTCATGGTCAGGTACGGATTTTTCCAATCCCCGATCACGCCTAGACGCTGGAATTCTTCGCCCTGCGCGCTCACCCACATCTGGGCGAAGTCGCGGCACTCGGCGCGGAAGGTGATCTTGTCCACCTCGTCCTTGTTGCGGCCGTCCTTGCGGTAGCCCTCTTCGATCTTCCATTCGATGGGAAGACCATGACAATCCCAGCCCGGAACGTAAGGCGCATCATAGCCCAGCATCTGCCAGCTTTTGTTGATCGTGTCTTTGAGCAGTTTGTTGACCGCATGGCCAAGGTGGATGTGGCCGTTGGCATAGGGAGGTCCGTCATGCAAAATCCATTTCTTGCGGCCTTTGGAGACGTTGCGGACCTTGGAATAGATATCCATGTCCTGCCAGCGGCGGACCATCTCCGGCTCTTTTTTCGGCAACTCGCCGCGCATCGGAAATTCGGTTTTGGGCAGGAACACCGTATCGCGGTATTTGTCGGCGGCGTTCGTATTGTCGTTATTGCTCATGGATCACATCACCTTCTATCGGAAGGTACCCTACAAAATTATCAAAGGTTAACAAAGGGAAATTCGCGCGTAAAACCCGGCTCTTTTCAGGCAAGAACCGGGGACATAATTCGAATAATAATGCGCAAAGATGATGTCATAGGGAAAACATAGCCGTTTTAAGCGGCGATGCCTATGAAATTCTAGCAAT
>QFQB01000165.1 GCA_003241475.1 Micavibrio aeruginosavorus
TCTCGCAACAACCAGTGTAATACCCCAGCATCAAAATATGGGCGTCATCATGAGAGAGCTTCTGAAATTTATATCCAGGCAATCCCAGCTCCGTGCAGTCGAATTCGATATTCGGAATACGCAAGTGGGCTCTAGGTTCTGTCAGGCGACGCTCTTCCCACCATTTTTTTGCTTTGCTTGTGTTTTTTGCACTGACTTGCCAATGAAAGCATAGCTCGGACAAAGACACATTTGCTTCGCTTCGATCAAAGCATTTTTCCCATACGGCTTGGCGTGTTTTGCGGAGACTTATCTTTCCATCGGGACCGAGCCTAGGTGCAGGCACAGCCTTGGCAAAATGCAAGGGATAATACATGTCTGGACCATATTTTAACAAGGCGTCGCCCCATGCAGACCAATCGACATGTTTGCTACTGATCGGCGGATCCATTTGTTTTAAAAGATTGGACAAGGGTTTGCCCGAACGCGTACCAAATTGATCCAGGAATTTCAGAACGCGCTGCGGCGATTGAAACAATATCGTGGCTTTATATGCCATTTGATTGCGTTCTAAAATGCTGGCAAGCTCCTGCGCCAGCATCTCTCTTATCTGAAGATAGGGAGTCATCCGCAAACCGGCATAAGCCCAGTGCTCCAATCCGGTAAAATATTCAGGTTCGGTTGGGCCTGACCGCTTGTGATCTTCCAAAAGACGCTTGAAGGCGCTGAAAGTGTTTCGATCGGCTTCTTTCATCGATCTTTGCAAATTGTCGACCAGCGCGTCCTGCTCGTCTTCCGTCATGCTTTCAATGATCTCGTAAATCAGGTGCGTTTGTTTGTCGGCGCTGGCCTGATGTAAAACTTTTTCCAGGATATAAAGTCGGTGCGGATGCCTATCGACCGCATGCAGGCAAAGCGCGGTGTGTCCTTTATGGGCGCAGTCAACGGCCAATGCCTCGAACTGTTCTTTTTTCCAGCCCGCATCCATGTTGAAATGTGTGAATTCTTCGATCAGGCCAAAACTTTGGATGCGGTTCCCGTCAGGAGCATCGTCATAATCTTTATTCAAGCGGCGGGCGATATCGGCATAGGAAAGCTCTTTGCCACCCTTCTTTTTTTTGGAGCTTGTGAAAAGAGTGCTTAAGGCAACGCCCTTTTGTTTTGTTTCAACAATCAGATCGATCAGATCGCGTTCACTAACGGGCCTGCCTGCCTTTGCAAAATCGACGGCCAAAGCGGGGAGGAGTTTTCGCAAGCGCCTGCTGTCTGCAGGAGATTGTTCTTCAAGAACGGCAAGGGCGTTCAGGGCAATCTGTATGGCGTCTTTGGACATAGAATGATCATTAACTAAAAAACACAGGTAGTTTGACTTACCATAAGGTTTTGAAAAGCCCAACTGAATTTTAGGGAGTGATCATGTAATCCAGCATTTTATCCAAAAATATTATTTTCTATAATATATATTTTTGTTTACTTTTTGCAGAATGCGCGTATATATCCCCTGCAAACAACGTCGAACAAAAGCGGGTTTGCATGGCCAAAACAATATCCTCCCCCCAAATTCTGATCCCTGAAGCCTACACGTTTGACGATGTGTTGCTTTTGCCCGGCGCTTCCGACGTCATGCCCGATGCCGTCGATACTTCAACGCAATTAACCAAGAGTATTCGTCTGAATATCCCGCTCTTGTCCTCGGCCATGGACACGGTGACCGAAGACGGTATGGCGATTGCCATGGCGCAAAGCGGCGGTCTTGGCATTCTCCACCGCAACATGAGCATCGAAGAACAGGCCGAAATGGTCCGCCGCGTCAAACGCTATGAAAGCGGCATGGTGGTCAACCCGATTACGATCGATCCCAATGCCACATTGGGCGAGGCGCTGGAAACTATGCGCCGCTACAATATTTCCGGCATTCCCGTCACGGAAAACGGCAATGGCAAGCTGGTCGGAATCCTGACCAACCGCGACGTGCGCTTCGCCGAAAATATGGATCAGCCTATCCGCGAGCTGATGACCTCGGAAGGGCTCGTCAAAGCCTACAACAAGGTTACCAAGGAGGAGGCACGCAAACTGCTACATAAGCACCGCATCGAAAAACTGCTGGTGGTGGACAACGATGAGCGCTGCATCGGTCTCGTAACGGTCAAAGACATCGAAAAGGCCCAGAAATTCCCGAATGCCTGCAAGGATGATAAAGACCGTCTGCGGGTCGGCGCTGCCATCGGTACGGGCGAGAGCAATATCGAACGCGCTGAAGCGCTGGCAGATGCCGAATTGGATGTTCTGGTCGTCGATACGGCTCACGGCCATTCCAAGGGCGTGATCCAGATGGTGGAAAAGGTTCGTAAACTACGCACCAACGGTCTGCAAATCATTGCCGGAAACATTGCCACCGCCGAGGCCGCCAAGGCATTGATTGATGCGGGCGCCGATGCGGTCAAAGTCGGGATCGGCCCCGGCTCCATCTGTACGACGCGCGTTGTTGCAGGCGTAGGCGTTCCGCAGCTGACGGCCATCATGAATGTCGCCGAAGAAGCCAAAAAGCATGGGGTGCCGGTCATTGCCGACGGCGGGATCAAATATTCCGGCGACTACGCGAAGGCGATTGCGGCGGGGGCCGATGTCGCCATGATGGGCGGCGCGTTCGCGGGCACCGACGAAGCGCCGGGCGAAATCATTCTCTATCAAGGCCGTTCATATAAATCGTACCGCGGCATGGGTTCTGTCGGCGCGATGGTGCAAGGCTCTGCCGATCGTTATTTTCAGGGCGGCGTCAAACAGACCAACAAGTTGGTCCCTGAAGGGATCGAAGGCCGCGTGCCGTACAAAGGGCCCGTCGGCAATGTCATTCACCAGATGGTCGGAGGCCTTCGCGCCGCCATGGGCTACACTGGTTGCGCTACGATTGCCGACATGAAGGAAAAGGCTCAGTTCGTTCGCATGACGGGTGCCGGCTACCGCGAAAGCCACGTCCATGACGTGACAATTACGCGCGAAGCCCCGAATTATCGAACTGAAAGTTAATTATTATTCAAGTTAACCAATTTAAGGCATTTACATATCCTTGAAATCTTTGTATAGTCCCCCCGCACGAAAACAAAGACAAAGGGTATGTT
>QFQB01000044.1 GCA_003241475.1 Micavibrio aeruginosavorus
TAGAGAGTCATCAGGGTATAGAAACTGCCCATAATGATCTTCCGGACACCGAATTTGGAAAGCCCTTCGCGGGTCGCAATATCATCGATCGACATTCCGTCATAGTGTCCGTCGCACTGGCACTTTGAGCTACCTAACGAAAAAAAGTGATAACATACGATCCGCGTTTTCTTTGGGATCGGCATAAACACGCATTTTTATAGATTGCCTAGCTAAAAATTCTTGACTAAGAATTAGGAAAAATATATTTTTCAGAATATTTTATTTAAATATAATATTATTGAAACAAAAAAGTAAGCTAAAAGGGTTGCTAGCATGAAACCAATCATTACACGATTTGCACCGTCACCTACGGGGTATCTTCATGTAGGTGGCGCTCGGACAGCGCTTTATAATTGGCTATATGCGCGCCACAACAACGGAAAATTTATTCTACGCATTGAAGATACTGATACACAGCGTTCGACGACAGAATCAAGCGATGCCATTTTTAAGGCTCTTTCATGGTTGGGCATTGATTATGACGATGGCCCTTATTACCAATCCGACAGGCTGCCGCTATATCAAGAAAAAATTAATCAGCTTTATGAGGCAGGGAAGATCTATCCGGCGTTTGATACACCGGAAGAGCTAGAGATAATACGCCAGCTGGCAATGCAGGAAAAACGTAATCCGATCTATGATAGAAGCGCCCTACGCATGAGTGCTGATGAGGTTTCTGCCCGGATGGAAAGCGGAAGTGCATTTGTTTGGCGCTTTAAAGTTCCTGATGAGGGTATAACAGAGGTGCCAGACCTTTTGGCAGGAAAATCGCTTACGACATCCTTCGCGAACTCTTCTATCGGTGATTTCATCATCACCAGACCTGGAACAAAAAATAACCCTGGAATGCCTTTGTACAATTTCGTCTGCGCGGTAGATGACGCAGCCATGAATATCTCGCATGTTATCCGGGGCAACGAGCACCTTACGAATGCAGGCCGTCAGGTTTTGCTATACGAAGCTATGGGTCTACAGATTCCCCAATATGTTCATTTACCGATTATCATGAAAAACGGTAAAAAAATGAGTAAGCGCGATGTTGATGTGGACGGGCAAGCTCCTGTCAGCGTTCTGGAACGTGCGGCGCTGGGTTATCTGCCAGAGGCAACCTTAAACCATCTAGTATTGCTCGGTTGGTCGCATCCTGATGGTAAGGAAATCATGGACGTCGAGGAAATGATTTCCAAATTTGATCTCGACAGACTTTCCAAATCAAATGCCAATTTCGATGAAAAAAAATACCTGTTTTTTAATAATCATTATATTAAAGAAAAAAGCGATGAAGAATTGTTAGAGCTTGCAAAGCCTTATTTAATACAAGCATGCTTAGATTTGACCCATTATTCCGACCCGGAAATGCAAAAAATGATAGGGCTGGAAAAGAAACATTTTAGAAAGCTGGGTGAAATTCCAGAGTCCCTGAAATTTTATTTTAATGAGCCCTCGACGTATGAGCAAAAAGGTGTAGAAAAAGATTTTATGCGCCAAGATTACAACGCTGCGTCTATATTGCAATTTGCCATGGAGGCGGTCAAAAGCATAAATGTCTTTGATACGGCAGAGATTAACCGTGTACTTGCCGAAACAGTGGAAAAATCAGAAGTTCCTTATAAGGTTTTTGGCCCTATCGTACGTCTGGCAATAACGGGGCGTGTCAGTTCGCCCCCGATTGCGGATGTAATGGAAATCCTTGGCACAGCGCGAACAATAACTAGAATAGATCGCGCTATTGATAGCATAGGAAAAATGGTTCCTAGCATGCCTCCCTTGATCTCCGGTGGCATTATAACAAACGATATTTAGGTATAACTCCTTAGGCCTGTGCGATCCGTTGAATCCAATTTTCATTCATATGAAAGTTGATATTTTTATCGGAAAGATAACGCTCCCTCAGACGACTAGATAGATCTTCCAGAATTTGCCGCCCCTCATCCTTATCGTTGTCGGTTGCGGAAGATTCGGACTCATAAACTTCTCCCAGAAAAGTCATTAGCGACCTCTGGATGTCATCAGCCCTCAAAGATACATTTCCTTCAGTATCCAGCGATCCTACATTCTGGCCCAGCAGTAGATTGACCCAGAAAAGGCCGTGTTCTCCTTCTGCTCCAACAGGCTTACCTTGAAGATTTGATCCCAGAAGCGATGAACGGAATAGGCGTTCCATCAATATGATATATTTGGCTGTTTGGGCGCTCTTACCCAATATGTCCTCACAATGATGAAGAATAGTCCATACTGACATATCAACCCGCGCTTCCTCGATGGCGCCGTAAAGTTTTCCTAACGGTAATTTCTGTACTTTTGCGCCAAATAAGGGAAGAGGGCCGCTGGCATGCATCATTTCATGTAGTAAAAGCCATAAGGCGATTGCTTCATTCAACTGATCATTGTCAATTTCATCAAGATCAAAAATTTTATCGTCCATTTTGAAACGCTGTTTTGCCTTGGGATAAGTCTTCGTAAGAAATCTGTCTTTTACAGCGCTGTGAAACAAAATAGTGCGGCGTTGAAGGTTTTGATCGCCAAGTTCTTTCCAGCCCTTCAAATAAAATGGTGTAAAAAGCGCGATGGGTGGTGTTTTCTGAACCATAGAGCCGGCGGATGAGATGACATTGTATAGTTCGACCCTTCTTCCTCCAAAATCACAAGGAGATCCGAATAAACGCAATCCTATGGAAGACATATTTTTATGAATCTTATCGTTTATAGGTTGGCTTAAGTCAGATTTTTTCAAAAGAATAAGTCCGTTTTTGTAATCCAGTCTTTCGTTAGGTGTCATTGGTCCTGCATAAAAGCACACGTCGTCATGATAAGAATTTGAGAAGGCAATGATAGCTTCTTTCCAGTCTTGGTGGCGGCATCCTTTTTCTATAGCATTGATAACCGTGTCCCGAACGCCAAACGACAGTAATATATCTTTGACAGCTATATATTTTTCAAAGGAATCTTGATCTATATTCTCTTCGATTGATTGGCAAAAATCATTCCAGTTTTTTTGTTGTGATTTTTCAAGTTTGTTTATCATTTCCATGATCAGAAAAACCTTATTGTTGAAATTTTTCTTGAAGAAAATTGTTGTAGGCCATTTTCAAATTTTATCGTGCACTCACCGCGTCTGTGCACGGTTGTGTAATTGTCTAGAACAACAATATCTCCTAGGTCCAATGCAATGTCCTTGCATTCTGCAAGGCAGATCTGGTTGATCAGGTCAACCGGATGCTGTCCTAATATCTTTTCTGTTTTTTCGCGATCATCATTCGAGATCATGTGGGCGTGCGGTAGAAGAAGTGTTTGGACACCGTCTTTTTCGTTCAGAATTCTGATCGAAGCTTTTCTAGTGCCGATGCTGTAATGAATATCCATCGTCCTGAGTTTATCAATAATTGCCTCATCCTCATTTTTAAGAACCGACAAAATATCATTAATATGAGTAATCTGATTGCGACCGTAATATGGGTGTCTTGGGTCGGGTTCCAAACACTGAAGCGCCACATATCTGGGGGGGGTTGGGTAAGAGCAGAAATCCGTGTGAAAAAAGCCAGGCTTTGTCGTTTCCGAAAAATCGTAGCCATGTCCCATGAACGGCGCAACGTTAATTCTGTCAATATAATCGGTTGTTGGTGCATAAAAGATATTGGGTGAGAGGGCGCACATTGCTTGCATAAAGCCATCATCATTGCTTGCCATGCTTTTTAGCACCACAAAGCCCTTATTCTGTAGCTCCACAAATACTTCGCCCCTGAAGGCCTGAATTTTTGCATCATTGTTTAGGGTCGAATGAAGTTTTTGAAAGGCAAATTTATCCTCATCCGGATTTGCAGCTTTAGTAGTGTCAAAATATATATTAGAGTTATTAAATGCTAAAGATGATATTATTTTCATGTTAAAACCATATTATTTTTAGTTTGACATGTAAAAAAATATACATACATTAAAAAATTGTAAACACTATTTTTTATAAGGAGAAAAAAATGGGTGATACAAAAACCACGTTTGAAAACTCAGCTGAGGGTGTAGTTAATGCTCCGGCTGAACCTCTTTTCAAATTGACCAAAGCTACGGTTGTGCCAAAGGCTCCAACTCTGGAGCAATGTTGCATCCGCTAAGGTGAGGACAGGTGGCCTGATCTTCATCAGATGGGCCCCTGTCTTTTTTATTTTGATCGGTTCCTGAGAGAGTATAATGAAAATATCATATTTAGGACACGCCACGTATTATGTGGAGTTGAAGAACGGGGCCAAAGTCCTCATTGACCCTTTGCTGACTGATACTTTTCAGGATGGTACGGCGCGGGTCTGGCCACCGAGAAGCGTTAATGTTTCTGCGCTTCCCCGTCCGGATATGATTGTTATCACGCACTGCCATCCCGGACATCTAGAGGCAGAGAGCCTTTCCTTTTTAGATAAAAACATACCAGTGTATCACCCCGCTGACCCAACGATCGAAAGAACGCTGCAATTGCTGGGCTTTAAAAATGTCGCGGTGATTGGTCATGGCGATACCCTCGATATGGGTGATGTTAGATGTGTTTTTACAGGAACCGTATCCGACATAACGGAAATAGGCGTTTTATTTCAGGAGCCTGACAGCTCTTTCTGGTATCTCGCTGACTCTGAAATATCAGATTCAATCGCACAGGACGTTTATAAGATCGTGGATGGAAAACTGGACCTGATGATTACGAGTTATGCGGCTTATAACAATGATTTCTTTACGCATTTCCGTTACGAATTCCCTGCACAGGATATAGCGTTCTTTTTGGAGCAGGTCCTTAAATTCGAGCCTAAGATTTTGAGTGCCAATTTCATTGGATTAAAATACACAGGCGATGGGGAATGGATGAACCGCTACATGTTCCCCACTCAGCCCCAACAGTTTTACAAGGACGTTGCCGCTTTTGCCAAAAAAGTTGAGCATTATTTGAATCTTGTGCCGGGATGCCAGATTGCGCTTGAAAATGGAACGCACAATGTGCGTGAAAATGCCCTGCCTTATCTGATGCCTGAAAAGGGAACTTCAGAAGATCTGCTTTTGGATCCGACAAAATCCATTCCGGAGCTTCGTGATCCGGATATTCACCGGGTTGGCACACCTGAACTTAAACAGCGGATCACGACCCTGCTTACAAAGGACTTCTCGTTCTGGGTTCGGGAATCTGTGATTGATGGCTACGAACCGATCATGACGTATCATCGATTGGGTGTTAAATTCCGCATCCGTGTTGTTTATCCAGATAATTCCGAGGATGTTTATATGATGGATATGTCCTCTAACAGTGCTGCGATCATTCCTGATCCTGATGTGGGTTCTTATGCTGATATAACAATGCGTGCGGCTGCTTCAGTGCTGGATTTGTGGAATCGTGCAGAAATTCCTTATTACAGAGCTTACCACCATATTCGCGCATACAGCGCAATTTACAGACTGATGACATCCTTGGATCGAAGAGTCGAGGTTGCCATGCTGGATGGCTCAGACAAAAGCCATTCTCGTATAAAAATGGATGGTCGTGATCCGCTGTCCCTTTACTTCAACCATGACGTTGAAAAATTCTATCATCCATGGTTACAAAAACAGTTAAGCCGTTATCAGGGAATAGACTATGCAGAAGCAGTATAACGCGCCGTTTGAGCTGGCTTTGATACGGCATGACGGTGAGTCGTATTTGTATGAGCCTCGAAATGAAAAGACATGGCCCGGGGAATTGCTTGAAAATGCTTTACTTGTGCGCATTCTGGGCTTTTGTGAAGCGCCCCAAAATGAAGAGGACATTATAGCGTTCATAAAAGAATCGGCAAATTGCGATCTTTCTGCGGCAGATGCTACATTTCAGGAGCTTCTGGATTCTGAGTTGTTGTGTGCGCATAAGGAACAGGATGCCCTTTTCAATGGTAAGGATGGATGGCACGATAAGGCTTGGGATCATGCTTTGCGGTTCCACGCACATACGAATGAACAAAAGAAAACAGACTACAGCTCTGATCCCAAAGGACTTGGGGACAAGGCGCTGATGCAGCAATATGTCGAAGCTGAAATGCAGCCATCTTCTTACAAGATTTTTGAGAATGCTGAAATTATATCTCTTCCAAAAACTGAATTTCCGCAAGCTGATCCCTTTGGAAAGATTGTTGAAGGAGAGCTTTACAAAGATAATTCTGCTCCCATGAATATTGGCCTTTTTTCTAAGTTTCTGGAACTTGGATACGGTGAAACCGGCTTTAGAAAGATGCCAGTGACTGGCGTCCATGTTGGTAAGACCGTCCCATCTGGTGGTAGTCGCCATCCTACCGAAGTTTACCCCATAGTGCTTGATGTCGAGGGTGTCGATAATGGAATTTACCACTACAATGTTAAGGACCATAGCCTTGAATGTATTCTAAAAGGCAGCTTTTCTGATTTTGTACTAAAGAACCTGATCCGTCATAAAGATCGTTTGTCGTTCAACCCTAAAGTGGTTTTCATGTACACGATCATTTTTGAAAGAAGCATGTTCCGTTATAGGGAATCACGCTCTTATCGCGTTATGCATTACGATCTTGGTCATATCTTACAGAACACATCTTATCTTGCGCGAAGCATGCGGCAAAAATGCTATAGGAATTATTCTCTCAATGAGGAAGAGGTGGAAAAAGTTCTGAATCTTGATGCCTTGCATGAATCTGCAATGGCTGTTGCGGCTATAGGATAAAAGAACATGAGCGCAAAATTTAAAGTTAATCCATTGGCAAAAATATCATTGTTCCCAGAGATGAAGTGCGAACTTCTTCTGGAGGGACTAAGTTATAAATTGCCCCATACGGGATATATCTCGTTTTTGTCTAAGCTGAAGGGCGCGTCTGGAAAGGACGACATCATTCATATGATTGAAGAGTCAATCAACAAAGATGCAGCTAATGATATATTTGAAGATATGTGTTCCAGCATGATTCTGGTTGATGAAGATTATGAACACGCTGATATGGACGGTGCCCGTCACTGGATCAAGCGCGGCTGGTTAGAAGGTTTATTTCTTCACCTAAAAACACGCAATATCTCTTTCTCAGATACCTCAGGGGATACAGGCTTCTCAGCAAAGGAGTCTCTTGCAAAACTCATTGAAACAGAGGGACTTCCTGAAATATGGAAGTCTTATGATGATTGCCGGAAGTTTCCTCTTCCAAAGCCTCAGGCCATACCTGAAAAAAGTCTTGAAGAAGTTCTTTTGAAAAGACGATCGAACCGTCCGTGGCGTAATTCCAGCATGAGCATGGAACATTTCAGTTCAATTCTTCATTACGCGAATGTTGAAACAAGGCGTATTCGGATGAATTTGGAACAAAATGTGAAATCTGATCCTGAATTGCTTCTTAATTCTTCCTTCACTGCGCTAGAGACATATTGTCTCGTTATGTCCGTTCAAGATTTGACGCCGGGTCTCTATCATTATGATCCTAAATCCCATCAGCTCTCCCTTATTAGGGAAGGGTTGTTCCGGGAAGAGATTACAAAATGCTGTATCGGTCAGAGTAGACCCCATGATGCCTCCTGCGTATTTATGATTTCAGCCGTGTGGGAAAGATTTATGTTCCGCTATCGACATGCACGCGCATATCGTACACTTTTGACCAATGTTTCTGAACTAGGGCACAAATATTTATTGCTCGGTACATCTTTGCGGCTAAGTACATTTATGACCCCCGCGTTTAACGACAAATACGTTGATAATTTTATGGGTTTTAATGGTTATGACGAAGCAGTGCTCTATGCCATCGGACTCGGTTAAAAAGTCATCTTTTGAAGAGGCAAAAAAATTCCACAAAAAATCTTCCTATGGATTTTTTGTTCAGGAAATACCAATGCTCATGGAAACTAGGCTTGGGATGCAAGATAAGGTGCCGCAGTCCCTCAACCAAAGGGGATTGGCAAATTTATTGCAGGCGCGCAAATCAACGCGCGAATTTGTGACGCGTTTATGCACTAAATCCCAGCTGCTGGATGTTCTTTGGGCTGGGTATGGGCGGCTTACGGCTTACCCGGAAGTAGAACATAGGACTGTCCCTTCGGCTGGTGGCCTATATCCTTTGCATCTTTGTGTCTATGCCATGAATGTCCAGGGACTAGAAAAAGGGTTTTATCATTATAGTAACGGCGATCTTTCCGTTATTTCTGGCCCAGAAATAGACAGTATTTGCCACCATTTTCACACGAAGCACATTAACTATGAAAAGGCGGCTTTTGTAATTTTTATTGTCGGCGATCTTGGCCTCGTGGGCGGGAAATACGGGGAAAGAGGATACCGCTATATGCTTCTTGAGACAGGACATGTAGCGCAGAATATGTGTTTGGCCTGTGTATGTCTTGATATACAGCATATATCTGTCGGCGGTTTTGATGATGATTCCGTCAACGAACTTCTCTGTTCATATCAACAAGACTTCTTATGCCTTTACACGCTTGTAGGTGGTTAAATTGTGATCTATGGCAATTGAGTTTTTTGTAAAAGCAGTCCCAGAAAATTACCCGTCTATCGTTTTGGCAAAAGGGGGGACGGGTATTGTCGGCCGCGGTGCTGACTGGAACCCAGACCTCGCGATGATCAAGGCCAACATGGAGTATTTAGAGCGCCAATCCTGTTTTCAACCTTTATCCAGCGGAATCGTATGGGGTACAAAGGACGAAGTAGGACCTAAAGCACGTGGAGTATACGCTGATGATATGCGCCACCGATGGTGGTGTTCAGCCTTATCATTCGACACGCATGAGGTTTATTACTTTCCTTTGGAGTTTTCCCAGATAGAAAGCAGCTGCACTATCGATAAGCCGCTGATCAAAAAAAATTCAGCAGGATTTGCGGCGCATCACAATTTGGAGAAGGCGATTTCTCACGGGTATAGAGAAGTCATTGAGAAAAAGGGAATTTATCTTCTTTGGCAAGAACAGGTTGAACATATATTCGAGGCCCGCGGATATAACAACACAATAGATAGGTTTTACCATATTTTCGATGAAAATGCTTATGGTCTATCTCTCCTCATTAAACAGATGACCCCGGACATAACTGTTTGTGGCTGTGTTGCTACATATGTTGGCCAAGAAGATGGCAGACCTGCGCTGGTTGTTGGATGCGGTGCAGGCCTTTCAGTTTCCTCATCAATTGAGAACGCAATGTTCGAATGCTATGCGCAATTGGTAAACGCTATGGAGCTGGTTGATGAGCCCAAAAACGGAAAATTCCATTTTTATTTTAAGAGTGAGAATGCCAGAGAGTTAGTGTCGCGTTGGTTTGGAAATGCAAAAAAGTATCAGGCTGAGTTATTCAATAAAGTTCCCGCTTATAGCGGAAACGAAGAAGCTTTTTATATTACTAGGGGAAGTTTTTTTTGTGAGCAGAATCTGAAGGTGCATGTCGTCCAGGTTTTGGTGCCTGACTTTGAAATATACGATATTGATGATCGTGGGTTTCCTGACATGTATTCACCGTTTGTATAGGATACAATGAAAAAGTATTTGACCAATAAGGACGTGACGTTTTTTCTGATGGATTCAAAATGGGGTATATATAACCCATACGATGAATCTATTTATGAATTCGTAGCATCGCCGACTATGGTCGAAGCGTTGGCAGAGTTGGATCATAGTGCCCGTACCAAGCAAGATATAATATCTATTATTCAAACGAAAACATATACCAACGAATCAATTATCGTGGGTGCTATTGATGCTTTGATAGAAACAGGTTTTTTTATAGAACAGGATCAATCAATTCCTCTTCCCCTCTCTTGCTCCGCAGAATGGTTTTCATACTGGAAAAGGCGGGATTATATTCATCATGCGGATTATTCCGATCCTTCAATATTTGATTTTGATAAGTCTATCATGGCGTCTTACGCGTGCGATAAATATCCTGATCTTTACAAAGAATATGAGCAGCATAAACCTGATTTTCTTCTAAGTCATCCAGCGTATTCGGGTATAGATGCTGTCTCAAAATTCGGACATTTTATGTTTTATTGTTTTGGAAGATTGCGAGAAGCAACATTTCTAGACACTCTTCCATGCCAGCTTAAATGTGTTCCCTCGAAAGGTGGGCGCCATCCTTTCGAAGCTTACGTTTGTACCAAGAATTCAGAGCTTGTTCCTGATGGACTATATCATTATCCAGTTAATAGTCATAGCCTGCGACCTTTATCCGGATATGCAGTTTGTCCCGATGGAATTTCAATTTTTGTAACAGGAATCTTTGACAGGTACCAATGGCGATATAGAAATTCATGGGCCTATAAAGACCTATATTATGATCTTGGACATCTTAAAGATACTGTTATTTCTCTCGCAAAATATTATGGCTGGAGTATAGAGGCCTGTGATGATCCTGATAAGTTTCTTTATGAAACGCCTTTGTATGAAGAAAAATTATTTTCATTTCATATTAACTTTCAAGAAAGGAAAATATTGTAATGTCTAAAATTTATATCAGAGAAGCTAAAGAAGATGATGCACAGGAAATAGCAAAGGTTATATGTGCCTCAATAATTGATCTATGTGTTGATGATCACAGAAACGATGAGTCCATTCTTGAAGATTGGTTGTCCAACAAGAATGCAGAAACTGTTAAAGGGTGGGTTTCTTCAAATCCTGGGGGCATTCTTGTCGG
Source organism: Micavibrio aeruginosavorus (assembly GCA_003241475.1). GTDB lineage: Bacteria > Pseudomonadota > Alphaproteobacteria > Micavibrionales > Micavibrionaceae > Micavibrio_A > Micavibrio_A aeruginosavorus_A. The sequence goes on from QFQB01000044.1 coordinate 10,676, forward strand.
AGAATTATCTGATAAGATTGTGTCTGTTGGCGGTGTTTTGCCTGATGGCTATATTACTTTGAACTATATTCATCCTGATTTTCGTTTCATGGGTATTAGCAAAAACATGCTTATGAAATTGGAAGAACGGATAATGTCTTTAAACTTGAAAACTGCTACTCTTACCAGCACGCAGACCGCACATTCATTTTACCGGTCTCAAGGATTTATAGACAGCGCCCCGCCGACGGTTGGTTTTGGTAATAAAGCTTCTTATCCCATGAACAAAAATGTAAGTACCGATCGATGAAATCCAGAGTATATTCTGATCTAGATTTTGATAGAGATGGAAAGCATAGCGGGCATCTTATCCTTCCATATCAAACAAACCAATCTGCGTATGGTAATATTTTTACGCCTATCCAGGTGATAAAGAATCTGGAAGGGCCAACATTGCTACTGACGGCTGGTGTCCACGGGGACGAATACGAAGGGCAAATTGCTTTAAGGCAATTTTTTTCCAAAATCAAATCAAAGGATATTAAAGGCCGTATCATTATTATGCCGGCGGTTAATTACCATGCAGTAAAAGCTGGAACGCGTCTTTCTCCTTTGGATGGAATGAACATGCATGGCGCCTTTCCGGGCAGTGCATCCTCAAAAAACCCGACGGAAGAGTTGGCTTATTACATTGAAACAGAAATTATGCCCATGACCGATTATATGATTGATCTTCATTCTGGCGGGCTTTCTTTGGACTACTTGCCATTTTGCTCTATTCGCCTGACCAATAATGATGATCTGGATAGGCGCGGTATGGATCTTTTGAGGGCATTCAACGCTTCCTTATCCATGGTATGGAGGCAGGCGAATGGACGGATGCTATCGAGCGCTGCCGCCCGGAACAATGTCGTGTCGCTTGGCGGCGAATTTGGTGGGGCTTCTACATATTCACACGACAGTGAAAAGATCATTGAAAAAGGAATTCGGAATGTCCTGGATTATCTAGGTATGACGCATCGAAATTGGAAGCCGGCCTGTTCAAAAACCAATATATTCGAGGTCTCCGGGGTGAGAAGTTATGTTTATTCAAGACTCTCTGGTATTTTTGAAACGAACATTTCTTTAGGTAAATCGGTGAAAAAAAATGATTTGTGCGGATATGTCCATCCTTTAGAAGGTGATACAGGACGAAAAGTTCACAAATTTCAAGAAGACGGAATTGTAGTATGTAAACGACATTTGTCTTTGGTTTCACAGGGAGACTGCCTGGCCCATACGGCCATTCTATCTAAAATTACTCTTTAGTTATTAAATCGCTATTAGGTCTTTGGCTTAGTAGAGATAGAGATGACAACATGAGGTATTAAGCAGAGTAAATTTGTTACAGACTGCCTCCACCACCATTTAGTCTCCAGTTTCGTACACTCAGAGAATATAGCGCTCAAAACCCCGCCGTTCTGCGGGTTTTTTGCTTATGGGACTTATGGACGCATTTTGAGAATTCCGAATTCTCTCCCCGAACGGGCGTTTTTCTCTGCGCCACTTTTTCGAGTGCGTCAGGAAGAAAAATTCCCTGCTAACAGGGAAAATAACAGGGAATTTTAAAAAATTTGGAGGGCGGGTTTTAGAGCGCCATCAGGGTGTCGAAACTACCCATTATGATCTTCCGGACACCGGATTTTGAAAGACCCTCCCGGGCGGCAATATCCTCGATCGACATTCCGTCAAAATACTCGTCTCGCCAGACGATGCATTGCTAATATATCTGGCGTAACGGGGTTAACCGACGAGGCGGCACTGGTGTCTTCAGGTCACTTAGTTGTAACTTAAACGAGATATTCGCACAAAAAAGGGCGCCCGAAAGCGCCCTTTTTTATTTTACACAATCTAGCTTATCGCATCTAACTTCAAAATCTAAATGAGCCTATTCAATTTTAGATAACTCTAAAAGTGAGGCGGTAAGATATATCCTAGCCATAGAGTGTTTTTTCTTGTTTTCATATGTCGCTCCCTGGTAATCTAATTGCAATACTTTCAGTAGAGAATTTTCGATATCGGATTTAATGAGCTCTAATAAATTATCAGAATTTGGATTTTCATTATTGACTGTAAGTTCGTGATTAAATTGTTTGTGGAACATAAAATTTTACTCCTCAGTAATGCTTTCTTTGTGCGCTTCTATTACATTAATTTCTTAATTAACAATTAAGATAGTGTTCAAGGTGTCTAAAGTGCATTAAACGAGATTATTTTTGGTAATGTTTAGGTACTCTCATGGACTCATCTACAAAAAAAATCCCAAATCTTCGCCAGCTAAAATCAAAAAACGCTCTATTGCAATCGATGTTCAGGTAGGATCGATGTTACGTCAAGCGCGTCTGCTAAAGGGCATAAGCCAGCATAATCTAGCAAAGACAATTGGCGTTACTTTTCAGCAAATTCAAAAATATGAAAGTGGTGTTAATAGAATATCTGCGGGACGTATTTATCAAATTGCACAAACTCTGGAGGTGCCTGTTGGCTTCTTTTTTCCTGAATATTCAGAATCAAAAGGCAAGATTGGCGCAGTTGATCAAAAGTCCTATGCAAAAAGCCCAGATATGAATTCTGCTGAAAGCATAAATCTCATTCGAATTTATTATTCCGTCAAACAGCCTGATCTGCGTAAGTATTTTTTGCAATTAATTACAGAGCTTGCAGACAACTTAGCCAAGCGGAAATAATCATGAAAAATTTTATAAGAGTCTTATTACAGCTTCAGATTGTTCTGTTGCTGTAATTTTATTTCGTTTTGCGCCCAGAATTCGTTTTTCTACTTAAAAACTCTATTGTTATTCTTTAACTTTTGGTTGTATTGTAAGGTTAGCATTTGTTTATATAACTCGTTAGGCTCCGCTTCATGCAACACTCCGGTTCAGCCTTCCTGCAAGGAAAACGCTGATGGTTACGGCAAAAGAATATGTGCGTTTTGAGCGCCAGATAGAACTTTGCGGTATAGGGAGCGAAGGCCAAACTCGGATTTTTCAGTCCAAAATTTTACTGGTTGGTGCAGGGGGATTGGGTTGTCCCGTTTCTGCCTATCTTGTTGCTGCAGGTGTAGGTCAGCTAACGGTTATGGATGATGACCTCATTAGTGTATCGAACCTGCAACGGCAGATACTCTATGATACCGATCAGATAAAAAGGTCCAAAGTGCTCTCTTTGAAGGATCGTCTGGAGAAGTTGAATCCTGAATGTAAAATTAGTGCCATAGAAAAACGATTGAATGATGATAACGCACGGGAGTTCGTTAAAAACCACGATATAGTGATTGATGGGAGCGATAATTTCAAAACGCGCTATCTGCTCAACGAGGTATGTTATCAGGAAAAGAAGCCACTTATATCTGGTGCGATTTTACAGTACGACGGGCAAGTATATGTGTTTCATGCCAGCGAAAAAGACAATCCATGTTATCGCTGCCTCTATCCCGAAGAGCCTACAGCTTTTCAAGTTCCATCTTGCACAGAAAATGCCATCCTTGGTCCTGTTGCTGGAGTAATAGGTACAATGATGGCAACAGAAACACTGAAAACAATTACTAATGTAGGAAGTAATCTATACCAGACCGTGCTTTTATACAGCGCGTTGGACAGCACTTTTAGGAAGGTCAAGTACACTAAAAAAGCCAATTGCCAAACGTGCGGGGCAAAAGTTGACCTGCAATATTGAAAGAGAAACAAAACTTTTCATTACAGTGATGTTTATAGACATCGCTTCCTCGACACAGCTTTTTTCGAAAATGGATGATGAAGATGTTGCGGCAATATTTTCTGATTTCGTAGAAAAATGCACATCAATAATTACAAAACATAATGGTGTCGTAAACCAGACGATGGGAGATGGCATTTATGCGGTCTTTGGTTTAGATAAAAAAAATTCCGAGCATCAATGCCTCATGGCGTGCTTGGCAGCACAGGAAGTTCTAAAAACTTTTCGAGAAAATCTAAAGGTAAGAATTGGCGTTCACTCCGGCTATTGCGTTTTGATCGATCAAAAATTCAAAACGCAAAATGCGCTGTTTCCTCTGGTCGGGGAAGTTATAAACATCGCGGCTCACATTTGCGGTATGGCCTCACCAAATGGTTTTTTTATCAGTGAAGATAGTTATGAAACAATGAAGGATTCTTTGGAGGTCTTTCCAGCTGGTTTGTTCATAAATAAGGAAGGGATTCAAAAAAAGGTTTTTTCAACCAAGGATAGTATTGACTTCCTCAAGAGGTTTAATGTCATGAAAGGCGACATCTTGCTTCGATACTTTGGTCGAAACGAAGAGGTCGAGACACT
>QFQB01000045.1 GCA_003241475.1 Micavibrio aeruginosavorus
CAAAGTGTCCTTTATTTGCAATCCGTAAGTCTTTTTATCATGCAGCAGTATGTGATGCAGTAAATTTTTCTAGTTTAGAAGAGGGGATGAAAGCGCCCGTTCTAGGTCAGGTGTGATTGCTCGCGCTCCATTTGTGGAAAGGTGATCGGCATCAAAATATAAAGTTTTCTTGTTACGACTGATATCGCATTTTTCCTTTTCGCACATGAACGTGTCAGGCCGTATGAGTCTAATATGTTGGCTACGCGCTACCTCTTCAAGAATGGGCATTACATATTTTTGAGATTCATTGTAATCGTTAATCGTCGGTCTGATGTCTATATTGTTCCCGAAATGCATGTTACGCGCGATAACAGAGGCGACATCATAATTATAGACTTGAGGTACCTCGGCCATGATGACTACATCTATGCCCTGACTTTTCATTGTTTTTATGGTGTGCAAAAGCCCTTGTTTTAATAGCATTAGGCTTTCCGGCGTTCCTGCCGGATTAATGCCGTCTCCCCACCATCGCGGGTACGCCGACCAGCGTGCCGTTAAATAGACATTTTTGATTGTCGGGTTTTCGGCGAGGAGGGTTGCAACCTTTGTATTAAAATCGAGGCATGCGGGCTTGGAGGGCATAGTTTTATCCGTTGACGGAAAACAGCCTGCATATTTGGTAAGATAGCCCTTACGATTCTGGTTTTGTCCAATGATTTCGTAGGCGGGAGAAATGGAGTTAGCATGCGAGTCCCCCCATACAATGAAGCTAAAGTCTTTTGCGCTACTATCGCCTAGCGCCATGATCGTGCCTGCACCGATTTTTTGAAACTCTTTATCCAGTCCCTTTGTAGCATTAGCCGCTTCCAAGACATCAGGAGAAAAACGTTGCGGCATTCCCTTGCTGTAATAAATCGACATGCCCAGTGCGATAAAAACGAATAATGCAAAAAATGTAGTTACAAATAGGGACAATCTCTTGGGGTGAAAATCAGGAGAACGAGCGGGCTGCTCGATATATTTCCAGGATAGAAATGCCAAAAACGCTGAAAATAGAAGCAGAATTATGGACTGCCACCAACTGATATCTACGACGAGATAATATTGTGAAAAAACTAAAACTGGCCAGTGCCACAGATAGAGGGAGTAGGAAATGCGGCCCACAAAAACACTGGGCTTCAAACTAAGGAATTGTGAAACAAATGTTTCTTGTTGTCCGCAGGCATAAAGTATCATTGCGGCGCCAATAGTAGGATATAGAGCATTGATGCCCGGAAACATCACGGGCTTTGTAAATATCCCAGAAGCCAGAACAAGGATGATGCCGATACCGGCTATAACATTTGCCCATGCTTTATTTACATGGAATGGAATAATGCCAATGGCTAGTGCAGATCCGATCAAAAGCTCCCATGCCCGTGTAGGCAAATTGAAATATGACGCCGCTTGTTTATCAACCACGAGCAATATTTGGCTAAGTGCCAACGAGAGAATAATGCCTGCACAGACACTAAAATTAAAAAAGCGAGGTAGGTACTTAAGGTGCAAAGCGACGATGATCGGGAAGAAAATATAAAACTGCTCTTCGATTGATAAGGACCATGTGTGCAAGAGCGGCTTGAGCCATGCAGAAGCATCGAAATAGCCGCTTTCTCGCCAAAAAAGTATGTTGGAGCTAAAACTTGCTGTCGCCGCAAGGGAAAGGCCGTAGCGTGCAAATTCCTTTGGAAGAAATATGAGCGAAGCAATAAGCGTCGTCACAAACAAAACGGTAAGAAGAGCCGGCATAATGCGGCGAATACGTCTGACATAAAAATCTGAAACAGAAAACGTACCTTCTTGCACCGACTTATAAATAATGGAGGTAATGAGATAGCCGGAAATAACAAAAAAGATGTCGACTCCGACAAAGCCTCCAGCAAAGGCGCTAAACTTGCCATGACATAAAAGAACCAACAATACGGCTATAGCGCGAAGGCCATCAATATCGGGACGGTATTTTAAAGAAGAGCCAACGCTCGTTGTTTTATTCATTTTCCGCGTACCAGGCAGAGACCCAGACGTATTATGGGATAATTGGAAAAGTTGGCTCCCCGGGACGGGATCGAACCGCCGACCAAGTGATTAACAGTCACCTGCTCTACCGCTGAGCTACCGAGGAACGCGGGGTATTACTAATGAGTTTTGGTCGGCCCGTCAACCTGTAACTACCTGTAGAATGCAAGGAAAGTTCGGGAGATTTTTGGCTAAAAACGGCGGGAGTCAGCGTCTCAGGCGGGCAATGGCCGATGCTTCGCGGGCCAGATGGTGCACATGGCTAAGCTCTTGGTTGCTGTTGCCGCCAACCTTTATGAACTCTACGCGCTCCATATGGCGAATCTCGTCTCTGGCCTGAAGGAAGATCGAGCGCAGTCTGGGGATCCGGCTTTTGCGTTCATTTGTGATTTTGCCAGCATTAAACCAGTCGATGATCGTTTGGCTGTCGGTCCGGAGCTTGACGGTGGCGCCATAGGGAATATTCTGCAAGGCGCGGCGAACGGCAAGCGTTTCCGCGATCTCCGATCCATGCGGCAACTCTTCGTGCCTGAAGCCTTTGATGGAGGATTGCCCTTGGCGGGCTTCGTCGTTGTGGCGGATCAGCCAGCCCGCGCCGCCCACGCGATGAACAGGGCTATAGGCGCCATCGGTCCAAGCATCGAAGATTTTGGAAGAATTACTCATGAGAACGATATGTAAAAAACAGCGGCGGCGCTGTCAACCGCTATTTGATCTCTTCGGCGTCTTTCAGGCGGTAGAAGGTGCTGTTCTCCTTGTCTTCGGGCACCAGCTCCAGTGTGCCTTGCAAGGTCACGGGATCATAGGTGAAAGGCACGGGCTTCTTGTCTGCATGGACCTCTATCACCAGATTTGACTGCACATGATATTGGAACGGGCAATTCAGCGGGAAGGGGCCGAACAGGAACAGTTTCTGGTCTTCCGTTTCATCGAGCGGAAACATAAATCCCTTGATGATGACCTCTTTGCCGTCCAGCGCTTTTAATTCGGCCGGAAAATCAGGTTTGTAATACTGGTTTTCCAAACCGTCTTTGTCTTTGACGTCAATGCTGATCTGTTTGGTTTTGCCGAATTGCTTCCAGTCGATGCCGCCTTTGGGGATATCGACGTAGTCCTTGATGTAATCCTCGATGGACCGCGTGGGCGCATCCGATCCTTCTTCCAGCGTCAGCGCATGGGCTTGGGATGAAAAGACAAAGCACAAACAAAAAAGCAGTATGCGGATCATGCGCGCCCCTGCGCCAGAAGACCCGCGATATCGGCGCGCGATGCCGTGATGGCCGGCACAAGGCTGGCAAGCCCGCCGCAAAGAATGCCTGCGCCGATCAAGGCGACATCAGAGAGCGACGGCGCAAGTAGCGCGTCCGGCAACACCACCGATTGCATGGCTGGCACGACGTAAGACGCAATGAGGAAGGCGAAAACATGTCCCATGACGGCTCCCGCAATTGCGCCGATAGCGGACAGAATCAAGCCTTCCGCCAGCACGGTGCCGAACAGGAACGATCTGCCGCCGCCAAGCACGCGCAAAACCGCCAGATCATAGCGCCGCTGCGACAGACCTGATGTCAGGATGGAAAACAGCATCAGCATGGAAAGCGCGAAAAACGCGCCGCCGACAATCACCAGAACATTGCGGCCAAGGCCGAGCGAACTCATGGTGCGCGCCATCACGTGACTAGGCGAGGCGGCCATCACATCGCTGTGCTGGTTGATCTCGCGGGGCAGATTCATCACGCCGACAGGCGTTTTTGTCTTGATAAGAAGGGCGGTGATTTGATGGCCAAGCGCTTCCTCGTCTTCCTCGTCCTCATCATGATGGCCTTCCTCATGGTCATGATCTTCATGGCGCCCGTGCAGGTCTTGCACGCTCTGATAAGATGTCAGGATCAGTTTGTCGAGCACCGTGCCCGTAGGCTTCAGCCGTCCGACAACGGTGTAAAGATGGGCATCGTGAACATCGTCGCTATCGGCGGAAAATCCATGCAGGGCCGCGAATTTAGTCCCCAGCGGTATGGATGATTGCGATCCGGCAACGGCTTCATACAACGCAGAGAAATTTTTTCCTTCGGCGATTTCGCCTTTGTACAGATCGACATACTCCGGCGACGTGCCGACAATGCGGAATCCTTTGTAATTGTCGCCGATGGCAAGCGGTATGGCTTTTTTGACTTGCGGATTTTTCTGCAGCTCCTCCATCTCGTGAACATTGATATTCCCGTTTGGAATATCCGCATGGTAAATGGAGGACAGCACCAATTGTAAGGGGCTTCCTTTCGCACCGACAATCACATCGACGCCTTCCGCGTTGCGCTTCAAGCCGCTCTCGATATTCACGAACAACAGCGATACGGTCACAAGAAGCGCAATCCCGCAAGCAAGCGCGGCGATGCAAAGGGCCGATTGAAGTTTGTGCGCGCGGATCGCGGCGAGGGCGAGTGTCAGGATATTCATGTAGCTTTGGCCTCTTGTTTCACGGTGTCGAGAGGAATGATTTTCTGGAATGCGCCAGTGATACGGTCGTCATGCGTGGCGACGATCAGCGCCGCGCCTGTCTGGTTCGCCTGCCATTGCAGTAGCTCGATGACTTTCATCGCATTGTCGGTATCCAGCGCGGACGTCGGTTCATCGGCGATAATCAGGGAAGGGCTGTTGAGAACCGCGCGGGCGATGGCGGCGCGTTGCTGTTCGCCTTGGCTAAGCTCTTTGGGAAATGCATCGCGTCTTGCGCTCAAACCTAGTTGGGACAATATTTCGCCGGCGCGTTCTGCTTTGGCTTTCGATCCTGAAAGATCCGCCGCCAGCATAATATTCTGGCGAAGCGTCAAGGACGGCAAAAGATGAAGCGATTGAAAAACAAATCCCATCTTCTCGCCGCGTAGCTTGTCCAGTGCGCGCGGCTTCAACTCGCCAAGATCTACACCATTGAAGCAAACGCTTCCCTCATCGGCCGTCAAAAGACCTGCAATCACGGAAAGGAGCGTGGTCTTTCCGCAACCGGACGCGCCTTTCAAAAGGCACATTTCCTTAGGACGGAGAGTAAGGTCGGGATAGGAAAGGCGGATGCTTGGCCCGCGGTTCACGGCGATGGAGCGCGTTTCTAAAATCATCATAAACAAGTGTTATAAAGTAACATAAATAATGCGACAAGAGACTTTGTAAAAAATCTCTGCCAAATTTATGAAAAAAAGATTGGAGGCACGAACGGGAGTCGAACCCGTCTACAAGGATTTGCAGTCCTCTACATAACCGCTCTGACATCGCGCCATCCAAGGGCTTTGTGTTAAAGGACAGGCGGCCTTGCTGTCAATCTTAAATCGGGCGAAAAGGGGATGGAAAAGCCATCATCTATAGGATATTAAAAGAGAACATAACGAATTAGCCCTCCGGTGCCCTCATGACGAATTTTACAGCCGCCCGCATCCACATGGTCGATAGCCAGATCCACACGATGGGTGTGGTCACCGAAAGCATTCTGAATGCATACCGTACTATCCCGCGCGAGGAATTCGTTCCCGAAGGACGCAAGGGCGTCGCTTATTGCGACGAGGACATGCCGATCGGCGCGGGCCGTTGCCTGATGGAGCCTGTGACGCATGCGCGCTTGATGCAGGCCGCCAATCCCGCCGTTACGGATACGGTTCTGGATATCGGCGGAGCGTCCGGCTATTCGCCCGCCATTCTTTCCAAAATTGCAGGCCGCGTGGTAGCGCTTGAACAGGACGCGTCCTTATTGGCGCATGCGGAATCCTCATGGGCGAAGCTGGGCAAGACCAACATCATTCCGCACCAAGGCCCATTTGCGGAAGGCGAAGCCGAATACGGCCCTTACGATCTTATTTTCGTGAATGGCTCTGTCTGTGAACTTCCGCAAAGCTGGCTGGATCAACTGGCGGTGAACGGCAAGCTCGTCGTTGTTATTCGCAAAGCCGACGATAAAATCGGCCGCGCGATGCTTTATATGAAGTCCCAGCACGGCACGATCAGCGATCGCGTGCTGTTCGATGCCGCCGTGCCGTATTTGCCGGGCTTTGAACCGCGCCGCGCCTTTGTGTTCTAAGGGCGGATCATGAGCGCAACCGTTGCCCTGTGCGTCTGCACATACAAACGCCCCGATTACCTGAAAAGGCTTCTGGATTCGCTGATCCATCTTCGCAAAACCGAAACCATCACGCTTTTCGTCGCGGACAATGATGCCGTCGGCCGCACGGGGCTGGATTTTATTGAGGCCAACCGCAACCAGTATCCGTTTGAAATTCTCTGTGAAGTCGAACCCGCCGCAGGGATCAGCCACGCCCGCAATCGCACGCTCGCCATGCTGGAAAAATCCGGCAAGAACTTTGATTACGTGGCCTTCACGGATGACGATATCGAGGTCACACCGCAATGGATCCATGATCTGGTCAAGGCCAGCAACCTTTATGATGCTGATGTCGTCTTCGGCAAACGCGAGCCGCTGTTCGAAACAGTCCCACCCAAGGAAATTCTGGAATCCAGCTTTTTCCAAGATGATTTTGCCTGTGGCTGTACAGGAACGGTCGTGCCCGATGGCGCCACTTGCAATGCGCTTCTCCGTGCCAAAATTTTCAAAGACGTGGGCTACAATGTTTTCGATACCGCTTTAACCCTGACCGGCGGTGAAGACGCCGACTTTTTCGCCATGCTGAAAAAGAAGGGCTACAAGCTCATACAATGCGCCTCGGCTCTGGTTTATGAAATTATGCCCGAAAACAGGCTGAACGAAAAATGGATCCTGACACGGTACACACGCAGCGGCTGGAGCTATGCTTATGTGCTTCGCAAACATGGAAGCACCGCGCAATATCTGGTCGGCATTCTCAAAAAGATTATCAAAACTCCGCTCAAGCTTTTCGCTTATCTCAAAAACCCGAATATCTCCACCAAGGCCGGTGTTTATAACTACATTGGCTTTTTCCGCTGCGTTCTTGGTGCAGGGGACGTTCAAGAATACAAGAGATAGTCTTGTTATATGGGGAAAACTTGTCCTTGGGGCTTTGACAAGCCCCATGCGATCATAGAAACTGATTCTGATACTTGAAACTCCTAATATTCAATACACTTCATGGCCGCCGAAAAAACACCCGAACAGGAACCGTCGATCGAGGAAATCCTCGCTTCCATACGGCAGATCATCTCCGACGATGATGACAAGGACGGCGAGTCATCGTTGCCGGAACCTGTGGTTGAGCCTGTTGCCGCCGCGCCCAAGCCCGAGACACCGCCGCCTGCGCCGCCGGAACCCGTATTTGAGCCGGCAGGATTTGACGTATTTGACTCGGTCTCAATCGAAAAAGAACCTGAAGACGATGTTCTTGAACTGACCGACCCCATTTTGGACGAACCTGCGTTTGAAGAAGAGGCGATGCAAATCGACCTTCAGGAAACAGCCCCGCCGCCGCAACCAGCAGAGGTAGAGATGGAAAAACCCACCCGCAAAGCCGCCGCCGCGGACGATATCCTTACCGAAACGGCGCGCTCGGCCACAATTTCCAGCATGGCCAAACTGGCGGGCAATATGCCGATCACGAAGCATCGTGAATACGGAAATATAACGCTCGAAGATCTGGTCCGTGAAATGCTCCATCCGATGCTTCGCGACTGGCTCTCAGAAAACCTTCCGCCGATGGTCGAGCGCGTCGTCCAAAAAGAGCTGGAAAAACTTGCCCGTCAGGCGCAGGACGTTTAGATTACCCCCTCAATTTGAGAGGGTACTATGACGTTAGAAAAAACCTTTAATCCGGCCGAGATCGAGCCCCGCCATTACAAGGAGTGGGAAGCCTCCGGTGCGTTTGCCGCCCGTCCGGAAAGCAGCGCAAAACCGTTCACCATCATGATGCCGCCGCCCAACGTCACGGGCGTGCTCCATATGGGGCACGGCCTGACCATGACGCTGCAGGATATTCTTACCCGCTATCACCGCATGAAGGGCGAAGACGCGCTTTGGATGCCGGGGACCGATCATGCCGGTATCTCTACGCAGATGGTTGTCGAACGCCAGCTCGATGCGGAAAAACTCAACCGCCGCGACATGGGCCGCGCCAAATTTCTGGAACGCGTCTGGGAATGGAAAGCCTATTCCGGCGGAACTATTACCTCCCAGCTTCGCCGCCTTGGCGCGACGCCTGACTGGGGGCGTGAGGCTTTTACCATGGATGCCAATCTGTCGCGCGCCGTCGTCAAAGTGTTCGTCCAGCTTTTTAAAGACGGCCTGCTGTACCGCGACAAGCGTCTGGTCAACTGGGACCCGAAACTTCAGACCGCTGTTTCCGATATCGAAGTCGAGGCCCGCGAAGTCAAAGGCCACATGTGGCATATTCAATACGCCATCGAAGGTGATACCGCGCGTACCATCACGGTTGCCACGACGCGTCCTGAAACCATGCTCGGCGATACAGGTATCGCGGTTCATCCGGATGATGACCGCTATAAAGACCTGATCGGCAAATATGCCGTCTTGCCGATTGTTGGCCGCCTCATTCCCATTGTCGCCGATGAATACGCCGATCCAGAGCAGGGCTCGGGCGCCGTCAAGATTACGCCCGCGCACGATTTCAACGACTTCGAAGTAGGCAAGCGTAACAAGCTGGAGATGATCAACATCTTCGATAGTCACGCAAACCTGAACGACAATGTGCCTGAAGAATATCGGGGCATGGAGCGTTTCGCCGCCCGCAAGAAAATCCTGAAAGAGCTTGAAGAGCTCGAAGTTTTGGTCAAGGTCGACAACATCACGCACACGGTTCCGCATGGCGATCGTTCCGGCGTTGTGATCGAGCCTTACCTGACCGATCAATGGTATGTCGATGCCAAGAAAATGTGCATTCCTGTCGCCAAGGCGATTGAAGACGGCAAAACGCAGATGATTCCACAGAACTGGGAAAAGATCACATTCGACTGGATTGAAAATCTGCAGCCGTGGTGCGTCTCTCGCCAATTGTGGTGGGGGCATCAGATTCCGGCATGGTTCGATGAAGATGGAAAATTCTACGTTGCTGAAACAGAAGAAGAAGCCGTTGCGCAATCCGGCGGCAAAACGTTGCGCCGCGACGAAGACGTTCTCGATACGTGGTTTTCCTCCGCGCTCTGGCCTTTCTCGACACTCGGCTGGCCGGAAAAAACGCCGGAGTTGGATAAATATTATCCGGGCGACGTTCTGGTAACGGGCTTTGACATCATCTTTTTCTGGGTTATCCGGATGATGATGATGGGCATTCATTTCATGGGCGATGTGCCGTTTAAAAAAGTCTATCTGCACGCTCTCGTTCTGGATGCAAAAGGACAGAAAATGTCCAAATCCAAAGGCAACGTGATTGACCCGCTGACACTGATCGACAAATTCGGTGCTGATGCGCTTCGCTTTACCATGTCGGCTTCCGCCGCGCAGGGGCGCGACATCCGTATGTCCGAAGACCGCGTGGAAGGCTACCGCAACTTTGCGACAAAGCTCTGGAACGCAGCACGCTTTTGCGAAATGAACGATGCGCTGCCCAAAGGCCAGTTCGATCCGGCCTCCGCCAAGAACATCGTCAATCAATGGATCGTTGGTGAAGTTGCCAACGTGGCTAAGGCCATCGAAGGAGCGCTTGATTCCTACAAATTCAACGAAGCCTCAAGCGCTATCTACCAATTCACATGGGGCACGTTCTGCGACTGGTATCTGGAATTCACCAAGCCGTTTCTGGCCGAAGGCTCTGATGAATTGAAAGCCGAAATCCGCGGAACGACAGGCTGGGTGCTGGAACAGATCCTGCGCCTGCTCAACCCGTTCATGCCATACATCACAGAAGAGCTGTATGCGAATATCCTGAAACGCGACAAAGGCGACAATCTTCTAACAAGCCAGTGGCCCGTCTATTCTGCAGACGCCGTCAAAAAGGACGCAGCGGATGAAATCACCTGGGTGCAGAAAATGATCTCCTCCATCCGTTCCGTGCGTTCTGACATGAATGTTCCTGCAGGTGCCCGTATTGCGCTGGTGGTGCAGGATGCGTCCGCGCAAACCAAGCAGCGCCTTCAAACATACGAGCCTATCTTGAAACAGATGGCCCGCCTGTCTTCGATTGATCTGCTGAACGGTGCCGCACCCGCCCGCGCGATTAAGGCTGTCGTCGATGAGGCCACGCTTATCCTGCCCATCGCCGATCTTATTGATCTCGATAAGGAACGCGAGCGTCTGCAAAAGCAAATCGCAAAATTAGAAGACGATATCCGCAAAACGGATGAAAAGCTGTCGAACCAGCAATTCGTGGATCGCGCGCCGCCGGAAATTCTGGAAGAATTCCGCACCCGCAAAATCGAGGCACTGGAAGTGATTAAGAAGCTCTCGACGGCGCTTGACCAGCTTCAAGCGGCGTAACCCCCGCAAAAGAGCCCAAACAAAAAGGCCGCTCCAAACGGGCGGCCTTTCCTTTGTTCTCTGACAAACTTTTGAAGCTTATTTCTTGCCTTCGTCTTCACGACCGGCGTTGCCGGACAAGAAGGAACCATATTTGCTCTCGAATTTCTTAAGCTGCTGCTTCTCGATAACTTTTTGCGTACCGCCCTGCCAAGCTGGGTGGGAGAGGGGGTCAACGTCGAGGCGCATTTTTTCGCCGGCCTTGCCCATGCAGGAACGGGTAACGAATTCCGTACCATCCGTCTGGATGATCGTGATTTCGTGGTAATCGGGATGAGTATCGGCTTTCATTTTGGTCGTCCTTTGTATAAATTCCGGACCTGTTTCTATGGGATTTGAAAGGAAATTGCAAGCAAATGTCGAACAAGAATGACAACTTTGGGTCTTTCCACCCTTTGGCGCGAATTTTGCTGTTATTTCCGATGGTTATTGCTCTGTGGGGATGCGCGACACAGCCGCCGCCCAAATTACCGCCGCCTTTGCCCAAGGAAGAAGTGGGAAAATGCGAGTTTTATCAAGAGGGTCTGGCCTCCTGGTACGGGAACGAACTTTTGGGCAACCGCACAGCCAACGGCGAGATGTTTGTGCCCGATGGCATTACCGCAGCCCACAGAAAATTGCCTTTTAACACGCTCGTGCGGGTCTATCTGGAGAACGGCAAAGGCAACCCCTATGGCGTCCTGGCCCGTATCAATGACCGTGGTCCCTTCGTTCATGGCCGCATCATTGACCTGAGCTGGGGAACGGCCAAGAAACTGGGCATGATGGACACACAAAGGGTGCGGGTCTACGTCTGCGAACAATAAAGTTCCCGTGAAAAACAAAAATTCCCTGCTTTGATTCATTTCCCAAAGGCGATAGCCTCTAAGCATGTCCAGATTTTTGACGTGTATCGCCGCCCTTGGCGCCTTGATTCCACATATGGCTTATGCGTCCACTGGCAATTGCCGTGAAGAGGTGCAACGTGGCGTCGCCAGCTGGTATGGCCCTGGTTTTGAGGGTGCAAAAACTATGAGCGAGGAATCCTTCAATCCTATGATGATGTCGGCGGCCCACCCGACACTGCCTTTTGGCACGGTCCTCAAGGTTGTAAATATGCGCAACCACCGTTCTGTTACAGTGAAAGTCAACGACCGCGGAGCCTTTGGTAAAAAACGTGTGATCGATCTAAGCGAAGGCGCAGCCCACGAAATCGGGATGATTGATTCTGGCACAGCGCCTGTAGCTATCTTCAAGTGCCACCCTTAATTCTTACGCGTTAAAATTATCATTGGCGGCGTTGCACGGATTTCGCTTTGTGTTGACGGGATAGGCTGTGACGACATCATCCCGTTTTCGGTTCAAGACAACGCGGATGCGAACGCCTTCAACCGTTTCTTCGGCTGTGTAATAGCCGTTCTTTTGCTTTCGCCATTTCAGATTATCGTTGGCGGCTATCTTCTCAACAGTCTTGATAATCTCTTTATTATTCCACTCTTTGGGGAATTCGGATTTGCAGGGTTTTCCGGTGCCAAATTTATGTCCGCCGCCTGTTTCATCGCCGTGCAGAATATGTTCGATTCCGTTATCTGAAATCGTAATAGCGTTAGCAGAGCTATTTTTGTCTTCTTGAAAAATATCCCAGTCGGGAAGATGCAGGCCGCCTGTCAAAAACAGGATCAGGACGATGGCCAGCAAGCCTTTGCGGGTTTTAAACATGCTATCCGTTTAAGAAATATATTCTTCAACGCGCAGTGACGTTCCTTCGACGGCCAGAACCTTCACTTTTGTGCCTGCGGGTAGATCGTGATGACAGGTAACCTTCCAGCGCGTGTCGTCTACATGCAGCTCGCCGGTGCCGTTGACGATGTCTTTCATCAATGTATAGTGCCGTCCGACATATTGTGCCCCGCGCTTATTCATCGTTGCCTCGGCGACAGGGGCAGGATTCTTGCGGCGGTACAACTGCCAGCCAAAAGCCCCAACAACAGCCAAAACGGCCCAGATGACGATCTGCGGTTGCCACATCAGCGCGGGAACGAAGAAGGCGAGAGCCCCGACGAAAAGGGCGGCAATGCCGAACCAGAGGAATACCGCCCCGAACACGAGAATTTCTAGGCCGAGCAAAATCAAACCTAAGATCAGCCAGTGCCAGTACTCAAGCGTTTCTATAAATCCCATGGCCTATGCCTTTTTCTTAGTGATGTCGCCGACAAGATCCGTAATGCCCGCGATGGACCCCATCACGCCGGTCGTCTCGATCGGCATAAAAATCGTTTTCTGGTTAGGGGACCGCGCGAATTCCTTGAGCGATTCAATGTATTTTTGCGCCACGAAGTAATTCACGGCCTGCACGTTGCCGTGGCTGATGGCGTCCGACACCATCTGCGTTGCACGCGCTTCGGCTTCGGCGGCGCGTTCGCGGGCTTCGGCATCGCGGAACGCGGCTTCTTTGCGGCCTTCGGATTCCAGAACGGCGGCCTGCTTTTCCCCTTCGGCGCGAAGGATCGCGGCTTCGCGCGCACCTTGCGCTTCAAGCACTGTCGCACGCTTGTCGCGCTCCGCCTTCATCTGGCGGGCCATGGAATCGACCAGATCGCGCGGCGGAGCGATGTCCTTGATCTCGATGCGCGTAACCTTGATCCCCCATGGCGCAGTGGCATCATCAACGATAGCCAGCAGGCGGGAATTGATATGGTCGCGTTCCGAAAGCAACTCGTCGAGCGTCATGGAGCCCATGACCGTTCTCAAATTCGTCATCGTCAAATTCAGGATCGCGTTTTCAAGACCGCGCACTTCATAGGCCGCTTTGGCGGCATCGAGAATTTGATAAAAAACAACGCCGTCCACTTTGACGAGCGCGTTGTCCTTTGTGATGACTTCTTGGGAAGGCACATCCAGAACCGTTTCCATCATGGAAACCTTGGAACCGATGCTGTCGATGACAGGTACGATGAAATTCAAACCGGGATTCAAGGTCTTTGTATAACGGCCAAAACGCTCGACTGTATATTCCATCCCTTGTGGAACGGCTTTGACGCCCTTGACGATAATAACAACAGCCAGAATGGCGATAACGATAGGGACTATTGGTTCCATAAAAAATCTCCCGGACCTGTTAAGACCGGGAGATCATATTATAGAAAGACTAAGCCGCCAAGGATTTACCGGCGCTACGCAGGTCTGCAAAAGCTTCGTCCATGCGTTTGACAAGGCCGCGCTCGCCCTCGCGGAGCCAGACCCGTGGGTCATATTGCTTTTTGTAGGGCTTGCCGTCTTCCGGATCAATTTGATACGCGAACGCGCGCTCGTTGCCCGCAACGTAGTTGCCCACTGAATTGGCGAAGGCGAACTGCGTGTCGGTGTCGATGTTCATCTTGAACACACCATAACCCAAAGATTCGGTGATTTTGTCTTTTTCCGAACCCGAACCGCCGTGGAAGACGAGGTCAAGCGGGTTGTGACCAAGGCCTTTTGCCTTTGCCACCAGCTCTTGCGAATTCTTCAGGATATCGGGACGCAGCTTCACGTTACCAGGGGAGTAAACTCCATGCACGTTCCCGAACGAAGCCGCCGTCGAGAAGTGCCCGATCGGTGCCAGCGTTTCATACGCCAGCAAAACATCCTCGGGCTGCGTGTAGAGTTTCGCGTTGTCGATATCGTCCGACCCGACGCCGTCTTCTTCGCCACCCGTCACGCCAAGCTCGATCTCGATGCTCATGCCAAGTGGCACCATGCGCTTGAGAATGCGGGCACAGGTTTCAAGGTTTTCTTCGATCGTCTCTTCGGACAAATCAACCATATGTGAGGAAAACAGCGGAAAGCCGCGCTTTTTGAAAAACTCTTCGCCGTAATCGATCATGGCGTCAACCCACGGAATTAGTTTCTTGTTTGCGTGGTCCGTGTGGAGCACAACGCAAATGCCGTAGTGCTCGGCCAGCGCATGAACGTGCAAAGCGGCAGAAACGGCGCCCAAAACTTTTGCCTGAAAGGAATCTGGCATGCCTTTGCCGGCATAGAATTCCGCGCCGCCGTTGGACAGCTGAATGATAACATCGGATTTGTTTTTGGCGGCAGATTCAAGAACTGCGTTGATTGTGTTCGTGCCAATTACATTGACGGCAGGAAGGGCGTATTGGCCTTCTTTACAAGCCTTCAAAAGCGTTTGGTACGTATCGCCCCAGACAACACCGGGTTTTAGTTTAGACATGATCTAATTCCTCTATTGTAAGAAAGGACGGGGGCTGTCGCCCCCGTTTGAAAATTTAGGCAGCCTTGCTTTGCGCGGCATAGCCGACGCTGTGCATTTTCGCGGCCGTATCCAGCATGCGGTTGGAAAAACCCCACTCATTGTCATACCATGTCATGATACGAACCAGCTTGCCGTCCACAACCTTCGTGCCTTCGTAGGAGAAAATCGAAGAATGCGGGTTGTGGTTGAAGTCTGTGGAGACGAGAGGCTCGTCATACGCGC
>QFQB01000046.1 GCA_003241475.1 Micavibrio aeruginosavorus
GCGGATTTTTTGCAAAGGCAGGGTCAGCTTTAATTCCTGCGCGAAGCTACCCAAGACAGGGCCGCCTGCCGACAGCAGAAATCCCTGCAAGGTTTCGGCAACGCCCAGCGCATCGCGGATTGCGCCCAGATCGCGCGGGCCGCCGCGGCCGATGGTCAGGCGGGAAAGGGCGCGTTCGATATCCGGCATGCTGCGCAAAATTTCGCGCAAGCGATCCCGCAGGCCGGAGGCTTCCGCAAAGGCGGCAACCTGTTCATGGCGGGCATTGATTTCGGCCAGATCGGTCAACGGGGCTGAGAGCCGCGTTTGCAAAAGCCGCGCCCCCGCGCTGGTAACCGTTTTGTCGATGCAATCAAGAAGGCTTCCGCGGCGTTCGCCTGTTTGAGTGCGCAGCAATTCCAGCGAACGGCGGGTGGCCGGATCAATGTCCATGACCGCACCGCCGACGATGCGGCGGGGGCGGGCGATGTGCGGCATTTTGCCTTTTTGCGTGCGGGTGACGTAATCGAGCAGGGCGCCTGCGGCGGAGGTTTCGGCGCGGGAAAGCGCGCCAAAGGATTCCAGCGTGCCTACGCCGAAAACAGCCTCCAGGCGTTTTTGCGCATTCTGGCTGTCGAACAGGCTTGCCGGCTGCGGCGTCATAATTTGTTTATAGGCAGACAAATCTTCCTGACCTGCAATTTTATCCTGCAGCAAAAGTTCGCTGGGGCCGATGCGGTCTATAGCGGCGGTCAGGCGCGTTTTTTCAACCGGCTGGATCAGGAATTCGCCCGTAGACAGGTCGAGCCATGCAAGGCCGATTTGCCCGCCCGTATCGCTCAGGCAGGCGAGATAGTTGTTTTCACGGGCATTCAAAAGCGTGTCTTCGGTCAGCGTGCCTTGTGTGACCACGCGCACCACATCGCGGTTCACGAGCGCTTTGTAGCCGCCGCGCTTTTTGGCTTCTTCGGGGGTTTCCGTTTGCTCGCAGATGGCGACGCGGAAGCCGGAGCGGATCAATTTTGCCAGATAGGGTTCATAGGAATGAAACGGCACGCCGCACATCGGGATTTCGTTTTCAAGGTTCTTGCCGCGCTTGGTCAAGGTAATGTCGAGGCATTCGGACGCTTTCATCGCGTCATCGAAAAACAGCTCGTAGAAATCGCCCATGCGGTAAAAGAGCAGGCAGTCCGGATATTGCGCCTTGAGCGCATGATACTGCGCCATCATGGGCGTGTGGCCTTCGGAGGCGAATTCCTCCTGCGTTTTGAGCGCGGGCTGGTTCATCAGCGTACTTCCAAATCAATCGTTACTCGGCGGCCAGTGCCTTGCGGTCGAAGAACGCGGCAATGCGGGATGCTATCTCTCGCGCCACATCGTCTTTGCCCATTCTGGGCCATTCCTCAACCTTGCCGGATGTCACGAAATATACCTGATTTTGGTCCGAGCCGAACACCGGATTTTCGGATGAAACAGAGTTAGCCACAAGCCAATCGCATCCTTTTTTGGAAAGTTTGGCTTTTGCATTGGCGATAACGTCGTCCGTTTCGGCGGCGAAGCCGACAACGAGGCGCGGGCGGCGTTTTTTGTCTTTCGATACGGCCGCGAGTATATCCACAGTCTGTGTAAAACCCATTGTCATCGCCGTATCGGAAGTCTTCTTCATTTTCGAAACGGAAGGGTTTGACGGCGTCCAATCCGCCACGGCGGCGGCAAAAACAGCAATATCCGACGGCAAGTGTTTTTCGCAAGTTTCCAGCATTTGCGCGGCGGTTTCGACACGCACGAGTTTGACTCCGGACGGTGCGTCCTCATTTGTCGGGCCGGAGACAAGCGTTACATTTATCCCCAGGTCGACCAAAGCGGCGGCAATGGCATATCCCTGCTTTCCGGAGGAGCGATTTCCAACGAAACGGACCGGATCAATAGGCTCAAAAGTCGGGCCTGCCGTGACCAAAGCGGTCAGGCCCGCGAGCTTTTTTCCTTTTGAAAAGTAATCTGCGACGTGGTCGAAAATCACATCGGGTTCCAGCAGGCGGCCATAGCCTATTTCGCCGCAGGCCATCTCTCCGGCGGCGGGACCAGACAGAATGATGCCTCTTTGCTGCAGCGTTTTGATGTTGTCCTGCGTTGCCGCGTTCTCCCACATCATCGGGTTCATCGCGGGGCAGACCATGATCGGCTTGTCGCTTGCGAGGATTGTCGTGCTGGCCAGATCATCGGCCATGCCGTGCGCGATTTTTGCAATCATGTTGGCGGAAGCGGGGGCCACGACGATCAAATCACATTCGCGGGAAAGGCGGATATGTCCCATTTCTGTTTCGTCTTTGAGCGAGAAGAGATCGGTGTAAACCTGTTCCTCGGATAGCGCGGCGACAGACAGCGGCGTCACGAATTGCGATCCGCCGCTAGTCAGGATGCAACGGACCGATGCGCCGTTCTTTTTAAACAGACGGATCAATTCCAGCGACTTGTAGGCCGCGATCCCGCCCGAGATTACCAATAGTATTTTTTTGCCGTTCAGCATGTCGCCCCCAGTATGGCATCAAGCTATTAATATAAAAGAAAAGCCCCGCCTTTAAAGGGCAGGGCTGATCTTATGAAATCTTTAAGAAAAGGTCGAGCAATTACTCGGCGGCTTTTTCTTCAGCGTCGATCGCTTCCTTTTTCGCTTCGG
Source organism: Micavibrio aeruginosavorus (assembly GCA_003241475.1). Taxonomy (GTDB): domain Bacteria; phylum Pseudomonadota; class Alphaproteobacteria; order Micavibrionales; family Micavibrionaceae; genus Micavibrio_A; species Micavibrio_A aeruginosavorus_A. The sequence goes on from QFQB01000046.1 coordinate 2,657, forward strand.
CGTCAGCGTCGATGGCTTCTTTCGCAGCATCGGCATCGGCTTCCGCAGCATCTTTCGTTACAGCGGCATCTTCTTTTACAGCGTCAACAGCGGCGTCAGCAGCATCTTTCGTTGCTTCTTCTTGCGCTTCGACAGCATCTTTAGCAGCTTCGGCGCTGTCTTCAACAACGTCTTTTGCTTCTGCGGCTTGCTCTTCAACCGTGTCGGCAACAGGCGTCGTTGCGGTCGTGGCAGGAGCGCCTTCGGTGATTGTGGAAGCTTCGCCGGCGGCAGGCTCAACAGCCGTGATGTCGGAGGAGGCGTCTTGGTTTTTGTAGATAACTTGCATTGCTGCGATACCGGCGAACAGCACGACAGCGGCAAATACTACGGATTTAACGATATTGTTCATAAGAGTTCTTCCCTTCGATGTTTAAAAATAATCACGACTTGCGCCCAAACAGCCCAGTTCGCGCACGCTCTGTTAAGTCAAAATACCAACCAAAGCAATGGGAACGTTTATAAAAACCTGTACAATAAAATTCAAGTCCCTTTTTGCATAAAATTTCTTATATTCGAATGCCCTCATGGATGGCGACAACCCCCATGGTCAGGTTCTCAAAACGGCATTGGCTGAATCCTGCGGTTTGCATACGTTTGAGCAGGGCCTTTTGTTCCGGAAATTTGCGAATGCTTTCGACAAGATATTGATAGCTTTCGCGGTCTTTTGTAACGATTTCCCCGATTTTGGGGATAAGGCGATAGGAATATTCGTCGTAAATTTTAGCCAAAAACGGCTCGTTCACCTTTGAAAATTCCAGACAGTAAAAGCGGCCGCCGGGTTTGAGAACGCGCACGGCTTCGGTCAGGGCGGTGTCAATGTGCGTTACGTTGCGAAGGCCGAAGGCGATTGTATAGACATCGACGCTTGCATCGGGAATAGGGAGCGCTTCAGCATTGCCCGTGATCCATTCGAAATCGTTGGGCATGCCTTTGTCGATGGCGCGGTCGCGGCCGACGGCCAGCATTTCCGTGTTGAGGTCGCAGAGCATGATTTTCGAGCCGGCGCCGATTTTTTTGCGGATGCGAAAAGCGATATCGCCCGTGCCGCCTGCAACATCCAGATAGGCGAGGCCGGCCTTTGGGCGGATTTTGCGCACCAGATGATCTTTCCACAAACGGTGCAGGCCGCCGGACATGAAGTCATTCATGATATCGTATTTGCTCGCTACGGAATCAAAAACGCCGATGACTTTGCGGGTTTTTTGTTCGGGGGTAACGGCTTCGGTGCCGAACCAGTTTTTCTCGGGATTCTGCATGAGTTCTTTTTAGAGCTAAGATTTCATAAAGTCACGGTTATTTGCGGTCAAAATTAAAATGTATAGCTGGAAGATTGAAATTTTTTGTGGCCTCTTTGACTGCCATTTTCGCAATATCAATATACTGACGATAAGAATTTATAATAATGCGTTTGACCTTTTTAGGATTACCTCTGGGATCATTCATTTCAAATGGAAATTGGGGGGACTCTATGAGTACGCTAGAATATCCGCCTTCAAGACCAAAAAACATGGAATATTTTTCAAATGGATTTACCTCCTTAATTCTATCTATGTTTATAACATCAAGTCCATTTTCCTCCATAAGGCTCTTGGCTCGAAATATCGGTAGCATCTGGTCGTGCATTTTGGCAAGCATAACCATGGCCCCTAATCGCCAATCACTTAAAAATGTCTTTTGAAATCCTGCAAAATCCATCAAATGTATGTTTGTAGATATTCTTGATTTTTCAGCGCCAGGTAAGAAACCCTTTTGAGAGATGATAATTCCAAAGTGTGCACCTATATCTGAGCAAACGGTTCTAAAAGCGTGTATCGTGTCTTGGCTAACACGTTTATTCCAGTATTTGCATTCGCATAAAATAATTGTTGGTATTGGTGTGGAAGTTTTAATTGCATGCACATCAACCGTTACATTTCCCCGGACTGTTTTTATCTTTCTTTCTCCAATTTCATATCCCATCTCAGCAAATGCCAACCTGATCATGTCTTCAAGTTCTTGCCAATTTTGTGGTTCTGTATCAAAAAACTTATTTTCCATGTTGCGCCTCTTATCTCGCTAGGTATAACTAACCCTATGAAACTCCTCAAAGCAATGGCCACCGTGGGCGGCCTTACGGGCCTGTCCCGCATCCTCGGATTTATACGCGACGTTCTGACTGCCGTGATCCTTGGCGCGGGGCCGATTGCGGACGCCTTTATCGTGGCGCTCAAGCTGCCCAATCTGTTCCGCCGCGTCACAGCCGAAGGCGCATTCTCCGTCTCCTTCGTTCCCATGTATTCCGCGAAGCTGGCCAAGGACGGGCAGGAAGAGGCGGACAAGTTCGCCAGCAATTCCTTTGCCGTGATGACGGTGATCCTCGCGCCGTTCACAATCCTTGCCATCATGGCGATGCCGTGGATCATCCATCTTCTGGCGCCGGGTTTTGAAGAAGGCTCGGAGCGGTACACGCTGGCCGTGGAGATGACGAGGGTTACATTCCCTTATCTGCTTCTGATTTCCTTGTCCGCGCTGATGGGGGGCGTTTTAAACGCGCATGACAAATTCGTGCCGTTCGCCGCCGCGCCCATCGTGTTCAATCTTGCGCTGATCGCCGCGCTCTATTTCCTCGAGCCGATGATGAAAACGGGCGGGCACGCGCTCTCATGGGGGCTGTTCGGCGCTGGCGTATTGCAGTTTGTGGGGCTTTTGGCCTGCGTCAAAATGTATAGAATCCGCATCGATTTCAAAATGCCGAAATTCAACGCCGACATTAAAAAGCTGTTCAAGCTGATGGTGCCCGGCATCATCGGCGCGGGCGTTGTGCATATCAATCTGTTCGTCGATATCATCATTGCCTCGACGCTGCCCGAGGGGTCTATCTCTTATCTATATTATGCCGACCGATTGAACCAGCTGCCGCTCGGCATGGTCGGAATCGCGGTGGGAACAGCCTTGCTGCCCATGCTCTCGCGCACAATGGCGGGGGAGCAGGCGGAAGAAGCCAAAAATCTTTTCAATCGTGCGCTGGAAATTTGCTTGATCCTAGCGCTGCCTGCGGCCGTAGCCATGCTGATTGCCGCAGGACCGCTTATCAAGGCGCTGTTCCAGTACGGTAATTTTGGAGCCGAAGATGCGCAAATCACCGCCTATGTGTTGATGGGGTATGCGCTGGGCGTGGCGCCCTATGTCTGCGGAAAAGTCTTCTCAACCGCTTATTACGCGCAGCATGACACGGTCACGCCCGTAAAAATCGCGGTGGCGTGCGCGCTGACCAATATCGCGCTGGCGCTTGTGCTGATCCAGTTCATGGGGGCGGCAGGGATCGCGCTTTCAACGGGCGTGTGCGGCTGGTTGCAATTCGCTTTGTTCATTCGGGGCTTAAAATCCAACGACAAAACGGGCTTTGATGCGCGGTTCAAACACAATTTGCCGCGCATTGTATTTGCTTCTTGCATTATGGCGGCGGTTCTTGCTACCGTGGCGCATTACTCAAGCGGATATTATGATGGCTCAAAGATTGAAAAAATCGTTGCACTCTCTGTACTGGTGGCCTCTGGCCTAGCCACATATTCGCTCGCCATCCTCGGGACCGGCGCTATCAAAATCCAAGACATCAAAAAAGTATTCGCAAGAAAGAAAGCGTCATGAAAAAACGCATATTTTCGGGCATGCAACCCACAAACAAACTAACTCTCGGCAATTATCTGGGCGCGCTCAAAAACTGGGTGAAGCTGCAGGACGAAGGGGCGGAGTGCATTTACTGCGTCGTCGATCTGCATGCGAACACGACGGGATACTCGACGGAAACGCTGAAAAACTCCACGCGTGAAGTGGCGGCGGCGTATATTGCATCGGGCGTCGATCCCAAGAAGTCCATCATTTTCCCGCAGTCAGCCGTGCTGGGCCATGCGCAGCTCGGCTGGATGCTGTCGTGCATCACGCCGCTCGGCTGGCTGAACCGCATGACGCAGTTCAAGGACAAGGCGGGCAAGGATAAAGAGAAAGCGTCGGCTGGTCTTTACACCTATCCGGTGCTGATGGCGGCGGATGTGTTGCTTTATCACGGCACGCATGTGCCTGTGGGCGACGACCAGAAACAGCATGTCGAGCTGATGCGCGATCTTGCCATTTCGTTCAACCAGCATATCGCCAAGCGCGAGTTTTTCCCTGTGCCGGAACCTTACATCATGGGCGATGCCACGCGGGTGATGTCCTTGCGCGACGGCACGGCCAAGATGTCCAAATCCGCCGAAAGCGATATGAGCCGGATCAACCTGACCGACGATGCGGAGACGATTGTTTCTAAAATCAAGAAGGCCAAGACGGACGCAGGCGCGGTGCCTGCAAACGAGGGCGAGTTCGAAGGCCGTCCCGAAGCCAAGAACCTGATCACGATCTATGCGGCATTGGCCGAAACGACGAAGGAGAAGGTGATGGCGGAGTATGGCGGGCAACAGTTCTCCGCGTTCAAGGGCGCTTTGTCCGACCTGATGGTGGACAAAATGGGGCCGATCACATCCCGCATGCGCGATTTGATGGCGGACCCTGCCGAGATCGACCGTATTTTGGCGGACAGTTCGGACAAGGCCAATGCCATTGCTGAACCTGTGCTTAAAGAGACGACGGAGATTTTGGGCTTCTGGACCCGTTAGGGGAAGCGGAGTATAATCGATTCATGTCTTTGGTTCGTTTTTTCATATTCATTGTTGTTCTGTCTCTTCCTTCAGTGGCAAAGGCGGATTATTTCGTCTGGCAGGACGACAAAACCGGCTTGAGCCTGACGTTCCCAGATACGTGGAAGATGCAGAACAATGTCAATGTAGATACAATTTTGACGGTGGCTGGTCCTTCCGAAAACGAGCAACCGACCTGCCGCGTCGATGTGCGCCTCGACAAACGCTACACGATTTTCCCTGCACGCTATGGCGATGCGATCCAGAAGGTCGCTGTCAGCAAGCCTTTCTGGGAAAAATACCTGACGCAATATGACGAGCATCAACTGGGTGCGATGTATGACGGGGCTGGGCTTGGCCGCTGGTACGCCAGTTTCGCTATGGCGTCCTATTCCAAACGCTTTGGCACGGCCTTGCAATCCCGCCGGGCCATCATGTTCGCTTCGCTTTATAACGACAAGCTCTATGTCGTCGAATGTTCTGCGCTGGCCCACGGCTATGAGCGCTGGGAGGCTGATTTCAAGGGAATTATCAAGAGCATTGATTTCAAAAAGGCGTATCATGAGCTTCCGACCGGTGAATACGCCAACTTCCTCGACGATGCCGAAACCTATTTCTGGAGCCAGACAGGCCCTGATGGAACGGTTGCCTATTAGAGATTGGTGATTGGGGTTTGGAGATTGGTAAAAAACGTCTAATATCCAGCAACCAACTTCTAAAATCCAATAGCCGATATGCAAGTCTACCTTCCCATCGCTGAAATGTCCGTACCGGCAGAAAGCCTCGCGCTACTAGGCATTGCTGTCGGATTTTTGTCGGGCTTGTTCGGTGTCGGCGGCGGATTTCTGGCCACGCCGTTCTTGCTGTTCATGGGAATTCCGCCCGCCGTCGCCGTAGGCACCCAAGCCAACCAGTTGATTGCCACGAGCGTGACCGCCGTGCTGGGCCATTGGCGCCGCGGCAATGTGGATATCCATCTAGGCTCCATCATGCTGGTCGGCGGGATGGTTGGATCGGTTGCGGGGATTTTTCTGTTTCGGATGCTACAACATTTCGGCCAGATAGATTTGTTCATCGCCGTTTCTTATGTGCTACTGCTGGGAAGCATCGGCGTGATGATGCTGATCGAAAGCGTTATGGCTGTTCTCAACCGCGCGAAGGTGACAGAAGACGTTCAAAGTGTGGCGCAGCGCCCGTTCTTTCGCAATCTTCCCTATAAAACGCGCTTTATGAAGTCGCGCCTGTATATCTCGTCGCTACTGCCGATCGGCGTTGGGTTTTTGGGCGGATTGATGATCTCCGTGCTCGGGATCGGCGGCGGATTCGTGATGGTTCCCGCCATGATCTACATACTCGGCATGCCGAGTTTGCTGGTTGCCGGAACATCGTTGTTCCAGATCATCTTCATATCGTCTTTTGCCTGCATCCTGCACGCGGTCGCAAACGGAACTGTCGATGTGATGCTGGCGCTCATTATGACGGCGGGCGGCGTGGTCGGCGCGCAAGTCGGGGTCCGGCTGGCCCGCAGGGTCAAAGGCGCTCCGGCGCGGGTTGCGCTGGCTTTAATTATTGTCGGTGTATGCATCCGCATGCTGTTCGAGCTGTTCGTGCAGCCGGTCGATATTTTCACGCTGGATATACGCAAATGAGAGCTTTGATCCTGTTTGTAGCGCTGCTGGTGTTGTTTCCCTGTGCGGTTTGGGCGCAACCTGTGCCGCTGCAAGTAGAACTGGCCGATAGCCGTGTCGATATCACCACTGGTTTCAACGGCACCAAGGTTGTCTTGTTCGGCACGTCGGATGAAGCTGTGGCCGATATCGTCATCATCCTGCGCGGGCCGGAAACCACTGTGGCCGTACGCCGCAAGGGACGCGTCATGGGCGCGTGGATGAACAGGAAGTCGGTCGAATTCCGCCGCGTGCCCAGCTATTACGACATCGCGTCCACGCTCAGCGACGAATATCTTGAAAGCAATCAGCCTGCCTTGATCGAAAACCAGATCGGCCTCAACCATCTCGATATTTATACTGAAGACAATGAGGATGCGGCGACGCTTGATATTTTCCGCGACGCGCTGATCCGCAATATGCAAGAACAAGGGCTTTATGCGCTGAAGCCTCACGTGCTCAACAGCCTTAATCCCCGTTTTTTCAAGGCGACGTTCCTGCTGCCCCCCGGCGTGCCGACGGGGCTTTATACGATCGAAACGCTGATGCTGCGCGACAACGCCGTTCTTTCAAAAGAATCCCGCACACTGATGGTCGGTCAGGTCGGATTCAATGCGCGCGTGTATTTGTTTTCGCGCGAATATTCATTCTTCTACGGAATTTTTGCGGTGGTCATGGCTTTGATCACCGGCTGGTCCGCCTTTACATTTTTGAGAAGGGATTGAACATGAGCAGCGACGCAGCGCCCGATATCGCCGAAGAATTCACCGCGCCCAAGCAGGGCCGTAAAGGGGACGGCGGCACCTATCTTGTTGTCGCCGACGACAGCGAGGAATTTGCAACAGCCTTGCGCTATGCCTGCTTTGCGGCCAAGAGCCATCGCGGGCGGCTGGGCATTTTGCACATTATCGAGGATCAAGATTTCCAGCATTGGGGAACCGTCGAGGGCCGGATCAAAAAAGAACTTCGCGAAAAGGCGGAGCAATATCTCTGGACCATCGCCAAAACGGCGAATGATCTTAACGGCACTATTCCATCGTTATATGTTGCTGAAGGAGAGCCGGGAGAAGCCCTGACCAAGACCATCGATGCGGACAATCACATCGTCCAGCTCATTCTGGGCGGAAAATCCGGCTCTGCGCCGGGGCCGCTGGTCAGTTTTTGCATCGGCAAGGGGCTGGAGCGCATGAAAGTGCCCGTGGTTGTCGTACCGTCCCATATCAAAGAGTTTTCTTGATTTAAGGCGTGCCCTTGAAGTAGGACTGAATGCGTATTATTTCGCTGACAGCGACCAAGGAGCCTTAAATGTTCATTCAGACCGAAGCCACGCCAAATCCTGCGACCGTAAAATTCATTCCGGGCGTGCCTGTGATGACCTCGGGCGTGGCGGAATTCATATCGACGGATGCTGCCGCGAAATCGCCGCTCGCCGAGCGCATTTTCGCCGTGAACGGCGTTCAAAGCGTGTTCTTCGGAAGCGATTTCGTCTCGGTAACAAAAGGCGATTCCACAGACTGGCCGCAGATTAAGGGGCCGATCCTTTCGGCGGTGATGCAACACTTCTCCATGGGGGAGCCGTTGTTCCGCGAAGAGGGCGCCATCGCCGCAGCCAGCGATGATTTGCTCGATGAAATTTCAAAGCAGATTAAAGAGCTGATCGACAAGCGCGTTCGCCCAGCCGTGGCCATGGACGGCGGCGACATCGTGTTCGAAAAGTTTGAAAAGGGCGTGGTCTTCTTGAAGATGCGCGGCGCATGCTCGGGCTGCCCCAGCTCCACCGTCACGCTTAAAAGCGGCGTGGAGAATATGCTCCGCCATTATGTGCCTGAAGTGCTCGAAGTTCGGCAATCGGTCGAATAAATTATTCTATATTGATGGAATCCGAGACATCCGCCGCATCATGCTGCGCGGATGTTTTTTCTTTTGCGGATTGCGCTGCTTGCAATAAATCCTGCGGAACAGTGTAGAGAACGCCGAACCAGCGCCAGCGCGGGTCTTCACCGGCAACGGCCGGAACAGGAAGCGTGCAATTAATGCGCGGGCGGTCTTCGTCGAAAGGGTTTGAAAAGCGCAATTCGACACGGCTGTTCAGGATTTCCAGTTTGGGTTTTTCTTCGCTGGACGAAAAGCAGGAAAGATTTTTCAAATATTTGCTCATATCATCCGCGACCGTAAAACCGATTGCCGGTGTCAGCGTATGCAGGTGAGGATCTGTGGGGGAGATGTCCTGCACAGGCAATGGCAACGCATTTGCGGCCATGATAAAGCGGTCGATATCTCCGTAAGTTTCCGTGAGGGTAAAACGCGGCAAGGCATATCGGTCGTCCTTGATGGAGGCGACGCCCGATTGTTGTCCGAACGCGGCTTTGAATCCCATGGATTTTATAACGTTCTTATAGGCATCGTCGTAATCGCCGAATGGGTACGCGAAAAAGAGCGGTTGAACATCCAACTCGTCGCGCACGGCGGCGATGGAACTGTTGATCTGGCGTTTTACTTCAACGTCGCTAGCGCCTGTCAAACGGCTATAGGCGGCGCTTTGAATGCCGAAACTGGCATGGCCGCTACGTTTCAAGGCCCGCAGGTCGTCCCAGTCCATGGCCGGCGGCGCGCCTGCAGAAACCCGGTCCGCAGGGATGAAAACGGTGAAGGGCAGATCATGTTCTTCCAAAAGTGGCAGGGCGATGTCGCGTACAGACTTGTCTGCACCATCAAATGTCAACACTACGCTACGGTCGGGCAGAGGCTTGCCGCTGTTGAAAGCGTCGATCACATCAGCCAAAGGTAAAACGGTGTATCCGCCGGATGTCAGTTCGTCGATTTGCGCGGTGAACTGTTCCGTCGTCAGGCTTCCTGCGGGATTGTCGTCGTTGCCGACGGCGAAATAGGCAAAAATCACTGCGGCGCTTTGGTCTGCCGGCATGCTTAAAGCATGGGCCGGAGCCGTCATAAACAGTCCCGCGCAAAAAGCCAGCGCGGCCAATCTAATGGGACGTAGGAACATGCCGTGAACGTAGCTTATTTACGGGAGGCGATCTAGTTTAAAAACGGCAGGGGTGGCTTGAACTAGCGGCACAGGGATTTACATGCTATGCGAGTGTGGCATTAGAGGATTTTCTATGACGGACGGTACTAAACTAGACAAAAACGCTCTCAACACTCTGTTTTTGGAGGCGCGAAGCTATAATGGCTGGTTGGCGCAGGATGTTCCGGTTTCCCTGTTGCATCAGATTCATGATCTCGCCCGTATGGGGCCGACGGCCGCCAACAGCTGTCCGATGCGGGTGGTTTTCGTCAAATCAAAAGAGGCCAAGGAAAAGCTCAAGCCGTTTTTGGACAAGGGCAATCAGGAAAAGACCATGGCCGCGCCTGTTGTTGCGCTCTTTGCCATGGATCGGAAATTTTATGACCATTTGCCAAAACTTTTTCCGCACACGGATGCAAAAAGCTGGTTTGAAGGCAAGCCTGATAAAATAGAAGATACGATGGTGCGCAACGCGACTTTGCAGGCGGCTTACTTTATGCTCGCGGCCAGATCATTGGGGCTGGATTGTGGGCCGATGTCCGGCTTTAAAAAGGCGGGCGTTAAAGAGGCGTTCTTCCCCGACCTCGACGGCGAAGTGAATTTTATCTGCAGTCTTGGATATGGCGACAAAGCCGCGATTTTTCCGCGTTTGCCTAGATTTGAATTCGACGAGGTATGCGGCATTGTCTGACGCCCGTTCCGCCATACTCGCTTTCGATTCCGCGCTTGGCGGCTGTATTGCCGCCGTGCTTGATCCTGCGTTGGGCAAGACGGCCTCGCGCGTTTTGGAAACGGACCGCGCACAGGCATCAAAGCTTATGCCCATGGTGCAAGAGGTGATGGAAGAGGCAGGGATTTCTTTCGGCGATGTGTCTTTTATTGTGACGACAAATGGGCCGGGGTCTTTCACGGGGCTTCGCATTGGTTTGTCGGCGGCGCGGGCCATGGCACTTGCGCTCAGCGTCCCTTTGCAGGGCGTAAGCACGTTCGCCGCCATGCAGGCCAGTTGCGATCCGAAGGCGCCATCGCTCGTTGTGTTGGAAAGCAAACGCAAAGATTATTACGTACAGGCTTTCGATGGCGCTGGAGGGATGGAGGGCGAGCCGTTCTGCGCCGAAATCGAAGAGATCATAGAGAAAGCGAAAGGACGCATAGTTTGCAGCGATGCCGGCGCGCGTTTGAAGGCCGAAGGCGCGGGAGCATTTGCGTCCCTGATCGACCGCCAGCTCTATGATCCGCTGATCCTTTTGAAACTGGGCGAGAAGGCTTTTCAGGCGGCGGGCGGTGCGGCAGGACCGGTCGAACCGTTTTACATGCGCGGAGCGGATGTTTCCGTATCTAAGAAAGTTCAACGGGAAATAACAGGCTTTCCATTGCAATAACATCTATCCAAAATCAAGTATTCGTTTATTTTTTGTTGCTATTATTACTTGTGAGCGTAATTATAATTTAAGCCCATCATTTGCGGAGATTTATCATGGCAGACCAGACAACCCACACGGATCTTCTTTCGTTGACCACTGAAATTGTGTCGTCGCATGTCTCGAACAATACGGTCGCGCAGTCAGATATTTCGGGTTTGATCGAACAGGTGTACCGCACGCTTTCGAACCTCGGCAGCGGCGGAACGGTTCTTTCCGCAGACCGCCCGCAGCCTGCCATCGCCATCAAGAAATCCGTGACGCCGGAATATATCGTCTGTCTGGAAGACGGCAAAAAACTCAAGATGCTCAAACGCCATTTGAAAACGGCTTACGACATGACGCCCGAAGAATACCGCGAGCGCTGGGGTTTGCCTGCCGATTATCCGATGGTCGCGCCAAGCTACGCCAAGCAGCGTTCGCGTCTTGCCAAAGACATCGGTCTCGGCACGAAGGGAAAACCTAAGAAGTAGCTTTCTTCGGGTATAGTTTGTTGTGCCAGTCGCCGCAGATAAACTCGCCCTGATGGCCGTCATAGTCGAAGAAATAGACGCTTTTCTTGCCGTTCTCCCAGACATGCTCCAATGGTTCCAGTCCTTGCGCGCGGATAAGATCGCGGTAATGGCCGTATTCTTCCGGCTTTATCTGGAAGGCGAAATGCTGGTGTTCTCCGCCGCGTCCGCCAAGCACGCCGATTTTGCCTTTTTCCCAAAGGCCGAAGGCTTCGCCGCCCTCCAATACAATAGCCGCGGCGCTACCCGTTTCATCGCCCCAGCGCTCGGCGCGCGCATGCGGAATGAGTTTTGAGTAAAGAGCGAAGGATTTATCGAGGTCGCCCACCTCGATGTGGGTTTCCACCAATCGAACAGACATTTTGTTTTTCCTTTCGTGCTTGGTACGGGGGCAAGACACGATTGGATCAGATTATTTGGAAAGTTCCTTGCCGCGCTTGGTTGCGGCGGCGACGGCTTCGTTCATCACGTCCTGCAGGCGGCCGTCCATGAGAACGGATAGCGCGGCGGCGGTTGTGCCGTTCGGACTGGTGACGTTCTCCCGCAAACGATGGGCGGGAATTTCCGCATCATGTTCCGCCAGCGCCGCCGCGCCGACAACGGTCTGGCGCGCCAAGGTCATGGCAAAATCCTTGTCGAGTCCGGCTTGCAATCCTGCTTCGGCCAGAGCTTCGATCAAATAGAAAACATAGGCGGGGCCGCTTCCAGAAACGGCGGTCACGGGATCGAGCAGGCCTTCATCCTTCACCCATTCCACCAGTCCCAGAGCGGATAGTAATTTGTGTGCAGTGAGCATGATGTCTTCGGATGTTCCGTGCGCGGCGCCGGCAACGCTCATGCCTTTGCCGATGGATGCCGGCGTGTTGGGCATGGCGCGGACGATGGGCTGCTGCTCGCCAAAGCGTTTTCTA
>QFQB01000003.1 GCA_003241475.1 Micavibrio aeruginosavorus
CAGTGGAACGGGGCCGATACCGGCAGCAGCACCGCGCGCCAAAAGCGAGGATGATCTGGATATCCCTGCCTTCCTGCGCGGTCAGGCGAACTGATTGCCATGTGCGGAGCCGTGTTTGTAACAGAATAGTTTTTTCTGAGTGTCCTCCAGAAAAAATTCACTTGAGGGGAGCCTTTCCGGCTCCACCTTTTTTTATTGCCAGAGGCAAGAAATTGCCATAAATCTCTTCGGGAAGAGTTTGTTTAAAGGAGTTTCTATGTCGCTTGGACGTGATTTTAAAGCCGCAAAAGATATCGTTAATCTTGTCATTTACGCCGCTGAAGCTGGCCGCGCCGAACAATTTTGCCAACCGCTTCAAAGAACCTTGAACAGTTTTGCAAAAATCCTGCTGGAGAATGAGCCGAATCTTGAGCGCGTTTCGACGATGGCTAAGGATGAGGGGAGAGACTCTTTCTTCGTCGGACAGACTATTAAACTGGCTGCCTTTTTTCAGGCGGCGGATACACCGGCACAGCCCGACTTGTTTGATAATACCCTTTCCGTTCAAAGACCTTTGTTCGACCCTGTTACCCTTCCAACATCCGAATTTGAAGTTGGGAACAACAAAGAGGCCCGCGCCGCAATCGACAATCTGGAGCAGAGATTGAAAGCGCGTTTTCCATCCGATGCAGACCGCATAGCCAGAATCGCCGCGCAGGGCAGACAGGCTTACGCCGAAGATGCTCCTACGGGTTTGGTGGCGCGTTTGTCGGTGGTCTTGCCGCGCTCCTTGCGCCGTTGATTGCGGGTGAATTTCAAAAGAGGGGGCCGAACGCCTCCTTTTTTATTTTATATGTAGAAATGCCAGTAACGCATTTTTAAATTTTTTAGTTACAGATGGCCGTTCTTTAGAAGAAGCATCGCTTATTGTTGAATTTTTAAAAGCCTTATTTAATGATGACGGCGACGGCAGTTCGTAATTTTTAATCTCCTGCACGACGTTTCTATTGAACATCCATAAATGCTTGGAAACCGATAATGATGCTTCTTGTATCGCAACCAGCATCGCATGATCGTTTTTTGAAGCGTTAATCATTATAGAGCGCATTGCTCCAATACATGCAGGCAAGTAAGTTAAAGTATCCTTTTCCCGTTTCACTGGTGGGGCTCCAGGGAAATAATCGTTTGCATCGACCTCTTCATTCCACTGATTGAGTTCTAATGTCCACACATCGTGTGCATATATACCGATTTCATCAAACCTGCTTAAACCCGCATGTATGATTTCGCGGGTGAGGCTTGGAGAATCTGTATTATTCAAAAGAGTTTGGGTCATTCGCATAATGTCGTGCGCTTCATATCCCTTAAGTTCTTTTATGGTTTTTACAGCGGATTTTGTTATGGCCGTTATGACGAGCGGATCACGCTCTGCGGCATCAATCATTTCGACAAATAATTGCTCTTTTACTGGAAATAATGCTGCTGCTTTTTCAACCAAATCTAATACCGCCGCCTTATCGCCCTTCGCGCGTTGCAAGGCGGCGTAGTAATCTTCAATTTTCATGCCCTTTTTGGGGTCGGCTTCATCAGACATAATTTTTTTCCTTACTGTATAAAATATAATGTTTAATATATGAAAAAATATTTTTCAATAAAATTGACAAAATAGGAATTAAATCATAATATGGGCAATGATTTTATCCGCCGCCCACACCCAAACCACCCATCGTCATTGCGAGGAAGCCCGCCCCCGCGTAGGCGGGGGCGGCAATCCATCTTTCCTGATGTCCAATCCATCGCAGGGTGGATTGCTTCGCGATGCTCGCAATGACGGGTTCGGAACGGTTAATCCTGACCAGAACATCTTCGAAAATTCAAAAAACCCGCAAAACGAACTGATAAATGCCGGCCCGAAACGCGGACGCGGGCAGGGGCTCTGGACCCCCGAACGCAGGGCGGCGGCCGCTCTGCGTGCCCGCCAGAATCAGCCATGGACGCACGCCGCGGGGCCGAAAACCGCCGCCGGAAAGGCCAAATCCTGCAAAAACGCGTGGAAAGGCGGAAAAAGGGCAGAGTTTCGCGATATGAACGCCGTCTTGCGCTATATCGGGCGGAATCTGCGGGGAGTTGAGCAATTCGCCCGCCTTTACAAGCTGGGGTTCGTCATCCCCGGCCGGCAGGATTATCTGGTGGCGGAGGCCGATATCTGCCAACAGCGGCTTTTGGCGGTTTTAGAGGCGCAGGCGGCCGCTAAAAAGCGGCAATCCGATATGTTACAGTCCGCAATAATGAGTGATTTGAGGGAGGCGGACGCGGCCCCTATATTCAACCTTGGAATAAACCAATGGCTCCAAGGGCTTCCCGTTATGCAGCACACGATTAAAACCGCCATCGAAATCAAAGGTATCGGCCTTCATTCCGGCAAAACAGTGACTCTGCGCCTCGTTCCGGCGGCGGCAGATCACGGTATCGTGTTCAAGCGCGTGGACATGGAAGAGGGCAAGAATGTCATTCCCGCCGTCTATGACCGCGTTGCCGACACGCGCCTTTGCACGCTGATCTCCAACGAACACGGCGCGCGCGTCGGCACGATCGAACATCTGATGGCTGCGCTGCGCGGCGTCGGCATCGACAACGTCCTTTGCGAAATCGACGCGGGCGAAGTGCCGGTGATGGACGGCTCTTCCAAACCTTTCATCGACGCCATTGATTCCGTTGGCCTGCTGGCTCAGGCGCAGCCGCGCCGCGCGATCAAAATCCTGAAAGAAATCATTGTGCGCGACGGCGACAAAATGGTTCGTCTCTCGCCATCGAATGTGCCTGTCTTTGCGGGCCGCATCGAATTCGCCCACGCCGATATCGGCGTGCAGGAATACACGCTCAAACTCGTCAACGGCAACTTCCGCCACGACGTTTCCGACTGCCGCACCTTCGGCTTCTTGAAAGAGGCGGAGATGCTTCGCGCCGCGGGCCTTGGTCTGGGCGGTTCCATGGACAATGCCATCATCCTCGATGACAACGGCGTGATGAATCCCGAGGGGTTGCGTTGCTCGGATGAATTCATCCGTCATAAACTGCTGGATGCGGTGGGCGACCTCTATCTGGCCGGTGGCCCGATCCTCGGCGCCTACGAAGGCTTCAAGGCCGGACATGCCATGAACAACGCGGTTCTGCATGCGCTCTTTGCCGATACTTCGGCTTGGACCATGGTTGATATGTATGTCGATATCGCCGAAACCGAAGCCGCCGTCTACACGCCGATCGGCGCGCAGGCACCGGTTTCCATCAACTAATTTCCGCCATAAAGTCTTGGAAAACTGCCCTTTCTCCCCTTTTCAAGGGGGCTATGGAAGGCTATGAATAGACATGCTTAAGAAACTCCTCCTCTCCCTCGTTTGCCTCACTTTGCTGGCCGCGTGTTCCTCCGACAAGGACGCCAAGGACAAGGCGCAGCAGGAAAAGCCTGTTGAAGAGCTTTACAACGGCGCGCAAAAAGCGCTGAAGGAGGAAAACTACAAGGAAGCCACGCGTCTGTTCGAAGAAGTCGAGCGCCAGCATCCCTATTCGCAGTGGGCGACGAAGGCGCAGCTGATGGCGGCGTATTCCGCGTATCAGGGCGATAACTACGATGATGCGATCCTCGCGCTCGACCGCTTTATCGAACTGCATCCCGGGTCCGAAGACATCGATTACGCGTACTATCTCAAAGCGCTCGCATACTACGAACAGATATCCGATGTCGCCCGCGATCAGGGTTTGACGCAGCAGGCTCTCGAAGCGTTCAACACGCTGGTGCAGCGCTTCCCCGATTCCAAATACGCCCGCGACGCCAAGCTGAAGATGGATTTGACCAACGATCACTTGGCAGGCAAGGAGATGGAGATCGGCCGCTACTACCTCAACCGCGGTCAGACCAACGCGGCGATCAACCGCTTCTTGAAAGTCGTGAAGGACTACCAGACGACGACGCACACGCCCGAAGCCTTGCACCGTTTGGTGGAATGCTATCTGAGCCTTGGCCTGTATACGGAGGCCGAGCGCGTCGCCGCCGTTCTGGGCTACAACTATCCCGGCTCCAAATGGTATCAGGACACATACAACATCATCGAGCCGGAACGCCGCAAGGAAGTCTTCGAAGGCCGCTCGACATGGGACAAAACCATCGACTCCTTGTTCCGGGCCGATTGATAGGGAGGCGGGGATAGCATGCTCGCCGGCCTGACAATCAAGAATGTGGTGCTGATCGACCATCTGTTCATCCAGTTCGACAAAGGTCTTTGCGCGCTCACGGGCGAAACCGGCGCGGGCAAATCCATCTTGCTGGACAGCCTCGGCCTCGCGCTTGGCGCACGCTCCGAAAGCGGACTGGTGCGCAAAGGCGAGCAGGCCGCCAATGTCAGCGCGGAATTCGATCTTCCATCGTCGCATCCCGTCTTCGCCTTTTTGAAAGAGCAGGGCATCGATGCGGAAAATCCGCTGGTGCTTCGCCGCAGCGTGGCAACCGACGGCAAATCCCGCGCGTTTTTGAACGATCATCCGATCAGCGTCTCGCTACTCAAGCAGATCGGCGAGATGCTGGTGGAAATCCACGGCCAGTTCGATACGCAAACGCTCCTCAATCCGCGCGTGCATCGCGGCTTGCTCGACGAATATGCGCAAAGCGAAGCGGCGATCGCCGCGCTGCAGGATGCATGGGACGTATGGAAAGACGCGCGCGATGCGCTGGAGCAAAAGCGCGCGGACATGGAACGCGCCCGCGCCGAAGAGTCTTATTTGCGCGCGGCGCTCGAGCAGCTCGATGATCTGGACCCGCAGGCGGGCGAAGAGGAAAAACTGGTCGGGCTTCGCTCCCGCCTTATGAAGCGTGAGCAATATATCGAAAACTACGCTACCGCCCAGCGCGGAAGCGAGCAGGCGACAGCACAGCTCAACACCGTCTGGAAAGCGCTTGAAAAAGCGGGCGAAGGCGGAAGCGAAACAGCCAAAGCGCTGGACCGCACCATGGCCGAATTGCAGGAAGTCTCCGCAGGTATTGATTCTTTGCTGTCGTCTTTGGAAGACAGCGAATATTCGCTCTCTGAAATCGACGATCGCTTGTTCGCGCTCAAGGCGCAAGCCCGCAAACACGCCTGCGCGATGGAGGAATTGCCCGCCAAACGCGAGGAAATATCTGCGTTGCTCAAAGGCATCGAGCATCAGGAAGACACTCTCGCCGCGCTGGAAAAAGATGTGGCCAAAGCCAAAAAGGATTACATGGACAAAGCTGGCGCGCTTTCGACCAAGCGCGCAGGTGCGGCCAAACAGCTTGATAAACTTGTCGCCAAAGAACTGGTGCCGCTGAAGCTCGACAAGGCCCGCTTTGAAACGCAGATCGAAAAGATGAATGAAAATGAATGGGGACCGGAAGGCTTTGACCGTGTGCAATTCCTTGTCGCGACCAATCCGGGTGCGAGCGCGGGGCCGTTGAACAAAATCGCTTCGGGCGGGGAGATGTCGCGCTTTATGCTGGCGCTGAAAGTGGTGCTGGCAGAAGTCGGTGTAGCGCAAACGCTTGTGTTCGATGAAGTCGATAGCGGCATCGGCGGCGCAACGGCGGACGCGGTGGGCGAACGTTTGGCGCGGCTCGCCAAAGCGCGGCAGATACTGGTGGTCACGCACTCGCCGCAAGTCGCGGCCAAAGCGGGTTATCACGCCATCGTCATGAAGACCGGAAAAACCAATCCGACGACGAAAGTCTTGCCGCTGTCCAATTCCAATGAGCGCACCGAGGAAATCGCAAGAATGCTTTCGGGCGCGGAAATCACAAAAGAAGCGCGCGCACAGGCCGCAAAACTTTTGGAAAAAGCGGCGTAATCCATGACCAAAAAATCCGAAGGCCTTTTTGATTTTACGATGGAAGAATTGCGCGACCGTTATAAAAAACTGGTCCGCGACATCAAACGTCACGATATCGCCTATCACCAGAATGATGCGCCGGAAATCACGGATGCCGAATATGATCTGCTTCGCCGTTCGCTGGACAAGATTGAAACGGAATATCCTGAACTGATTTCAAAAGAATCCCCGAATGTCAAAGTCGGCGCGGAACCGGCCAAGGGATTCAAAAAAGTAAAACATTCCGTGCCGATGCTTTCGTTATCGAACGTCTTTAACGAAGAAGAGCTGAATGATTTCATCGACAAGGTAAAACGCTTTTTAAACGAAAGCGGCGATATCGAAGTCGTGGCGGAGCCTAAGATCGACGGGCTTTCCTGTTCGCTTCGCTATGAGCAGGGGACGTTGACGATGGCGGCCACGCGCGGTGATGGAAGCGAGGGCGAGGATATCACAGCCAACGTCCAGCATATCGCCGACATTCCCAAATCTTTGCCAAATGGCGTTCCGGATATTCTGGAGGTGCGCGGCGAGATTTACATGCGCCGCGATGAATTTGCCGCGCTTAACAAGCGGCAGGAAGAAGCGGGAAAACAGATTTTCGCCAATCCGCGCAACGCGGCGGCGGGGAGCGTTCGCCAACTGGACTCGAATATCACGGCGCAGCGCCCGTTGCATTTCTTCGGCTATGCGTTGGGTGAGGTAAGCGCATCTATTTCTGATACGCAAAGCGGTATACGTACCCAATTGGAAGAGTGGGGATTTAAGACGCCAAAACCATTTTACTTGGGTTGGGGATTGAATGGCCCAATATCTTATTTTGAAGATATTGAAAAGTTGCGTCCTGACTTGCCGTATGAAATCGACGGCGTGGTCTACAAGGTCAACGATCTGGCGCTGCAAGAAAGACTGGGGTTCGTTTCGCGCTCGCCGCGCTGGGCGACGGCGCATAAGTTTCCGGCAGAAAAAGCCGTCACGATTTTGAACGATATTGATATTCAAGTAGGCCGCACGGGAACGCTCACGCCTGTTGCGCGATTGGATCCGATTACCGTTGGCGGCGTGGTAGTTTCGAACGCAACGCTTCATAACGAAGATGAAATTGTCCGCAAGGATGTCCGCATAGGCGATCACGTCGTGGTGCAGCGCGCCGGTGATGTCATTCCGCAAATTGTCGAAGTTTTGACGGATAAGCGCACGGGCAAGGAGCGCAAATTCAAATTCCCCGATCATTGCCCGGTGTGCAAGTCTATTGCCATCCGCGAAGAGGGCGAAGTTGCGCGGCGCTGCACGGGCGGCTTGATCTGCAAAGCGCAGGCGGTGGAGCGCCTCAAGCATTTCGTTTCGCGCAATGCGTTCGATATCGAAGGCATGGGCGCGAAGATCATCGAAGAATTCTACGAAGAAGGGATGATTAAAACGCCTGCCGATATTTTCCGCCTTGAGGAAAAAGACAAAGGCACGTTGACGCCGCTTCGCGCACGTGAAGGCTGGGGCGATCTATCGGCGAAGAATTTGTTCGAATCCATTCAAAAGCGCCGCATCATTGCGCTTGACCGCTTTATCTATGCGCTGGGCATTCGCCAGGTCGGGGAGGCGACGGCCAAAAAACTGGCCGGATTCTACACGACCATAGAGCATATGCGCGAGGCTCTGGCCGAGGCGCAAACGGTGGGTAGCGATGCGCGCGGCGACTTGCTCAACATCGAAGATGTCGGACCAAGCGTGGCGGATGATTTGCTCGGCTTCTTTGCCGAAAAGCACAATCAAAAAATTCTCGATGATCTCCAATCCGTGTTGACGATCCAGCCTTACGAGCGTCCGCAAGCGGTGAATAGTCCCGTTGCCGGAAAGACGGTTGTGTTTACCGGCACGCTGGTGACGATGACGCGCGCGGAAGCCAAAGCTAGCGCGGAGCGTCTGGGCGCGAAAGTCGCGGGATCGGTTTCGAAGAAAACGGATTATGTGGTTGCTGGCGAGGACGCGGGCTCGAAACTGAAAAACGCCCGGGAGTTGGGCGTTTCCGTGTTGAGCGAAGAAGAGTGGAAAAAGCTGATCGGATAGATCAGGCGTTTTTCAGGCTACGCAAAACGATGAGGGCTTTTTCGATCTCGCCCGGATAATCGCGGCGCTCGATGAACTCTCCGCCCCCTGTATTGCGGGTCATCGCCATTTCCATGGCCTTGTTCAGGTGCTCGGACAATTCCAGATCTTTTTGGTCGAGCGCGAGTTCGAGCGCGAACAAAATGCGGTCGCTCAGGCGGTCTTTGTTTTTGGTGAATCCTTGCATTTCTATCCCCTAGAATTTCTTGACGTTCTCAATACGGGCAATCTTATTGTCTTCCAGCATTTTGTCAAATGCCTTGAAGAAGACACTCCTGTATTCATCGTGTTCCATCAGGATTTCATGTCTTGCGCCCGATAATTCAAGCAATTGGCCATGTGGCAGGTGGGCGGTGGCATGGCGGATGGCGGCGTTATCGACGATTTCGTCTTTTCCGGCAAGGGCGAACAGGACCGGAATTTTGATCTTTTCAAGCACCGATCTGCGGTGCATGTAGGCAAGGGACCTTAACGCCTCCGCCGCCCAGCCAAGCGTGGGCTGCCCGACTTGCAAAGCGGCATCGCTTTTCGACCAGAACGCATGAATGGTATCGCGCAATGGATCGCTGGAGAATTTGTCCATGGCATCGCTTTTGCGGAAATTTTCGCTCCAGTCGGTTCCGCCCGGAATATAGGATGTCTTGATCCATGGGCAGAATGTCGTCAAAAGCCGCACGGCAAAACCCGTGAAGGGCGAAAATTTATAGATACCCAAAAACGGCGCGGAGAGGGCGGCGGCATCGAATTTTTCAGGATATTCGGACAGGAAGCGCAAGCCCAGATGCCCGCCAAGCGAATGGGCGAGCATGACGAGAGGAATTCTGCCTACATCGGGATGCACGGCGGCAGGCAGGACGTAGTCTTCGACAAAGAATTTCATGTCGGAGATGTCGGAATCGAATCCGTCTGAATGACGGCGCTGGACGAATTTATTCATGCGGCCCGAACGTCCCTGATATTGCCAGTCCATGATCCAGAACGCATAGCCGCGGTCCAGCATGTCGTGCGCGACTTCGAAATATTTCTCGCTGAATTCGGACAGGCCGGTAAAGCAGACGATAACGGCTTTAGGCACGCTGTCTTTTGGGTAAACGCGGCCGTAATGGATTTTATGGCCCGTGGCAGGATTGGTGAACGAGTGCGTGATCCAGCCCTCGGGGGCCAGAAAGCGCGCGGATAAATCGGGGAGCATATTTCGTACTTTCTATTCCAGAGCTTTGACGACCTGCTCCGTTACTTTTTTGGCGTCGCCCAGCAGCATGTAGGTGTTGTCGGCGTAAAACAGCGGATTGTCGATCCCCGCATAACCGGATGCCATGGAGCGTTTGATGAAGAACACCGTTTTGGCTTTTTCAACGTCGAGCACGGGCATGCCGTAAATCGGCGACGAAGAATCCGTTTTTGCGGCGGGATTGGTGATGTCGTTCGCGCCGATGACAAAGGCAACATCGGCTTGGCCGAAATCGCGGTTGATGTCTTCGAGCTCGAACACTTCGTCATAGGGCACGTTTGCTTCGGCAAGAAGCACGTTCATGTGGCCGGGCATGCGCCCCGCGACAGGATGGATGGCGTATTTGACTTCGATGCCTTCATGCTTCAGCGCATCGGCCATTTCGCGCAAGACGTGCTGGGCTTGGGAAACCGCCATGCCGTAGCCGGGCACGATGATGACTTTTTGCGCGTTCTTCATGATGAAGGCCGCATCTTCGGCCGCGCCGATTTTCGCCGCGCGATCGGAATAATCCGCACCGCCGGCACCGCTGCTGGCTTCGGCACCGAAACCGCCGAGAACGACGGACAGAAACGAGCGGTTCATGCCTTTGCACATGATGTAGGAAAGAATAGCGCCCGATGATCCCACAAGCGCGCCCGTAATGATCAAAAGATCGTTTTGCAACGTAAAGCCGATGCCGGCCGCCGCCCATCCGGAATAGGAGTTCAGCATGGACACGATCACGGGCATGTCCGCACCGCCGATCGGAATGATGATGAGAACGCCGATCAGAAGCGAGAGCGCAACGATAGCCCAGAAGAACAGCGGCAATTGCGTTGCGCACAACATGATAACGAGGAAGATCAGGAAACCTGCAAGACCTGCATTAATAACGTGCTGGCTGGGATAGGTGATAGGCTTGCCCGGAATGATGCCTTGCAGTTTGCCAAAGGCGATGATGGAGCCTGTGAAGGTAATCGCGCCGATGGCGGCGCCAAGCGACATTTCGACCAGACTTCCGACCATGATTTCGCCTTCATAGCCGATGCCGTAGGTTTCGGGCGCCAAGAATGCGGCGGCGGCCACAAACACGGCGGCAAGGCCGACGAGGGAATGGAAAGCCGCAACGAGCTGCGGCAACGCCGTCATATTGATTTTTTCAGCGACGATAAATCCGATGCCGCCGCCGATAGACAGACCGAGCAAAATCAGCCAAGGCGATTCAACGGCGATGATGGTCGTGATGATGGCGATGGCCATCCCGACCATGCCGCAGAGCAACCCGTTGCGCGAGCTTTCGGGATGCGAGAGTCCGCGAAGCGCGAAGATGAAGAGAATGCCGGAAACCAGATAGGCGAAATCGGAAAGCGTGTCCATATTATGCGGCGTCCTTTGCGACAGGAGCAGGGGTTGGTTTTTTCTTGAACATGGAAAGCATGCGGCGCGTGACGATAAAACCGCCGAAGATATTGATCGAGGCAAGGATCACGGCAAAAAAGCCCATCAGTTTCGACATGCTGAAATCCGAAGGTCCGGCGGCGATCAATGCGCCGACGATAATGACCGAAGAAATAGCGTTTGTGATGCCCATCAGCGGCGAATGCAAAGCAGGCGTTACGCGCCAGACGACGTAATAGCCAACAAAGCAGGAAAGGGCGAATACGGTCAGGCCGCTCATGAAGAAGTAATCGGCATGCGTGTTCGCGGCATCCGCCACGATATGTCCTGCGTCCGCCGCGAGCGCCGCCGCTTCTTCGGCAACCTTCTGGGCGCGGGTCAGAAAATCCTGAGAGTTTGTATTGGGTGCTGCTGTCATGGTCTATGTCCTTGTCATCAGGATTTGTTGGCGAAGTTCGGATGGATCACGGCGCCGTCTTTTGTAAGAGCAAGGCCTTTGATCACATCGTCTTCCCAGTTGATTTTGAGCGAGGCGGATTCCTTGTCGATGACAAGGCCCAGAAGGTTGAGAATGTTGCGCGCATACAAGGCGGACGCATCGGTGGCCAGACGGCTGGGCACGTTTCTATGGCCGACGATTTTCACGCCATGTTTGACGACAACTTCGCCGGCAATGGAAAGCTCGCAGTTGCCGCCGCTTTCGACGGCGAGATCGACGATCACCGATCCAGGCTTCATTGATTCCACCATTTTGGCGGTGACGAGTTTTGGCGCGGGGCGACCGGGGATCAACGCCGTGGTGATCACGATATCTTGTTTGGCGATCGTTTCCTCCACCAGCTTGGCTTGCTTTTCCTTATATTCCGCCGACATTTCTTTGGCGTAGCCTCCGGCGGTTTCGGCGGCTTTGAATTCTTCGTCCTGAACGGCGATGAAGGTGCCGCCCAGAGATTCAACCTGTTCTTTGGCGGCAGGACGAACATCGTTCGCGGATACGACCGCGCCCAAACGTTTGGCGGTGGCGATAGCCTGCAAGCCGGCAACGCCGGCGCCCATGACAAAAACGCGGGCAGGGGCGATGGTGCCTGCGGCCGTCATCATCATCGGGAAGGCGCGGGAAAATTCTGCTGCCGCGTCGAGCACGGCCTTATAGCCCGCAAGGTTTGATTGCGAGGACAAAACATCCATCGCCTGCGCGCGGGTGATGCGTGGCACCAGTTCCATGGAAAACGCATCCACGCCTTTGGCGGCGGCGGCGGAAATAAGGTCGCCGTTTTGATAGGGGGCGAATAAACCAACCAGCAACGCGCCTTTTTTCAGGTCGGCCAGATCGGAGGCTTCAACCTGAACCTTGAGAATGATATCGGCGGAAGCCGTAGCGGCGGCGCGGCCATCCACAATTTTCGCGCCAGCATCTTCATAGGCTTTGTCGAGATAGGAGGAGGCTTCGCCTGCGCCTTTTTCGACGACCAGCGTTGCGCCGAGCGCGATCAGTTTTTTCACGGTTTCCGGCGTGGCGGCAACGCGTTTTTCGTAATCTGTGGTTTCCTTGGCAACGGCAATCGTAATGGCCACGGGGCACTCCCTGTTATAAGGCGTAGAAGGATTGGAAATCTGCCAGAACATTGCCTCAGCATGCCGGTTTTGTGAAGCCCTTAGGGGCGAATGTTGCCAGCCTATCAACAGGGTATCTCGCTCTGTTGGGGGTATGGGAATATGCTTGCGTAAAAGCCTGTAAATGCTAAGATTCAGGGGCAAGGTTCCTTGCGTCGAATTGCTTTTCGGAAAATATTTTATGTTGCGCCGCCGTACGCATTTATATGCCATCGCAAGTGTGTTGTGCCTTTTGACATGGTCGGAGGCGCAAGCCGAGACTTTGCGCGATGCGGTGACGGCTGCGATCGTCTCTCACCCTGCCGTCGATATCGCCAATGCGCAACGCGATGCGGCATCCGAAGCGGAGAGCGAAGAATTCTCCAATCTGTTTCCGGAAATCAGCACCACCGCAACAGGTGGGCGCATGTTCGGGAACAACGCGACCTCTCGCGGGCTGACCGTTTCGCGCGGCGAGGCGTATTCGTGGCTGTGGGAAGGCAATGCCTCGATCACGCAACCGATCTTCAATGGATTCGAAACCTATAACCGCATCGATGCCGCGCGCGCGCGCGAAGGCGCATCCGAATTAACGCTGGCCGATGCGAAACAGGGCTTGGCTCTGCGGGCCGCGCAATCGTTTTTCAATGTGATGCGCGCGCAAGAGGCGTACAACAAAACCGTATCCTATCAGGACCGCATCAAGGATTATCTGAAACGCATTCACGGCATGGTCGAAGGCGGCGCGGCGGACGCTTCCGAAGAGGCGCAGGCCAAGAATATTCAGGCGCAGCTGGAAAATTCCGTCGCCGAGATGGAAGGGCAGGTCAAGCTGGCGCTCGCCGATTATGCCGAAGCGACGGGATCGATGCCGAGCGGCGAATTGCAGGAGACGGAAGCGCCGAAGGATCAAGGATTTTCCGATATGCAGGAGGCCATCGAATTTGCCTCGAAAAATCACCCTTTGATTTTGTCCGCGCACAAAAACCTTGAAGCCGAAGACGACGAGGTGAGCGCTGAAAAAGGCGTGCTGTTGCCTGATCTGGACGGCGAGCTTTCCTATCTGAAGCGCGACCAGAAAGAAGAAATCGGCGGCGAGGTTGTCGATGGCCGCGCGGTCATGCGCGCCAGCTGGAATTTCTCGACGGGCGGCGCGCAGTTGGCCCGCATCCGCAAAGCCAAGGCGGAACGCTCCGAAGCGCTGGCCAGAACGGCGCAGGCCCAGCGCGAAATCGAACGCGATATCCGCAAAGCCTATGCGGAATATGAAACGGCGGAAAAGCAAAAAGAACTGAATGCCCGCCGCGCGACGGTGACAAAGGAATTGTTCGACACCTACACCAAGCAATTCGAGGCGTCCAAGGTCCGGTTGCTTCAGCTGATGCAGGCGGAAAATCAGGTGTTCACAACCGAGCTCGAGCAAATCAATTCGAATTACCGCCTCAAGATGGCGGAATATTCCGTTCTGGCGAGCGCGGGGCGCTTGCTTGATGCGTTGAATATCGATCCGGCTACAACGCCGGATAAAACACAGCCTGCGGCGGGTGAGTGATGAGTGCTGATCTCACGCCCAAAACAGTCGATGCGCAAAGCGTCGATCCCTTGCTGTCCTGCCTTGTTTATCTGACGGCCCATTACGGTCATGCGAAATCGGCGCAAGCCATCACGGCGGGGCTGGCGTATGATGAAAAGAATATGGGGCCGAACCTGTTCTGCGAGGCGGCAGAAAAAACGGGCCTGAAAGCCAAGATCGTTTACCGCGACAAGATCAAGAAAATATCCGCGCCCGTGCTACCCGTGGTTCTGGTTTTGAAGAATGCGCAAGCCTGCGTGCTTTTGAAAATCAGCACGGATGAACATAACGCCTTGATCTGGTCGCCGGAAACAGGCGCGGAGCGCACGGTCAAGCTCACCGACCTCAAGCAATCTTATACGGGCTATGCCATCTTCACGCATCCTTACGCGGATATGTCTGAAACAGACGGCCCGAAAATTCAAGAGGCGCACAAGCATTGGTTCTGGGGACCGATGTGGGAGGTGCGCGAAATTTACTGGAAGGTTGTGGCGGCCGCCATTCTCATCAACTTGTTTGCGCTCACCAGCCCGATCTTCATGATGAACATCTACAACCGCGTTTTGCCCAACCATGCGGTGGAGACGGGATGGGTTCTAGCTATCGGTGCGATCACGGTGTTCGGGTTCGATTTCATCATGCGCACGTTGCGCGGCTATTTTATCGATCTGGCAGGGCGCCGCGTCGATGTAATCGCCGCCAAACGCATCTTCGATCAATTGATGAACATGAAGCTGGCCGGACGCCCCAGATCATCCGGCGCCTTCGCCAACATGCTCCGCGATTTCGATTCCGTGCGTGATTTTACGACCTCCGCAACATTGACGGGACTGGTCGATTTGCCGTTCGCTTTGCTGTTCCTTGTTGTGATCTGGATTTTGGGTGGCGGCGTGGCGTTCATGCTGGCGGGACTTATCATCCTTGTGATGCTGGCGGGCTATGCGCTTCAGGTGCCGCTACGCAATTACGTGCGCAAATCCACACGTTCCGCCGAAGCGAAACACGGTCTTCTGGTCGAGGCGATTTCCGGCTTGGAAACCATCAAGGCGATTGGCGCGGACGGAAGATTGCGCGCACGCTACGGCGATCAGGTCGCGGAAAACGCCTACTATTCGCAAGGCTCGCGCTTCATCTCCGCGCTGGGCGGCAACATTGCGGCGCTGATCCAGCAAATCTCCGCGATCATCATCATCCTGATCGGCATGTATATGGTCAAGGAAGGCGATATGAGCGTGGGCGCGCTGATCGCCTGCGTGATGCTCGGCGGTCGCGCCATCGCGCCTATCGGTCAGGTGGCGAACCTGATGAGCCGTTATCATTCCGCACGCTCTGCCATGAAAACCATCGACGGCATCATGAGCAAGCCGGTCGAGCGCCCCGTCGATGCAAAATTCCTGCACCGTCCGGACCTGAAAGGAAAAATCCAGTTCAAGAATGTGACTTTCGCGTATCCCGGTGCGAACCGCAAATCGCTGGACGATGTGTCCTTTACGATCAACCCCGGCGAGCGGGTAGGGATCGTCGGCCGCATTGGATCAGGCAAGAGCACGATCGCGCGCTTGATGATGGGATTGTACGACCCAAGCGAGGGGACGATTTTGGTGGACGATACGGACTACCGTCAGATCGACCCCGCCGATCTGCGCCGGAACATGGCCTATATCGCGCAGGATGTCGTGCTGTTTAGCGGCTCCGTGCGCGACAACATCACGGCCAGCGTTCCGCATGCAACCGAAGAGGAAATTCTTGGCGCGTCCAAAGAAGCGGGCGTGCATGAATTTATTGCGCGCCACCCAATGGGATATGACGCGCCGGTGGGCGAACGCGGCGAGGGGCTTTCGGGCGGCCAGCGCCAGACGATTGCGCTCGCGCGCGCCATGCTTCTCAAACCGAATATGTTCGTGTGCGACGAGCCGACGAACGCGATGGATGTGCAGGCCGAAGCCTCCTTTACGGCGCACATCGGGCGCTATGCGAAGAACAAGACGTTGGTGCTTATCACGCACCGCCAGCAATTGCTACCTTTGGTGGATCGCCTGATTTTGATCGATCAGGGAAAAGTGGTCGCCGATGGGCCGCGCGACAAGGTTCTGGAGACGATTGCCCGCGGAATCGAGGTGCCCAAATGAAGCAAGACGATGACCGCATCGACCTGCAATTCATGGAAGAGCTTGAAGCCGCCGTCCGCTTGAAGCCGTCGCGCACATCGAATTTGATGCTGACCAGCGTGGGCGCGCTGGTTGTCATTCTCCTTGGCTGGATGGCGTTTTCGGATATCGACGAGATGACGCACGGCGAGGGACAGGTGGTGCCGTCGTCCGAAATCCAGATCGTCCAGAGTCTTGAAGGAGGCGTATTAAAGGAATTGATGGTCAGCGAAGGCGATCTCGTTCAAAAGGACCAGCCGCTGGCCAAGATAAGCGATGTGGCGTTCGCTTCCGAAGAGCGCGGCACGGCGGCAAAGCAGGAATCCCTGCAGATCAAGAAAATCCGTCTGGAGGCCGAGGTGAACGGCAAGCCGTTTGCAATTCCGGCTGAACTCGCGGCAAAAGCGCCGGACATTGCCCACAACGAAGAGCAACTTTATCAATCGCGCCAGCGCGAATTGACCAACGGCAAGGCGATTTTAACCGATCGCATCAACCGTGCGCAGGCACAGCTGTCCGAAGTCGCGGCCAAAATATCGCGCCTGTCCGAGAGCAAGAAGCTCACGCAGCAGGAGCTGGCCATCACCCAAAAGATGGTGGAGCAAAAGGCCGTTCCGCAGCTGGACGCCATTCGCCTGAACCGCGAGTTGAATGAAATCAGCGGACAGATCAACGAAGCCGCCGAGGAGCGCACGGGGCTGCAGTCGGAATTGGGAGCCGCGCAAAAAGAGCGCGAGGACACGGACAATAAATTCCGCTCGCAAGCGCTCGGCGAATTGAACGAGACGCAGACGGAATTGTCGCAGTTGAATGAAAACCTGACGGCGATCGGTGACCGCGTGGACAGATCGGAACTTCGTAGCCCCGTGGAAGGGATCGTCAACAAGATCATGCTGAAAACCATCGGCGGCGTGGTGGAGCCTGCCATGAAGCTGATGGAAATCGTGCCGACGGATGATAAACTTAAAATTATTGCGCGCGTCCCGCCCAGCGAGATCGCGTTTTTGCATCCGGGGCAAAAGGTAAAGGTAAAAATTTCCGCCTATGATCCGCAGCGCTATGGTTCGTTGGACGGCGAACTGGTGCGCATCGGCGCGAACAGCGTGCGCGACGGGGAAGACAATATCTTCTTCGAGATCGAAGTGCGCACGAATGAAAATCATCTGGGTACGGCGGAAAAGCCGCTTCCCATTACGCCGGGCATGGTGGCGCAGGTGGAAATCATTACAGGTGAGCGTTCGATCCTTGAGTATCTGATGAAGCCGGTCTTGCGCGCCAAAGACCGCGCGTTGACCGAACGATGATGCGTCTTCTTATCAACAAATGGACCCATATTTGCGTTCTTCTGGCGCTTCTCGTCGGCGCTTTGTATTTCAGCGGTTCCGATCTGGAACTGCGCAAGCGTCTTCAATACGCCACGTTCGATACCTATAATAAATTGAATCCGCGCCCAGCCTCTGATCGCGTGGCGATCATCGATCTGGATGAGCAATCTTTGCAAAAACTGGGGCAGTGGCCGTTTCCTCGTACGGTCATGGCGCAGATGGTGACAACGCTTAAAGAGCTTGGCGCGAAAGTCATCGCCTTCGATATCGTCTTCGCAGAACCCGACAGGACCAGTCCGGCCCGTGTGGCCAAGACTTTGCCTGAAGAGGAGACGTATAGTTCCGCGCGGTCCGCCCTTGCGGCATTGCCCGACAACGATGCGACCTTTGCAAAAGCGATTCAGGATGCAGGGAATGTGGTGACGGGATTTACGCGGGCCAGACCGGAAGAGACGCTGCGCAAGCCTTATCAAGCGGCCAAGCCGACTTTTCTTCTCAAGGACAAAACGCCGTTTTTGGAAGACACGTTCGGCGCGCCGGGCATTGCGGAAAATTTGCCGGAATTTTCATCCGCCGCCGCCGGAAACGGTAGCTTTATGGCGACGCCCGATGTGGACGGCATTATCAGGCAGGTTTCCTTGTTCGTGCGCTATCCTTCGGAAAAGACGGCAGGATTTGTGCCGGAATTATATCCCATGCTGGGACTGGAGGCATTGCGCGTCGATATCAATCCCAAATCACGCTTGCTGGTGAAGCAGAATAAAGACAAAGGCGCGCTCGATACGGCCTACACGATCAACATCGCGGATTTTCAAATTCCCGTCGAAAGCGACGGCAAGCTGTGGGTGTATTACCGCCACATAGATCATAATGAATATATTTCGGCGCAAAAGCTGTTTGATCCCGCGCAGCTGGAAGAGCTTCGCAAGCGGATCGACGGCAAGATCGTGTTTATTGGCACCAGCGCCGAAGGACTTCGTGATATCCGCTCAACGCCTCTGGATATTTTCGTGCCTGGTGTTGAAGTCCACGTGAACGTGGTCGAGCAGATCCTTCAAGGAAAATTCCTCAAGCGGCCGGAGATCATCAAAGGCGTGGAGGCAAGCATAATCGGCGTTGCAGGCTTGCTGATCATTTTGCTGGCGCCGTTCATGAACGTCATCGTTCTGGGCGTTCTGACGTGCGGCTTGATGGGCGGCATGTTTTTCGGGTCATGGGAGATGTACAAGGATATGGGAATCCTGCTTGACCCCGTGTACCCCAGCCTTGCATTGTCCGTTCTGTTTCTTGTGTCGTCGCTGCTCAGCTATGTTCGTTCCGAAGCAGAGCGCGAACAGGTCCGTCAGGCATTCGGCCATTATATATCGCCGACCTTCATGGCAGAGCTGGCCAAAGATCCGGACAAGTTGAAACTTGGCGGAGAGGTGCGGGATCTGACCGTAATGTTCACGGATATCCGCAGCTTTACGACGATATCCGAAAGCCTGACACCCGAAGAGCTTATTCACCTGATGAATGACTTTTTAACGCCGATGTCGGATTTGGTCATGGAAAACCGCGGCACGATCGACAAGTACATGGGCGATGCGATGATGGCGTTCTGGAATGCGCCGCTGGACGATGCCGATCATGCGCGTCATGCCTGTTTGGCGGCTTTGAAGATGAACGAAGCCTTGATTCCCGTGAACGAGCAGGTTAAGGCGCGCGCCGTTGCCGAAGGCCGCGCGCCTGTTTTGCTGAACGCCGGCATCGGCATCAACACAGGTCCGTGTTCGGTGGGGAATATGGGATCGAAACAGCGCTTTGCCTATTCGGCGCTGGGCGATGCCGTCAATCTTGCCTCGCGTCTGGAAAGCCAGACCAAAGCCTATGGCGTGAATATATTGGTAGGAGAGGAAACGCGCAAACAGGTTCCGGATCTTGCTATGCTCGAGCTGGATTTGATCCGCGTAAAGGGCAAGGAAAAGCCGGTACGTATTTTCACGCTGGCGGGCGATGATGATTACGCCGCCGTTGCAGGGTTCAAACACTGGCAGACAGCGCACAACGGCTTTTTGGCGGCCTATAGGGCAGGGGATTTCGGTTGTGCGGCACAGGAGATCGTGGCAGCCCGTAAAGCCGCTGGCGGAAAACTGGAAGCCTATTATGATCTGTTCTCGGGCCGGATCGCCGAATTCACGAAAAACCCGCCGCCAGAGAGCTGGGACGGGGTTTTTGTCGCCACGGAAAAATAAGCGTTACTGCACGTTTACCGTGACATCCTGATCGATATACAGCTTGTAGCCGCCGATCGTGAATTCGTTATAGCCTGCCTTGTCGCTGGCGACTTCTGCCGCACCGGTTCCCACTTCATTAAGGCCGTTCGTGATTTTGTCGTTCGTAGCGGTGCCGGTCGGTGTTGCAACATCGAAGTTCAGAATGTTGCCAGCGCCGGAACCGTTTTCGATGGTCAGAGAACCATTGTCGCTGGTTTTGAGCAGGTTGAAGATATTTTCCATGGTTAGTGTCATCGTCTGGCCGGAGCCGCTAAATTCCAGCTGTTCTATCCCGGAAATTTTTTCATAGCCCACATTTGTGAAATCGAGATCTCCCAGAGCCAACAACGTATCATGGCCCGTCAAAGTGTTCGAACCGCCATCGACTCCCAGAAAGTCTGTGTTGTGTACGCCGATCACATCGTTGCCAGCGCCCCCACGTAGACTTTGACCAAATGCGCTTGCGCCATCGTCATTTAACGTGTCGTTACCGCTCGTTCCCATCACAGTGTTTGTTTCATTGTGCTCACGTCCGTAAACAAGAATGATTCCGCCATTACCAGTGCTTGCCTGATTGGCATCCGGAACGCCGATAGCAAAATCATCATAACCGTCGCCGTTGATATCACCCACACGGCTGAATTCCAGATCGTCGTTCTCTCCAGCGCTGGAGTAGGTGAGTTCGAGAGCGTTTGCCGGATCTTTCAAATACGTGGACAGATCGCTTCCAATATTCAGGCCGCCATCCTTGCCGAACACGACATAAGCATTGGTCGTTGTGCCATTGGAAAGAGAAATGGCGAAATCATCAAAACCATCGCCGTTGAAGTCGCCTATGCCGCCGCCTCCGGTAATTTCATAGTTATTGATCTGCAATGTTTCACCAATCGACGGTGTCGATCCGCCGTAAAGGATAAAGGCTTTTCCCTCTTCATCGGCGATCATCATGTCTGATTTTCCGTCGCCGTTGATATCGCCGAGATAACCAATTTCTTGACCAAAATTTGTTCCGGTGACGCCGGTTATCGTGCTGGATGAGGTTGATGTCGTAACGCTGCTACCCCAGAAAACTTTTACGAAATCTCCACCTGGCGCACCCACAGCGTAATCGGAATAACCATCGCCATTGAAATCGCCGATGCCTGCAACGCTGGCTCCAAAGCCTACACCGGCCGCATTGGAAATTTCATTGGCATTCGGGTTGTTCAGATAATTTGTATTATCCAGATCATCGCTCCAGGGGTCGTTTCCACCGAACACCAGATAAATCTGGCCATCGGCACCTGGCGCACCGATAACGACATCGGCATAGCCGTCATTGTTGAAATCGCCTGCGCCTGTTACGGAGTATCCAATTTGCTTGTCGGCATTTGTTCCATTCACAAATTGAACATTGTCGCCCGTTGCGGCCGTAGCGCCGCTGACGATGGCGGCATTACCGCTCTGGAATCCGTTGACGGATGCTCCCCAGTGGCCAAC
Organism: Micavibrio aeruginosavorus; assembly: GCA_003241475.1. Taxonomy (GTDB): domain Bacteria; phylum Pseudomonadota; class Alphaproteobacteria; order Micavibrionales; family Micavibrionaceae; genus Micavibrio_A; species Micavibrio_A aeruginosavorus_A. The sequence continues at coordinate 20,940 of QFQB01000003.1, forward strand.
GACAAAGTCCTGTATTCCGTCACCGTCGAAGTCACCGATGCCGGCAACAATGCTCTCGCCGTAGTAGTTGCCCGAAAAATAGCCAGAGGTTGTGGTTACATAGGGCCCTGTTACCAAAGATGTCGGAACGCCGCTCGCGCTACCGTAAACAAGGTAGCTGTGGTTGTTTCCAGTCGCGCTACTGTCGTTACCGACGATGAAATCATCGAATCCATCGCCATTGATATCGCCTACGGCGGAAATGGAGTAGCCGAAGTTGTTGTTGATCGTATCGCTGATGACGCTCACGCTACCGATGGAAGTAAAGTCCAGATTGATTAAATCTCCAGCGCTTGCATCATGAATATTGACGGTGACGGCCTGCGTGCCGGTAACGCCTGTCACTGTATCGGTGGCGACAACTGAAAAGTTGCCTAACTGAACAGTCGTTAGGCTGTCGCGCAATGCCTGTGCGCCTGCTGTCGTTAGAACGATATCCACGCCCGTGCCGTTTGTTAGGAAGGCATAATAGCCTTGGGTATTGGTGCCGGACGCAAAGTTGTAGGTTATAGAGCTGGAGCCAGCCGTGTTGTTGATGTGGCCCAACACAGTGCCTGCTTGCATGATGTCCGTCAGATAGGACAAGCCCACTGTCAGAGGTATCGCAGAAGGGGTTGTTGGCGTTGTTGTTCCATTGGCGGAATTGCCGGCGCTCTGTTCTATGACAGATGGTGGAGGTTGTTGTGTTGCCTGTGATGTCTGGGTTCCCGAAGTTTCATTGTGGTTCACAGGCGCTGGTGCTACAGCAGACGTTGTTGTGCCCGCAGATGATGTGGTTACAGATGGTTGAGAACCCGTAAAACCAGAATCCGGTTGGCCTGATACGGTTGAAGAAGGGGGAAGGCCCGTATTTGCACCGCTCAAAGAAGCAGGAGCACCATCGAAAGATTGTAGCGCATCAGGCTGGTTCGAGCTCTGCGGCTCGTTGTTTTGTTCGGTAGTGGGAGAATCTGGCGCGTTTTGCACTGGAGATTCTTGACCAGGCTGTGCGGCCTGTTCTTTTGCAGCATCATCGATCATCGTGAACAAAGAGGCATTTACGCTACTGATGCTGCTGAAGCGGGAGCCGATTTCAGAAGCGGACAGAACGCCGATATCCTTCATGGGATGATCGAATCCGCCAAGGCGCACGGTTTCGAACTGTTCGGAGAGTGTGGTTTCTCCAAGACCGTTCTTGACGACGATGGCGCCTTCGAGAACGGAGATATTGCTGACGCCGCCGGGATTGATTTCCCCTGCTATGATCGTGCCGCGAATGCCGATGGAGCCGACGGGTGTGTCGATCTTCACATCATCTGGATCATCGCGCCCAATCAGTCCGCTTGTGAACACGAACACGCCGCGCAAGACGGAGAAATTCGTCGTGCCGCTTTCGGTAGAAGGATCATAAGTATATTCGTCAATGGCAAGGCGTGCGTTTTCGGATACAGCCATGCTCGTCTCGTCGATAAAGACGATATTCACCGCGCCGTTGACGTCGGTCTGTATGATATCGCCCTGATAAATGGGCGAGCCGTTGCTCAAAGTTTCGGTCGTACCATCGGCATGGGTAACTGTCGCGGTGCCTTTGACTTCTTCCACCGCGCCCACAGGGCTTTCATCCGTCGCAGTCTCTCTAGCGGCGAATTCAGATGGGGAACGCGCAAACGCCTGCACCAGATTGGGGGTGAGGGCCGAGCCGTCGGGAGATATCAATGTTGGGGCAGGATCGGCAGAGAAATAACCTTCTATTACGGCTGTCTGGCCGTTTGGAGCTTCAAGAAGGAGATCATTACCGTCACGCACGATTTGGGCATCGGCAATAAGCGCCGTGGAGGGAAGGTCTATTTTATCCTGGCCATCTGCCTGAAATTGAAGAGCCTTGTCGTCTGATTGCACCGGATTGTTGCCGGATTGTGTGTCTACGGTTGCCATGATTTCCCCAAATCCCCAAACGTACTAAATCATTTTATAACAATAAATTAGGGCGCAAATCAGCGCCATCAACCTTTCAAGTGTAACCCCAAAGGCTTAAAAAGACTTAAAAATTTGCAAAAACTTTAGGTAAAATGCCGAATTAGCCGACTTTACGTAGCTTGGCCCATTCGAGTAGCTTGTCCGTCACGTCTTTTTCGGAGAGAGGGCGGGAGAAATGATAGCCTTGCGCGCGCTCGCACCCCATTTCCAGCAAAAATTGCGCCTCTTCGGCCTGTTCAACCCCTTCGGCAATAATTTTCATGTTCATGTTCTTGCCCAGAGCAATGATGGATTTGACCAATTCCATGGAGGTTTTGTCCTGTAGCATGTTGCGTACGAAGCTCTGGTCGATCTTCAGCGTGTCGATCGGATAGTAGTGAAGGTAGGAGAGGGAGGAATATCCCGTCCCAAAGTCGTCGATCGCAATTCCCAGCCCTGCTTTGCGGCACAGGTTCAATGTGTCTTTGGCGTTTTGCGGCTGGTTCATCAAAAGACGCTCGGTGATCTCCAGATGCACGCAACGCGGCTCGACATCGGTCTCGCTCATGATTGTGTAAAGATGATCGAGGAAATTTTCTTCGGCGAAGTCGGTGGACGAAAAGTTCACGCTCATGAACAGATCGCCGTTGAGACCAATCTTGGATTCAATGCGTTTCAATGCGCGGCATGCTTCACGCAAGGCCCAACGGCTGGCATCCACGATCAGGCCTGTGTCTTCAGCTATCGGAATAAACACAGCCGGAGAGATATTGCCTCTTTCCGGATGATTCCAACGCATCAGCGCTTCGAACCCGTCAACATGTCCGGTCATTAGATTCATGATTGGTTGATAATGTAACGAGAGCTGTTCCGTTCCGATGGCGGCGCGGAATTCATTGGCCATCTTGACGGTTTCAATGGTGTTTGATTGTTCAAGATACCCGCGCTCCAGTTCTTCCGGCGTGGGATATGTTCCAACCTCTTTCAAGATAGTCGCGCGCGTCAGCATGTCGCGGTAGCGTGTCAGAATAACTTGCGTCGTTATCTGCAGAACAGGATCGGCTGTTTTCAGACGGCGCGAAAAATCTTCCTTGGTGATTTCGAGAAGATGGCAATCTTCGATTGCCTTGATGGTTGCAATGCGCGGTTCGTTGTCCACGATGGCCATTTCACCGATGATGGTGCCTGCGCCGCGCGTGCCGACGCGATGGATCGTGCCATTGGTTTTTTCAATGAGGATTTCCACGCGTCCTGTTTCAATGATGTACGCTACATCACCATGATCGCCTTGACGCATGATGATATCACCGGCCTTGAAGATCTTTTTGGTCTGATTGGCTTCCATAGAAGATTCGCTCGAATGTTTCCCATGTCTACTATGCTGTGAAAACGGTTAGGAGTTGGTTAACGGCTTGTAAAAATCGAAATGAAATCAACTTGGAAAGATGGAGAGGGCAGGGCATACTGAATATGTATGTAATTATATAGATTTTTCCTGATATGACCCCTTTGTCCCTTATTCTGCTCTACAGCCTGTTCCGCCTGAAGCATTTCGTATGCGACTACGCGCTACAGACCAACTGGATCGCCCTGAACAAGGGGTTGTCGGGGCGGCAAGGCTGGCAGGCATTGCTGTTGCACACCTTGGGACAGGCGATCGGGACAACACTGGTCACGGTTGTTTTTGCGCCGGCCTTATGGTGGCTGGGATTGGTCGATTTCGCGGTTCACACGGCTATCGATCTTTGCAAAGCCCGCTTGACCCATAAAATGGGCTGGACCCCGAAAGACCGCTGGTTCTGGCTGTCGATCGGGCTGGATCAGGAGGCCCATAATTTCACCCATCTAGCCTATATCGTCATCATTTACGTGACCCTGACCGGCGGGCTGTAGGTCTCTAAGAAATCTAAGGGTTGACAAGGCTTGCGGCCATTTTGTATGGTCCGCCCAGAATTTTAAGAAAGACAAGATCATGAAAATCGTTAACTCATTGAAAACAATCAAAAAGCGCGACCGCAACTGCAAAGTTATCCGTCGCCGCGGCCGCATCTACGTCATCAACAAGATGAACAAGCGCTTCAAAGCCCGCCAAGGCTAAGTTTTTTCCCAATTTTGAGGGAATGGGGGGGAGTCCGTAAATGTTTTACGGGCTCTTTTGTTTGTTCGTTCCATAAGGTAAATTTCCAGACCATGCTCAATCTTTCATGCATCCTTTATGACGTCGGTTTCAAAGCAGGCTCTTTTGAGGGGCTTGTTGAGGATATTGTCGCCAAGACAAGGGCCGAGTGGGCGGCGGGCGCGGATGTCGTAGTGTTTCCCGAGTATGTGTGGATGTGCGGGGCGCCATATACATCACCCGGTTTTAACGATCATGCGCTGGCTGATAGTTTCTGGACGGTTCATTTTGCCCGACTGAAAAAAGAACTCTGCGTGACAGGCAAGACCGTCATTTTGGGCAGCGGGCCTCGCATTGTGGGCGACAAGCTATACAACACGTCTGTTATCTTTAATGATGGAAGCACGATTCTACAGGACAAAATCAACCTGACGCCGTGGGAGAGTGATTATGCCGGCGGTGATACCATCCATGTTTTCAAGGTGGGGGCATTGAATTGTGTGACAGTAATCTGCCTTGATAGCGAAATGCCCGATATCTCCCAGATGTTGAAAGACCGCGGCGATATCGACCTTGTGTTCGTGCCCAGCTGCACGGAAACATTGATGGGGGCGGAGCGTGTTATGCGCTGTTCATCCGCCCGCGCAGTCGAGTTGGCCTGTGCCTTTGTGGTTTGTGGTCTGCGTGGGCATATCGAAGGATTCGATTTTATGATCTCAAATGCCGGAGGGGCGGCCCTTTACATGCCGTCCTTGAAGGGGCTGGAGGGGGTCTCCCGCATGCAGGAAACGCCTGTTGAGATGGAAGGCTATGCTGTGCAGCGCTACATAGTGGACCCTGCGGTGCTGAAACTGGCCAAAAAAACCACGGAAACAACCAATCCGGCCGTCATAAAAAGCCCGAAAACAATCTGTCTGCGGTAATATTATTTTCCATAAGTGTATGTAAAACATATGCTTTCTCTAAATTGTGGATATCTCCTTGAGCCGCTTAGCATTTTTTACTTGCATTAGGGGCAAATCAACCTTATAAAAACCCTACGTACGTGCCTATGGCCCGCGGCCTCCTACCAATGGAGGCGCCCCTGAAGGTTCAGACCCTACAAGGCTGGTTATGCAACGGCGCTAAACTTTTGGTTTTAACTGGGTGGATCAGACCTCCCAACTTTTTACAAAGGGTTTTCGCTTTTGATAACCGCAGCCGTGGGGGCCGTTTTCGGCACCGCTACGTTTCCTGCGCATGATTTATCAAAATGCAAAAGCCCCTCGGTTTAGGGTGTGCAGAATGTTTTACGATAACAGAACACAGGGGTTGTTCGAAGATTTTGAGGGCGCGGGCGGTTCCCAGTTTGTACAGGAGTCCTCTGTACGTTTTTTCCCAACGGCTAAACGTATTGTAATTTTTACGAGCGAATGTCTGGTCGCGCAAAAGCACCTTGAAGGCATTTTGCCGTTTATGGCTCAGAATAATCTGCAGCCTGTTATCTTTTTTACGCCTGGTACGAAGTCTCCGCGTGCGAATATCGCTCCGCTGCAGCGTTTTTCCTTCTATGAGGAGGGGATATTCAACGAAACCATTTATCCATACCTTGAATCCAAGCGGCCGGAAAAGGGCGCGCGTTTGTCCGCGACATTCAATGAGCTGGTAAAGCAGTATGATTGCGAGCCGCACAGGCTTGAGACAATGAAGGATCCTGCTGTTCTTCGCGCAGTGCAATCTCCTGCGACGATTGGCGCTCTTTCCATCTACCATGATGCCATTTTCAAGGCCGATCTGATCACGGCTGTTAAGGAAAAAGGATTTTTCTGGAATGTTCATCCTGCAATCCTGCCTAAAGATCGCGGTTTGTACGCAGCATTTTGGAACAGAGTGAATGGGGTTAACCGCCACGGCACGTCTTTGCATGAGATTGACGAGGGGATTGATACGGGCGGTCTTATCTCCACGTACAGACAAAATCTCCACAAGGACAGGTCGATTCTGGAGGCTTATTTCGAAGTGGGCGAAGGCGGGGCGTCGCTTGTGCGCGATGCGCTCAAATCATATTTGCGCAGCGGAAAAGTTGAATCGCAAATAATGGCGACGGAGGAAGGTAATTATTATACATTCCCGACAGAGAGCGATATTGCCGTTGCAGAAGAAAGAGGGATAAATCTGTGCGGTCGTCCCGAAGATATGGTTGAAATGTACACGCGAATGTTTGGCGCCGATCCGGTTTTGAAGAGCCATATAGTCGAGGCTATTGCTGATTATGAGGGATTGGACCCGAACTGGCTGCGTGCAAAGACGTCGACAGCGGGAAGCGCGCCGGTATTCTCGTTGCCGGCATATCGTAGATTAACGGTTTAGGTATCCTTGGAGAGAGTTGAGGACGTTGGAGCCAATGTCTTCAACCGCGTATCCGCCCTCCATGACAAACAAGGCGGGCATGGCGAGTTTAGAGATGCTTTGGCCCATCTTGTAAAAATCACTGGTTTCTAGAGAAAAGCTGGATATAGGGTCTGCCTTGAATGTGTCTACGCCTAGTGAAACGATTAGCAAATCCGCACCGTATTTATTAATGTGGTTTAGGGCATCTTCTAATGCTTCACTGTATGGCGCCCAATTCGTTCCCGACGGCATGGGGTAGTTTCTATTAAAGCCAATACCTTCTTTTTCCCCCGTTTCGGATGCGTGGCCGACAAAGTATGGAAATTCATATGTGGGGTCGGCATGGAGCGAGCAAAAAAGAACGTCGTTTCTTTGATAGAAAATTTCCTGAGTGCCGTTCCCGTGATGATAATCAACATCCAAAATGGCAACTTTTGAAAATCCTTTGTCCAGATATGTTTGGGCAGCGATTGCCGCATTGTTCAAGAAGCAATAGCCGCCCGCAGTTGATGCTGTCGCGTGATGGCCCGGCGGACGGCATAACGCAAATGCAGATTGTTCTCCGTCCATAACGTGATCAAGTGCAGTCAGGGCGGCATCAACAGATTGCGCCAAGGCCTCCCATGTTCCTGTAGTCAGGCTGACAGAAAGGTCGGAAAGAAAATATCCCGCCTTGCCCTCTATGGATTTGGATGGGGTCGCTATTTTGTGCTGGATATTGAAATTTGTTGCGAATACATCGCCGGCATAGCCTTCCGATTGCCATTCCATCGCGGCTGTTTTTAAAAATTCGATATACGGCGCTGTATGTATGCGTTCAATGTGTGAAAGGGGATGGGGCAGAGGGCGAAGGACGTTTTTGAAATCGGCGGATGCGAGACTGTCAAGAATGTTTAATGCTCTATCGGGCTTTTCGTAGCAGTCAAGAATCTGTCCGCGCATAATTTCATGGCTTGGGTTGTGGAGGGTGTGCTTGTCTGCATAAATTATTTTCATGGCCGCTACATATAAAATAAGGAAGCTGTTTAAGCGGGAAGAATCCGTTATCGGTCAAATTAAGTCAAGCATAAGAACGGCTTTAACTTGCTTCATCGATTGTAATCAAAGATAAATTGGATGATGGGGTATAATATGTCTGTTGTGGCCGTCATTGCCAAAGATCACGTCAAAACGCTCGCGGCTTAACGGTTTTTCCAATAAAATTTGTTGATCTTAAGATATTTTTTATATAATTGAAACAATATGAAAACAAGTATGGGGGTTGGTATGGAAAAATCATCCTATTCATCCGGTGAAATCATCCGTCTCGACATGAAGCATGGCTCTGGCCAGATGCGCCTTCTGGAGCGTATCTATGATGAAGTTTATCTGCCTGCTTTCCCGCTTGAGGATGAGCAAACACCGCTGGATGTTCTGAAGGACCGTCTGGAAAAAGGCGCTAAAAGCCCGAATGAATTCAGCTTCTTCGTTGCTGGAGCAGATTTGGATGATGTTGAAGCCGCAAGATTGGACGCCATCGGCATCAATATTTTCTACAAAAACGAGCAGGCATCCTTGCTGGCTTACAATGCGGTTGCGCCGCACGCGCAAGGGCAGGGGCTCGGACGTTCCATCTTCGGAGCGGGTATTGACGCGTGTGAGGATATTTCGCGCCGCGAAGGCTTGAAGGTGCGTCCCGCTTTTTTAGAAGTAAATAATCCTGAAATCGTCACGGAGGCCGAAGACGTCATGCCGCCGCAAAAACGGCTTGAAACATTCAAAAAATGGGGCGCGCAGGAGGTTCCTATCGGGTATGTGCAACCCTCTTTGGGCGTCAGCGCGGAATCTTGCTCCAGATTGAAGCTTTTGCATTTTGCTACGCGGGCAGGCCGCCATGCCGACATGGAAGACACGCTGGGCTTTTTGAATGGGATTAGCCGGGCGTGTGTTGGAGCGGAGTATAAAAGTAGCCCTGATTTTATCCGCATGGAAGCGGAAACGCTTGCGGTGAAATTTGGGGCTGCATCGCGTGGCGCGGTCATTATGCCTCCATCGCCAAGGATAGCCAGCCAGAACCATATTTTGGGCATGAATAGGCCAGCTTAGGCCAAGGCTACGCGCTTTTTAAAAATCCGTATTTTGTTGTGATTAAAGGGCAGATTAGCTGGTGCACTGCCCTGTAATCTTTGCTATATCTCCTTATCCTAAAACAAAATTTGTTCGTACTCTGGAAAAATCTCAATGTTTTCAAAGCTCTTCGGGTTTATGTCCGCCGATATGGCCATTGATCTCGGCACCGCCAACACGCTCGTTTATGTCCGCGATCAGGGGATCGTGTTGAACGAGCCGTCCGTTGTCGCCATCGCGAACGAAAACGGGAAAAAGAAGGTTCTGGCCGTCGGCAACCGCGCCAAGCAGATGCTGGGCCGCACGCCGGGCAACATCACCGCCATGCGTCCTTTGCGCGACGGCGTAATCGCCGACTTCGAAGTCACCGAAGCCATGATCAAAGAATTCATCCGGATGGTGCACAACCGCCGCTCGTTCGTATCACCCAAAATGGTTATCTGCGTGCCGTCCGGCTCTACAGCCGTTGAACGCCGCGCCATTCAAGAGGCCGCCGAGAGTGCGGGAGCCTCGGAAGTTCATTTGATCGAAGAGCCGATGGCTGCCGCGATCGGAGCGGGTCTGCCGGTTATGGAGGCTACGGGGTCGATGGTCGTAGATATCGGCGGCGGCACGACCGAAGTGGCCGTTATTTCGCTCGGCGGGATAGTCTACGCTCGTTCCGTCCGCGTCGGCGGCGACAAAATGGACGAAGCCATTATCGCCTACATCCGCCGCGTTCATTCGCTGTTGATCGGAGAAAGCACTGCAGAGCGCGTGAAAAAACAGATCGGTTCCGCCTGCATCCCTGCGGATGGAGAAGGCCGCACCATGCAGATCAAAGGCCGCGATCTGATGAATGGTGTGCCTAAGGAAATCGTGATTACCGAGCGCCAGATGGCGGAATCCTTGGCTGAACCTGTTGGTCAGATCATCGAAGGTGTGAAGGTCGCACTTGAGCACACCGCGCCTGAACTGGCAGCGGACATCGTCGAAAAGGGCATTGTCCTGACCGGCGGCGGCGCGCTCTTGTCTAATCTCGATCTGGTTCTGCGCCACGCAACGGGGCTTGCCGTAACCATTGCTGATGATCCACTGTCTTGCGTTGCGCTCGGCACGGGCCATGCGTTGGAAGAGTTCAAAGCGCTCCGAAATGTTCTTGTCGGCAACTATTAGCCGCTTAGGAACGGGCTTTGTGGGAAAGTCGTGTATAACGCGTTGAAGAGTTCCGGTTTTTCCTATAAAATTAACGAAGTGTCAGTAGAGTCTCCTTGAGGGGATATCCCCGATAGGTTTTAGGGAAAACAATGGCCAAACGCCGCAACCGCAGCAAAGTCCACGTCCAGTTTTCGCCCTTCCAGTTCATCGGAAGCGGGCAGGCCTCGATCATTTTTATGCTGGCCGCCACATTGCTTTTGACCGTCTCTTTTGTCCGTCCGGGCGTATTCGGGGGGGTCCGTAATTCCGTCTCAGATATTATCTCGCCTGCGCTGGCCATCTTGAGCGAGCCTTTTCGTCAGGCGGCCGCTGTGACCAATAGCGTGACGGGTCTGTCTGAACTTCGTGCGGAGAACACACAACTTCGTGAAGAAAATATCCGCCTTCGTGAGTGGTATCAAACCGCCCTGATGCTGGAATCCGAAAACCAATCACTTCACGCGTTACTCAATGTGAAGCCCGACCCGACCCATCGTTTTGTCACTGCCCGCGTGATCGGCGATTCCGGCAATGCCTTTGTCAAAAGTGCGATTGTCTCCGCCGGCCAGGATGATGGCATCAAAAAAGGCGAGGCTGTGTTATCCGGTGACGGGCTTGTTGGCCGCATCATCGAAGCCGGAAATTCTTCCGCGCGCGTTTTGCTTCTGACAGACGTTAACTCCCGCGTACCGGTTTTGATCGAAGGGAGCCGCCAGAAGGCAATTTTGAGTGGTGAAAACACCGATCTTCCGGTTTTGAAATACCTGCCCGCCGACACGGACATCAAAAACGGTATGCGTATCGTGACTTCTGGCAACGGCGGCATGTTCATGTCCGGTCTGCCCGTCGGGGTCGTCCAGATTGGGGAGGATGGTCGCCCTTATGTGAAGCCTTATTCCGATGTTTCCCGTGTCACGCATGTCAGAATCGTCGACTACCCTGAAAATCCGAATTTGATCGAAGGCAAAGGCAATCTTCGATAATCTGCGGGACTTTTTGGCGCGGATGTTTTAAAACTTCTTCATGTCCCAATTTCTTCCTTATGATTTCGTCACCTGGGCGATGCGCCTTTTGTTAGCGCAAGGCGTTATCCTCCTTTTTCTTCTCTTGAATGTTGTCAGTTTTTCCATGCCGCATGCAGGCGATTTCAAACCCTTCTTTTTGCTAATGGCCGTCTATTACTGGGCCATTTACCGTCCGACCGTTATGCCCGTGGCTTATACGTTTATTCTTGGACTTATCATGGATTTGCTGATGAATATTCCTGCAGGGTTAAGCTCGCTTTTGTTTGTGGGCCTGCAAACCATCGTGCGCAGATCGCGCTTATTCCTTATGGGGCAACCTTACATTATGGTCTGGCTCGGATTTGCAATCATGTCGGTTGTTTACACCTTGTCTTTCTGGTTTTTAATGTCCTTGCGTGACTTCCATTTTTTACCGCTGGCAAGTCTATTGCAAATGCTTGTGGCAGCTCTGCTGAGTGTGCTTTTGTTTCCGCTGGCTTCGCTTGTCTTACAGGCCGTTCACCGCGTTTTGCCAGTAACAGCCAACCCCATGCGCGTTGTCGGGTAGGTAGAGATATGGCACTGGAAAAAGAAAGCGACCGCGCCCATAATTTTTCACGCCGCGCCTTTATCATTGGCGCGTTTCAGGCGGGGATGTTGACGTTGTTGGGGGGGCGATTGGCGTGGTTGCAGGTCGTCGAAGGCAACCGATACAAAACTTTGGCCGAGAACAACCGTATCAACCTGAAAATGATGGCGCCCGCGCGGGGGCAGATTGTTGACCGTTTCGGCGTGCCGTTCGCGGTGAACAAACAGAATTTCCGCGTGCTGGTCGTTCCGGAACAAACGGACGATCTGGAGCAATCTCTTCGCGCTTTGCAAAAACATATCAAAATTGATGACGCGATGATTGAGAAGACAATCAAGCTGGCTAAAAAATCCCCGTCCTATACACCGATTGAAGTCGCAGATGAATTGAACTGGGAAGAAGTGGCAACGGTTGAGGTCAATATTCCGGATCTGCCGGGCATGAGCATCGATATGGGCGAGGTTCGCCAATATCCGTTTGCGGAATCCGCTGCGCATATCATCGGCTACGTGGGCACGGCCAGCAAAAAGGATCAGGAAAACGACAAAGACCCGCTTTTAACTTTGCCTGATTTCCAGGTTGGAAAAAGCGGCATTGAAAAGACGCTCGATCCGTATCTGCGCGGCAAGGCGGGAAGCTCTGAAGTCGAGGTCAATGTTGTGGGCCGAGAGGTACGCGAGCTTAACAATTTGCAATCGCAAGAAGGTAGCCGCGTCGTGCTCAGTATAGATGCCGAATTACAACGCTTTGCCATGCAAAGAATGACCGAGAGCAAAAGCGCCTCCGCCGTTGTGATGGATGTTCACACAGGCGAAATTTATGCGCTCGCGTCCTACCCCGCCTATGATCCAAATTATTTTACGGGTGGGATTAGTCACGAGCGTTATGAAGAGCTACGTTCCGACATCACATTCCCGCTGACCAACAAGGCTGTGGCCGGACAATATCCGCCAGGCTCGACGTTTAAAATGGTTACGGCGCTGGCAGCGCTTGAAGCAGGCGTTATCACCGAGGGTACGGGCACGTTTTGTCCCGGCCATTATGAATTCGGTAACGGGCTTTTCCATTGTTGGAAAAAAGGCGGCCACGGTACGGTGAATGTTGTCGGCGCGCTTGAGCAATCGTGTGATGTTTTCTTTTACAAACTATCTACGGATCTGGGCATAAAACGCATCGCCGATATGGCACGACGCTTGGGACTCGGTGCGAAATTTGAAATGGAGCTATCTGAAGAACGGGCGGGTCTTGTGCCTGACGAGGCATGGAAACGCAAAGCCCGCAAAGAAGGCTGGCACCCTGGTGAGACAGTCATCGCCAGTATTGGCCAAGGATACATGCTGGCAACGCCGTTACAGCTTGCCGTGATGACATCGCGCATCGTCAACGGCGGTCTGGCGGTAAAACCATGGCTGACTGGCGGGATTGGCGGTAATCCCGTTGCGCATGGCCCATGGGACAAAATCGATATCGATCCGCGTCACGTTGAAATCGTCATGCGTGGCATGGATCGTGTGTGTAACGGAGAACGAGGTACGGCCAAGGCCGCGCGCATCAAGGAGCCGGGCATGGAAATGGGCGGTAAAAGCGGTACGGCGCAGGTCAAACGCATCACGAAACAAGAGCGCGCCGCAGGCGTGAAGAACGAAGATCTGCCATGGCAGTTCCGCCACCATGCTTTGTTTGTCGGCTATGCGCCGCTGACCAATCCACGCTATGCCTGTTCCGTTGTTGTGGAACATGGCGTCGGCGGATCGAGCGCGGCGGCACCTATCGTGCGCGATCTGTTGCTGTTGGCGCAACAGCGCGATCCTGCATCAAAACCTATGGCGGCGGCGCCCGTTATTCTCGAAAAGGGGAAACACTATGGCTAACATGCTTCACATGCAGGGCGAAGGCTCCATCTGGCAACGTCTTGGCTATATTACATGGGGCCTTGTTTTCCTGATTTGCGTTCTGGCCAGCGTGGGGTTCACCGCGCTGTACTCGGCAGCAGGAGGAAATCTTGATCCATGGGCTTCAAGACAGATTCCACGGTTTATAGTATTTCTTGCCGGCATGATCGTTATTGCGCTGATTGATATTCGCGTTTGGTACAAAGTTGCATATCCGTTTTATTTCGCCTGTCTTTTTCTTTTGCTGGTGGTTGATATCACGGGTCACATCGGCATGGGGGCGCAACGGTGGATCAAGATCGGCTTCATCCAAATCCAGCCCTCCGAACTGATGAAGATCGCGGTGGTGATGGCTCTGGCGCGGTACTTCCATTCGGCCGAGCCCGAGGACATGAAAAATCTGAGATTTCTTTTCGTCGGTTTGATCTTCCTGATCGCGCCGTTTCTGCTGGTGGCGGCGCAGCCGGACCTTGGAACGTCGGGCGTTATTGTGATGGCGGGCATCGCCATGTTTTTTTTAGCCGGCGCGCCGATGTGGATATTCATTTTGGGCGCAGTCGGAGCCATGTGTGCGGCGCCCATGGGATGGCTTTTGCTTCATGACTATCAAAAGCAACGCGTGCTCACATTTTTAGACCCGGAACGCGATCCTCTCGGCGCAGGCTATCACATCACCCAATCGAAAATCGCGCTGGGATCCGGCGGCATCGAAGGAAAGGGATTCCTCAAAGGCACGCAAAGCCATTTGAACTTTTTGCCCGAAAAGCAAACCGACTTTATTTTCACGCTCTGGGTGGAAGAGTGGGGACTGTTCGGTGGAATTTTCATTTTGTTTCTGGTCGCGTCAATTCTTGCCTATGGCGCATGGATCGCCATGAAATGCCGCCATTCATTCGGGCGCTTGATGGCGTTCGGATTGATGGTCAATTTTTCCATCTATATCTTTATCAATGTTTCCATGGTGATGGGGCTGATCCCCGTCGTGGGCGTGCCGTTCCCGATGCTGTCATACGGCGGAACGGCCATGATGACCGTGATCATAGGCTTCGGCCTGATGATGTCGTGCAACGTCTATAGGGATGCAAAACTGCCCAGAATGTAGGGCAGGGAAGTCTTAGGCAGCGGCTCTGAAGGCTACGCCTTTTTCCTTGAACAGATCCTGCAGTTCGCCGGACATGAACATCTCACGCACGATGTCGCAACCGCCCACGAATTCGCCTTTAACGTATAGCTGGGGGATTGTCGGCCATTGGGTGAAGTCCTTGATGCCTTGGCGGATGGTGGAATCTTCCAGAACATTGACATCTTTAAAGATGACACCAAGTTGCGAGAGCGCTTGTACGACGGCGGCGGAAAAGCCGCATTGAGGGAAGGCGGCTGTGCCTTTCATATACAAGACGACATCATTGTCGGAAATTTCCTTCTTGATGCGTTCAAAAACAATATTTTCCATGACGAACCTCTCGTTATTCCTTGGGTATGGCTGTATGTATGGCAAGGGCGTGCAACTCGCCGCCCATTTTGCCTTGCAGGGATTTGTATACAAGCTGGTGTTGCTGGACGCGGCTCATGCCTGCAAACGCGGCAGCGGTTATATGGGCCGCATAATGCTCTCCGTCTCCGCGCAGATCGTCGATCCGCACATCGGCCCCCGGGATACCGTCGCGGATCATGTCCGCAATCGTTTGGGCGTCCATAGCCATAGAATACAATTTCCCCCTGCGATCCTTGTTGTCTAAGTACTTATTAATTTAGATCGCGTTGCTAAGGCTTCAATATAACATCAATGACTTGCAAGGGGAACCTTTTTCCGTTAGAGTTCTCTTATATGTCATTGAGCAGGATTGAAAAAAGGGTGCCTAAACCTTTGACCTGCAAGGCGAGTTGCAACAGAGACTAAGTAAAAAATAAGAGCCCCATCGGGGCTCTTTGTCGTTTCAAAGGCTTTGCCTTGCGATTATTTCTTTTCTTCCGTGATCTGCACGCGGGCGATTTCCATGAAATGGTCGATCTGCGTATCCATCATATGTTCCGTAACGGGCAGGCTTTTTTCTGCGATCAGGGGGCGCACGGCACGTTTGACGTCTTCAAAACCCGGTTCGTCCAGATTGGCGGATACAACGCCAGCGGCATATTTGCTGGCATCTTCGGAGGACATACCGGCTTGCTCTGCCAGCCACAGGCCGAAAAGCTTGGCGGCGCGGGCTTCGATGCGAAACATAACCTCTTGATCCAGCGCGTATTTTGTCTCGAAAGCCTTTTCACGGTCGTTGATATTGCTCATACGTGTTTTTCCTCTGTTTTAAGGGGCTAAATGCGGGAAATTAGTACCATTTGCGCATTTTTAAATCCATTGTTATATGAAGGCTCACGCGAAAAGGAATTATTTATGGCAAGCATCTTTAGCCGCCGCAAAGTCATCTATGAAGGCAAGGCCAAGATTTTATACGAGGGCACAGAGCCGGGCACATTCATCCAGTATTTCAAGGATGACGCGACGGCGTTGGGCGGCACCAAAAAAGCCAGCATCGCGGGCAAGGGCGTTTTGAACAACCGCATCTCCGCGCATATCATGACAAAGCTCGAAGGCATCGGTGTTCCGACGCACTTCCTGAAATCGCTCAATATGCGCGAGCAACTGGTGCGTCAGGTGGAAATGATTCCGCTGGAGCTTATCATCCGCAATGTTGCGGCAGGCTCCTTGTGCAAACGTCTTGGCATCAAGGAAGGCACGATCCTTCCCAATCCGATCGTTGAATTCAATTTCAAGCGCGACGATCTGGCCGACCCGATGGTCAATGAAAACCATATCTTCACATTCGGCTGGGCCGACCCCTTCGAAATCGAAGAAATGGTTGGGCAAGCCTACCGCGTCAACGACTATCTGAACGGTCTTTTCACAGGCATCGGCTTGCGCCTTGTCGATTTCAAACTGGAGTTCGGAAGACTCTGGGGGGAATATGACGAGCTTTACATTATTCTGGCCGATGAAATATCGCCGGACAATTGCCGCCTGTGGGATATGAAGACGGGCGAGAAGCTGGACAAGGACCGCTTCCGTCAGGACATGCCCAACATTATAGAAGGCTATCAGGAAGTGGCGAAACGTCTGGGCCTGTTGCCCGAAGGCGGTCTGTTCACCGGCGGCAATTTCGATGAAAAAGCCGCGGAAGGCATGGAAGAAATCGAAAATGAGCTGGCGCGCGAACGACGCCTTCGCGCCGTCAACAAAACGCCGCCGAAAAATCCGCGCGGATTATAATCGTTCAAAGGCCGTTATGCGGGGCGGGGTGTTCCATAGTGCTTTGCGGTTTTGCCCGAATGTAGCCGCAAAGAGTCTCTCAACGTCATGCCTTCGCGGGAGGCCGTGTCTTCAGATTCGTTGAGGATGCCTTTGTAGGCATGGCCTCCTGCTTCTTTCAAGCTCAGGTCGGTTAGAAAATCGTCCGCAGAAGAACCCATTATACTTTTCCTTTTCTTTTTCTTTTAAGAAACAAACTGCTCTTTCAAAATACGTTCTTCCAGATGGTGGTCCGGATCGAATAGCATCGTGCGCGAAATCGACGACGACTGGTGGATGTCTACGCTCACGATATCGCGGCATTCGCGGGAATCCGCCGTTACGGAGACGGGACGTTTATCGTCCTCGATCACATCGATGCGGATTTGCAGCTGCGAGGGGATGAGCGCGCCGCGCCAGCGGCGCGGGCGGAACGCACTAATTGGCGTCAACGCCAGCATGTTGGCAGACAGCGGCAGGATAGGGCCGTGGGCGGACAGGTTATAAGCCGTGCTTCCCGCAGGCGTCGCGACGAGAATGCCGTCACAAACCAGTTCCGGAATCCGCACGACATTATCGACGGAGATTTTCAACCGTGCGGCCTGATGCGTTTCGCGCAAAAGCGAAACTTCGTTGTAGGCGACGGCTTCATGGATCGCGCCTTTGCTGTCCACCGCGCGCATTTTGAGCGGATGTATTTCAACGGAAACAGCGTTTTTAAGCTGGGAGAGCAAATCGCCTTCACGGTGTGGATTCATTAAAAAGCCCACCGATCCGAAATTCATGCCGTAAACGGGTTTGGCAAGATCTTCGGTTTCGTGCAGTGCTTCGAGCATCGTGCCGTCGCCGCCCAGAACGACGATCACATCGGCATCTTTGGCTTTGGTCTGGCCGTAGGTTTTGGACAATTCATCCAGAGCGTCTGTCGCTTTTTCCGTTTCGGCGGCGTGGAAATGGATATTCATGCTTGTTCTTTCAATACGGGAGCGAAGCCGCGGTCTGCCGCCCATTGATCGGCATTCGCAAGAAATTCTTCAACGGACGAAGCTGTTTCCTCATCGAAGTATTTTTCTGCCCGCGCAACGCGCAGGATATCTTTCCAACTGGTCAGCGCGTGCAGATGAATGCCCATGTCACGCATATTCTGCTGGCTACTTTCATGTCCATAATGAAAGATCACGAACAGATGTTCGATTCTGGCGCCGGCTACGCGTAAAGCATCGACGAACACTTTGACACTCACGCCGAAATTTTGAACATCTTCGATCAGGGCGACATGCGGGTTTTCGCCTTCCATGAAACCTTCGATCTGTGACATGCGGCCAAAGCCTTTGGGCTTTTTGCGGATATACAGCATCGGCTTGTTCAAGCGCTCTGCGATAAAAGCGGCGTAGGGGATGCCCGCTGTCTCGCCGCCAGCCACGTAATCGACATCAAGCTTTTTTAAAATCTGCGCACCGAAATCCATGAGTTGGCTACGCGCTTCGGGGAAGGAGATCAGGCGGCGGCAATCGACATAGACAGGTCCGCGCTTGCCGGATGTATACGTGAACGGCTCGTCGATATTGACCATCACGGCCTTGGTCTCGAGCAAAATTCTGGCCGCGGCGGCGGCAATGTCTTGGGTCATATCTTTATCCTTTGTAATTTACTGGCTAACCCAGAGAATTCGCGCCATCCAGGACACATCGCCTGACGAAAGCGTGCGGTTCTCATGGCTACTATTGAGCGATTTCAATTCGATCTTCGCCGCTGTCTTGCGTACCAGTTCTTTGGCCATCACTTCACCTTTGGCGGTGCGCACGACCACGCGGTCGCCGCGGCGGATGGTGGCATCACGCGAAAGCACAAGTACGTCGCCCTTGCGGTAGAGCGGTTCCATGGAATCGCCGCTGATTTCCAACGCATAAGTCGCTGCCTCGTTCTTTTCACTGTCGGGGAATTGCACTTCGTTCCAGGAGTCGCCAGCCGGATAGCCGTCCTCGTCGAAATAGCCGCGCGCACCGGCTTGTGCAAAACCTATGACGGGAATGAAATTGCTACGGCTCGAGCGGGGAGAGATTTCCGCCTCAGCATCCATCATAGACAGGAAATCCGACATGGTCGCGCCGGTCGCTTCGAGCACGCGGCTGATGCTTTCCGTGGAAGGCCAGCGGGGCTTTCCATCGGAACTGAATCGCTTGCTTTTGTTGAAGGAGGTGGCGTCGAGCCCTGCTTGTTTGGCCAAACCGGACGTGCTGTAGCCGAACGTAGCGGCGAGGCGGTCGATGGCGGACCAGATATTTTCGTGTGTCAACATAGGATTAGGTTAAAATTCCTACGGCCGAATGTAAATAGGAAAAAATTCATAAATAATGCTTGACTCTGGTTCGGCCCTCTGGCAAGAATAAGAACATAAAGAGAACATCTGTGTCAAGAGCGCTTCTTTCTACCGCGCAAATCCTAGCCTCAAACAAAGAAAAGAACAAATGAGCAACAAAGACCGTTTCGTCCCCAAGGGACAGTCCGATGCCAAAACCACCGCCTTTAAAAATACGGAAGAGGCGTGGTTCTGGTTCATCCTCGCGCAAGAAGCGCGCAACGAAGGTGCCCGTTATAGTGCTGGCCTTTCTATGGTATCGCGTCCGTGCGAGCCGTCGGACATTTTAAAAATACTCGAACGCCTGCACCGCAACCGCCGTTTGCTGATGGATCATCTTCTGGTCCTTCGCCACTACGGCAAACGCCAATTCGCGCCCGATGCGAGCCGCATCAGGGAAACGCGCGCGGCCGCGCTGTGGAAAGAAGCGATGGAGCGGCTGGAGCCGGTATTCATCCGCAAGGGCATCGTATGCCCGCAAGATTTCATGTCGGCAAAACCCGCCCGCGACTGGGCGCATCACGCAATCATCTATCAAGGAGGAGTAAGACCATGAGCGGATTGTTATCGGCGATCAATGAAGGACAGAATGCGTGGGTCGTGTTCAGCGGTCAGACGGAAATTTCGTGGCTGAAATTTCTCAAGCCCGGCTTTCGTCATTGCTATGTGCTTTTGAATGACGGCGAGCGCTGGACCAGCCTAGACCCGCTGAGCCACGTAACCGAAGTTTCCGTGCATCATCACGTGCCTGCGGATTTCGATCTTCCGGGCTGGTTGCGCACGCGCGGCAACCGCGTGGTGGCGGCGCCGATGCGCCGCGATGTGGCCAAGGCCGCGCCATTCATGCTGTTCACATGCGTGGAAGCCGTCAAACGCGTTCTTGGCATCCACAAACGCGGCGTCATTACGCCGTGGCAATTGTACCAGCATCTTAAATTTTCAGCGTAAATCATAAGGAGTAATCACTATGGGTGATATCACGGGCCGCCCCAAGGCGCCAAAACAGCAAGTCGTGTATGTGCCGCAATATGTGTACACGAACACGACAACGACACCGACGACAGGAACAACCACAGGCACGACGACCACGCCGGATACAACGACCGAAACACCGGAAAAAACGCGCGAACAAAATCTGCTCAGCCGTTCCAGATCCCGCGTCGGCACTATTCTGACAGGTTTTCGTGGCATTCTCTCGCAGGCTGATTCTGCAACACAGCGCAAGACGCTTTTGGGAGAATAGAGATGATGACATTGCTCGACACTGCGGCTCTTGCCGAGCCGAAGGATTACGCGCCTCTGATCCGCCGCTATGAACAAGCCAAGCAGCGCCGCTCCAACTGGGAAACGACATGGCAGGAATGCTACGATTACACATTGCCGCAAAGCGCGGATTTCACGCAAATCAATCAACCGGGCCGCATCCGCACCGATCGTCTTTATGATGGTACGGCGCTGGACGCGGTGGACCAGCTGGCGGCAAGCCTTCTCGGCCATCTAACGCCGCCGTGGACGCAATGGTTTGGATTTAAACCGGGGCCGGATTTGTCGGATGCCGAAGCGCAAAGCCTGTCGCCCGTTCTTGAAAACGCCGCCCGCATCATGCAGGCGCATTTTGATCGCTCCAACTTCAGCGTGGAAATGCATCAGTGTTTTCTCGATCTCGTCGTCGGCGGCACGGCAGCGCTCTATTTCGAAGAGGCCGAGCCGGGCGCGTTTTCCGCATTCAAATTTTCGTCCGTTCCCTTGGCTGATATCATTCTGGAGGAGGGCGATGCAGGCTTTCTCGACGGATCATTCCGGCAATTAAAGCTCACGCTCGGACAAATCGCGGAACGTTATCCCGATGCGCAAATTCCGTCGGATATCGCGCGCGATGCGGAACGCGACCCCCAAAGCCGTTTCACAGTGCTCGAAAGCATTCTGCCCGACAAAGGCGCATATTCATATGCCGCCTTGCTCACAGAAAAAGGACCGGCGGTTGAATTGTCATCAGGCCGTTTTTCAAGCTCGCCCTGCATTGCATTCCGCTGGATGAAATCGCCCGGTGAAATGTACGGACGTTCGCCTGTCATGAAAGCGCTTCCCGATATTAAAACCGCGAACAAAGTGGTGGAGCTGATTTTAAAAAACGCGTCCATCGCCGTTACCGGAATCTGGCAGGCGGATGATGATGGTGTTCTCAATCCTGCCAACATTGAACTGGTGCCCGGATCGATCATTCCCAAAGCCGTTGGCTCGGCAGGGTTAAAACCGCTTGAAATGCCCGGACGCTTCGATGTTTCGCAATTGATTTTGGAAGATTTGCGGAGCCGCATCCGCCATGCGCTGTTGATCGACAAATTGGGACAGGTGGACGGCAAACGCATGACCGCCGCCGAAGTTGCCGAACGCTCGGGAGAGATGGCGCTGCTGCTCGGCGCGACGTATGGACGCCTGCAGTCGGAGTTGCTGACGCCTATGATCCGCCGCGCTTACGCTATTTTACGCCGCCGCGGGGAAATTCCCGATATCGCGCTCGATGGCCGTTTCGTCAGCCTTGATTACCGTGCGCCGCTGGCGCGGGCGCAGGCGCAGCGCAATATTCAAACCATCGCCAATTGGATGAGCACAACGCTCGGCATGGGAACGGAAGCGGCCTCTGTTGTCGATATTCCCCGCGCGGCGCGCTTCCTCGGCGAAGCGCTCGGCGTGCCCAGCGACCTTATCAGAAAGGATGTACCAGATGTTCTTCCCCAAGCGTAGCGGCATAGACCGCATCGAGGACAATGCAGTCTTTATCAGCCACGTCTCGCGGCTTGAGCAAAAGGAAATAGAGCGGAGCTTTGCCCGCGTTTTTGCAAGCGAGGAAGGCAAGAAGGTTTTGGCATGGCTTCAGGTCATGACTTTTCAACGCGCAAGCGGATCATCTTCCACCGACGAACAACTGCGGTACATGGAAGGACAGCGTAGCCTTGTGGCAAGCATCCTTCGCATGATCGACCGCGGCCGCAACAATTAATCAACTTTAAAAGGAGTATAAACCATGAGCATTGCCACACACATCATCCCTGAAAAGTTCAAGGACCCTGCGACGGGCGAGTTGAAAATCGATTCCCTTCTGACATCCTATTCCGAATTGGAAAAGAAAATGTCGCGCACGCCGTCCGTGCCTAAGAGCCATGAGGAGTACTGCATCAATTGCGATCACGGATATTTCGGCGTCGATGAGGAGTTGAACAAGCAGCTTCACGCCAAGGGGTTTACCAACGATCAGGTTCAGGTTGTTTACGATCTTGCGGCTGAAAAGCTTGTTCCTCTGGTCGTGCAGATGGCCGCCGATTACAATGCCGAACGCGAGATCGAAAAGCTGGAACAGCAATTCGGCGGCGCGGAGAAATGGCGCGAGGTTTCCCGCCAGCTTCTGGCATTCGGCCAAAAAGCCCTGCCTGCCGATGTGCTGGAAACGCTTTCCAGCTCTTTCGAAGGCGTGATGGCGCTGTACCGCATGATGAAAGGCGAGGAGCCGGAATTGCAAAAACCGGCCGGCCCTGTTGGAGCTTCGCAGAATGAGCTGGATCTGCAGTCCATGATGCGCGATCCCAAATACTGGCGCGACCAGGACCCGTCCTTTATCAACAAAGTGACCGAAGGGTTCCAGAAACTGTACGGCAAACGTTAAAATATTAAGGATTCTCTGTCTGCAGGAGGCTTAACTTTATAAAAAGAGAACTTCGTATTTTTTTGAAAAGAGTTGTTGCAAACGCCATAGAAGAGGCGCATACCACGCCGCATCTAAAAACAAGAAAAACAATAAAGGTGTGTTTGACTATGTCTCTTTTGAAAAACAGCAACAGTAATGTCGTCTCTTTGCCGTTCCGCATGCGCGATGCGTATATTGAGGCTGGAGACTATTGCTATGCCGACGGCGGTTCCTACAAGGATGTCTACCAGAATCCTCACAAGGCTGTATCCCCGCAAGTTGCTAGCGCTCCACGGGCATCGATGTAAGCAATAAAAAAGCCCCGCGAAGGGGCTTTTTTATTTTGGCCTTACGCCATCTGCGATTCCATGAACTCTCGAGTGACGTAGTCGTCGATCACCTGCTTGAACTTCTGGCCGATCTCTTTGGTGATCGGCTCGAACTGGATGGCAAGGCGGTCGCGGGTCTTGCGGATCACGCGGCCGCGGTGCGGAATATCGAGGATGCGGCCGGACAGGCGGAATTTCATGGTGACTTCGACAGGGGCGGCCATGGAAAACAGGCGCTCGTCCGCCTGAACCAGCATGCCGCCGTCGCTCCAGTTGTGAACAGGGTAAGCCTTGCCGTCGATGACGGAGATGCAGTTGTCGGCAACGCGGCGCGGGGTTGCCCGGCGCGTATCGTTGATATCGTTGCTGACGTCCGTGAAAAGATTGTTCATAGCATCCTGACCCTGATTTTTTATCTTCTCCACCAGTTATATATTATAACAAGTCGTCCCGTTAAGGGAAATTTCAACCCTTGCACATCTAATTCCAAAAAAAAGGTTGACAAATTAGGAAATAAATCCTATATTTAATTCATCAACGCCCGAATTGCGCGCTTTTCAAAGCAAACGCCGCCGGGCGATTTTTTTTGCCGAGAACGGCGTGTTTAAACGCGCCGCCGCCATTTTCTGCCGGTTCCAAAGCATGCAGGGCCGCGAGTGATTCCATTCTCTCGCGAAAACCCCTTTGCGTCCGGCGCTCCCTCAAACCCCAACCTGTAAAGGACATATCAATGGCAACAACCATCGATCAGGCTTTCATCAAGCAGTTCGAACGCGAAGTGCATGAAGCCTACCAGCGCCAGGGTTCCAAATTGCGGAACACGGTGCGATCCATCAACAACGTCAACGGCTCCTCGGCGGTCTTCCAAAAAGTCGGCAAGGGGACAGCCTCGACCAAATCAACTCACGGCATGGTGCCGGTCATGAATCTGGCGCATTCGAACGTTGAATGCACACTGCAGGATTTTTACGCTGGCGACTGGGTCGATCGTCTGCAGGAATTGAAAGTCAACATTCCCGAACGTCAGGTGATCGCCAGCGCGGGCGCCAACGCGCTTGGGCGCAAGACCGACGATCTCGTGATCGCGGCGCTTCAAACGGCAAGCACGAACGTTATTGCCGATGCCAACATCGGCCTAACCAAAGCCAAAATCATGTCGGCATTCGAAACCTTCGGCAAATCGGACATCCCCGATGACGGCAACCGCTATGCCGTGATCGGCTGGCGTCAGTGGACGGAGCTTCTGGCCATTCCGGAATTTTCCAGCGCCGATTATGTCGGAGCGGCTGGATTGCCGTACACGACCTTCACGCAGGCCAAGCAGTGGCTGGGCACGATCTGGATTCCGCATTCCGGTCTGCCGGTTGACGCCAACGATATCCGCTCTTGCTATTTCTATCACAAAACAGCAATCGGCCACGCCTCCGGTTCCGATGTTCAGACCGATATCAGCTGGCACGGCGACCGCGCCGCGCATTTCGTCAACAACATGATGAGCCAAGGCGCGGTTCTCATCGATGGCGGCGGCGTCGTCACCATCAACTGCGATGAAACGCCAGACTGATAAGGAGATTTGAACAATGGCTTTTAAACTCACGGACCTCAGCGTCCTTGCCTATGCGAACAACTTCACGCTCTGGCATTATAAAACTACGGACAGCGTTGTAACGGGGGCAGGTTATTTCAATGCCGGTTCCGATATGATGCGCGTCAACGATCTGATTATCGCGAACTACAACACGGGCGCAACGCCGGCCACGAAGTTTTACATCGTGACCGCGATTACAGGCGGCGTCGTCACTGTGGCGGTCTATTCATAGACCATTCCCCCGGCCATGGATGAAGTTGGCTTTGAGCAACCATTTGCAGAACGTGTTATCCCTTCGCATGTTCCCGTGCTCGCTTTCAGTCCGCCTTCGTCCGTTGGTTCGCGATTTGCCGTCCTTCCCGTCCCAAAAGCGCGGGGAGGGCGGCCCTTTTGGGGGGCTTTTGACGAATCCCTGAATAAGGCAGGAAAGCGGCAATCGTCAAAAATATAATTAAAAACAATGTGTTGTAAGATTCAATTTGCCTTCTTCCGAACAATTTTGTTAAAAGAATTTCATTACGAAATAAAAAGAAACCAAGGGTGTCGGCATTCATGCCAGCGGCGAGTTTGTTATTTATTCCTTTCGACGGCAGTCGGGAAACGTCTTTGAACGCTTCCGAAGCCGCGAAACTGCCAACCATCGAAAATCCGGTTCTGGAGACGCGTCTTTCCGAGCTTCTCGAGCAGCGCAAGATTAAGGGCCTGTTCATGCTGACCGAAAAAGGCGTTCTGTTCCGCGGCGACAACCGCGATGGCCTAGCCGTCAGCCGCATTGTCGATGAATTGCCGAATCTGGCGCCGACAGCGCGTTCAAACAATGTTGTGTCGTACCGTGCGGCGAACGACGATGCCGACAAGCGCCACATCGTGGCCGATTTCGGCGGAGCGGCCCAACGCTTTAAGGTAGCCTCGTTGCGTCAGCCGTTTTCAGCTGCGGCGAATGATGAAGAAATCAGCTTCAAACGCTTTACCAAGCCATCCATCAACGGATCGGCCCAAGCCTATCGCGCTCTTGCCGCGTAGCACTTAAACATTACAAAGAATTTTCAAACGGCCCTTCGCGGGCCGTTTTTTCGTTTATCCAACTTTTACCTTTCAGGAGATATTCATGGCTTTGAACGACGTGGCTCTATGCAGCCGCGCGCTGATCCGTCTTGGCGCGGCGCCCATCACATCCTTTGCGGACGGGACGGCGGAATCCGAAGTGGCGGGGGCGATGTTTGCGCCTGTGCGCGATGCTTTGTTATCCGCTTATGGCTGGAGTTTTGCCAGCGGGCAGGCGGCTTTGACAAAACTATCTGCGCCGCCGGTGGCAGACTATCAAAACGCCTTTGCGTTGCCGCTTGATTATCTTCGGGCGATATCCGCAGGCAACGGCGGGAGGGGACGCGGCCTGAATTACCGCATCGCGCGCGGCGCGCTTCATACGGATGCGGAAGAGGTCACGCTGTCCTATATTTTTCGGCCCGAGGAAGAAGAATTCCCGCCGTATTTCGATATGGCGATGATCGCACGGCTGTCGGCGGAGTTTTGCATTCCGCTGACCGAAAACACGGGCCGGGCCGATGCGCTCTTTAAAATCGCCGATCAGGAATACGCCCGCGCCCGTCAGATAGACGCGCAGCAGGATACGCCGGGGCGCATCGAAAACTTTTCCCTTATTGATGTGAGGGGGTAGGGCATGACGCGCATTAGACAGGTCAAAACCAACTTTACCGCCGGCGAAGTCAGCCGCGATCTTTTAGGACGCGGGGATTTGCGCGCCTATGAGAACGGCGCTCTGGCGCTTCGCAATCTTTTTATCTATCCCACGGGCGGCGTGACACGCCGCGCGGGACTTTCGTACATCGACACGGCGGCAGGCGATGGCCGTCTTATTTCGTTTGAATTCAATACCGAGCAGACATATTTGATGGTAGTGACAAACAACCGCATCGACATCTACGCAGGCGGGATCAACATTCAAACGCTGTCCGCTCCGTGGGCGTCATCGCAGATACCGCTTTTGACGTGGACGCAAAGCGCGGACACGCTTTTGCTGGTTCATCCCGATGTGCCGCCCAAGATGCTACTAAGGAACGCGCTTGGCGTTTTTGTTCTGCAGGACTGGACGTTCTTCACCGATGCCAATGTGGTGCAGCAGCCCTATTATAAATTCGCCGACAGCGCGGTTACGATTACACCCAGCGCAACCGCGGGAACGATTACGCTTTCGGCATCCGCGAGCGTCTTTCAGGCAGGGCATGCGGGCACAAGGCTTCGCGTGGGAGGTAAGGAAGTTTCAATTACAACGGTGAATTCGCCGACCATCGTCACGGCAACAGTTATTCAGACTCTATCCGCGGCGACGGCGACTATTGACTGGGCCGAGCAATCCTTTTCGCCTGTGCGCGGCTATCCCGCAACAGTGGCGTTCCATCAGGACAGGCTTGTGATCGGCGGGTCGCGCGACATGCCCAACCGCTTGTGGTTTTCAAAAAGCGGCGATTTGTTCAATTTCGATTTGGGAACGGGTCTGGACGATGAATCCATCGAATTCGCGATTTTGTCGGATCAGGTCAACGCCATTCGCGGCATTTTTTCGGGACGGCATCTGCAGGTCTTTACCAGCGGCGCGGAATGGATGGTGACGGGCGACCCTCTTACGCCTGCGAACGTCCAGCTTAACCGCCAGACGCGGGTAGGATCGCGCGTGGACCGCTATATTCCGCCTGTGCCGGTCGACGGCGCAACGATGTTCGTCGCCCGCAACGGCAACGAGGTGCGCGAATTTCTATACACCGATCTGGAGCAAGCCTATCAGGCAACCGATGTGGCGCTGGTCGCCCGCCATGTGCTGGGCCGTCCCGTCGATCAGGATTTTGATGCTATACGCCGCTTGCTTTTCATTGTGCGCGAGGATGGAAAATTCGCAACGCTGACGATTTACCGCGCCGAACAGGTGGCGGCATGGACATTGCACGAAACGCAAGGCCTAGCCAAGTCCGTCTCCGTTGTTGGCGACGAAGTCTATCTTTTGGTCGAACGCAACGGCGCGCATTTCATCGAACTGTTCGACAATGCGCTCAATCTGGATTCCGCCTTGACGGGCGAAGCGGGAACGTCCGCCATCGCATGGTCGGGACTGGACCATCTTGAAGGGATGAGCGTGTCCGTCGTGGCCGATGGCGTCGTGCTCGACAATCATGTCGTAACAGGCGGCGTCGTTACGCTGGAAGAACCTGCAACCACAATTGAGATCGGTCTGGCCTACACGCACATCGTGGAGCCTTTGCCGCCGTCCGCCGTGGGAGACGGCACGATGGTGCGCAAAATCAGGCTCATTGAAGCGGTGTTCAGGCTCAAGGATTCAAAAGCCCTTCGGCTCGATTTGGGGCGCGGCCTGCGCGATATTTCGCTCCGCCGGATCGGAGAGGATGAAATCCTCGATGCGCCGCCGCCGCTGACCAGCGGGGATATCCGGGTGCGCACATTGGGATGGCAAAAACAGCTGGCCGATCCTTTGTGGCGCATCGAACAGGGCGCGCCGCTGCCGTTTACGCTTTTATCCGTCATGACGGAAATCAAACTCAACGATTAAGGAGATATTATTATGGGCGGATTGACATCCATCGCTTCCACGGCTGTGCAGGCGCTTTCACTCGCAAATTCCGTTGTTCAAGGCGTGGATCGCTATCAGGACAAATCAGGGCAGCGCGCTTATGAGGAGGCAAAGCAGACCAGCGCCCTGCAACTTAAAACGCTACAGCAGCAAAACGCATTGGAAAAAGAGCAGAACCGCATTGCACAGGAGGCTGCGGAACAAGACCGTCTTTCCAAGCTCCGCAAGGTTATGGCCGAACAAAAAGCCCGGTTTGGCGCAAACGGCGTGAGTTCCAGCGACGGATCCTCTCGTGCCGTATTGTACGGTCTTCTCAGCGAGAGCGATGAGGATCAGGACAGCATCAATCAATCCTACGCGATCCGCAACAGCATTCTTGACCAGAATTACAATTCCCAAAAAGCGCTGAACACTTTGCAGCTCACGCAATTGAAAGAACGCAGCAGCCTGAAAAAGGCAACGGCCCTGTACAACGGCCTGACGGATATATTCTAGGGGGATTAATGCCAGACCATATAAAAATGCCGGCGGTGGAGCCGGTCGTGCGCTATGCCGCCAACGGCGTGCAGACCGTGTTCGAATATCCGTTTCCTATTTTCGCAAGCGAGGATTTGAAAGTCTTTTTCGACGGCGCGCCGCGATACAGCGGCTTCGATGTGCAAAGCGCGGGCGCAACGTCCGGCGGCGCTGTCACATTCGATACAGCGCCCGATGACGGCGTTGTCGTGACTTTGATGCGCCGTCTGCCGCTCGAACGCATGACGGATTTTCTGGAAGGCGGCGATTTCAGCGCCCAAGCCATCAACAACGAGCTGGATTACCTGACGGGGAGCATCCAGCAGATAAATCGCGATCTATCGCCCATGCTGCGGTATTCAGACCACGAAAACCCTTCGGAAACCATCTTGCCGAACCGTGAATCCCGCGCGAACAAAGCGCTTGGTTTCGATGGCGATGGCAATCCCGTGGCGGTAAGCCTCGAAGGTTCCATGGCCGCGCCGTCTTTTACGGCTTATGGCATGGGCGCGGTGCCGCGCACGACGACCGACAAATTTTCCGAAAGCGTTTCAATCAAGGATTTCGGCGCGATGGGCAACGGCCTTCACGACGACACGCTGGCCATTCAAAAAGCGCTTGCCGCGCATGACAGCGTGTATATCCCGCCGGGAACGTATCTGATCTCCAACACCATCACGCTGGGGGAGCGTCAACGTCTTCACGGCGCGGGGCAGACAAGCGTGATCGCCGCGCAGGACAACGGCTTTAATGCCGTCGAAATGGTTGCGGATTTCATCACGCTGTCTGATATTCGCATCACAGGCGGCGCGGCAGGTCTGAAACTCTACGGACGGGATCGTCCTTGCGTGCAATGCGCCGTGGCGGATGTAAGCATTTTCGGAAGCAGCATCGGCGTGCAACTGGATGGCCACACCGATCCGAACTTTCCGTGCTACTGGAACAATTTCGACCGCGTTCTGGTGGAGCAACCTGTGGTGCACGGCATCCATCTGACCAAGACGGGCGCAGGCGATACGCCAAACGCCAACAAATTCCATGCCTGCCGCGTCTACTCCCACGGCGCGGATATATCGGGCCACGGAATTTATGTCGAGCACGGCCAATTCAACAACGCTTTTATCGATTGCGAGGCGAACGTGAAAGGCACGGCGCAAGGATGCATGACCATGGGTGCGGGGTCGTACAAAACGCTTCTTATCAATCCCTACACCGAAAGCTTCAACACCGTGCCCAATGTAAAACTGGAGGCGGGGTCGGATGAAACGGCGATCTATAATCTGCTGTCCATGTCCGACGGCTCCGCCATCTGGGATTTGTCGGGCGGAAAATACACCGCGTTCAATGCGGGATATCCGCACAAGAACCGCCTGCAGCGCACGACGGCGGTGGATATCAACGCCACGTTGCAGCGATATGATACCGAATTCATCGACACGCACGGAACGGTGCAACTTGATATTTCGCATTCCGTGCATCTGGTATCCAGCTTTGGCGGCGCGCTGACCGTCAAGCTCCCCCATGCGGGCGATGCGGTGGGCGTGATGATGGTGGTCAAGAAAACGGATTCTTCTAAAAATGTTGTTACCATCACGGAAAACGGTGGCAACGGACCGGACGGGCGCAGCTATTATCTGGGCGCGGAGAATGATTTCGTGCAGATGCTGTCGAACGGCGCGGAATGGTTCGTCATCTCCTCCAACCGCGCGCCGGGCAACACGCGCTATTACGACGGCAGCGGGATTTACGATATCGATATGGCGGTGGATGTCTATCTGCTTTCCAGCTTCGGCGGAGCGATGACGGCGCGTCTGCCGCCGGCGAACGCGGCGATTGCGACAGGCCGCACGGTAACGATCAAGAAAACGGATGTATCTTCCAATGTCATTACGGTCACGGAATACGGCGGGAGCGGCCCTGACGGATACGGGCAGCCGCTGAACGCGCAATACAAAGCCATCACGGTCGTCTCCGACGGCGGGCAGTGGTACATCGTGAACAAGTTTTAAAAAAAGGAATATATTGTGGCTTTAAATTTTGGAGATTTATTAGGGCTTAAATTGAACAACAGCGTTGGTAATATGATGGGAAATGACGAAGATGATGTCGTGAACGTCAAAAATGCATTGTTTGAATTGGGGCACCGCGCCGAACCTGCGCAAAACGGTATCATTTATTAGGAAACGGATGATGGCATACGGTCGTTTCAACGTGAAAAAGGTTTAAAGGTCGATGGTTATTTGCGACCAGATGGGGAGACGGAGAATGCGATAAACGCAACAAGGAGAGAAATTGCCAAAAATAAGCCCAAATGGTGTGGTGCCTTAGAGGTAAATGATTCAAGTCAGCGTAGATCATCTATTGTCAATGATACCCCCGCTAGATTTTCGATTAAAGAAAACAAAGAGGCGGATAAAAACGAGCCTTGGTATGAGTTTTCATCCTTCAGTGAAGTTAAAGAGTATGAAAAGCTTATAGAGAAAAAAGCAAGGAAATATCAGACGGACCCGGACTTGATAAAGGCGATTGCCTACATGGAAACAACACATGGCCAATATGATCGTTTGAAAGAACCATTTGATCTAAATAAATCAATCCGCCCTATGAATATTCATTCTGAATATTGGAAGGATTTAGGTTATAGTAGAAGTGATTTAAGAGATCCAGAAAGAAATATTGATGCAGGAGCTAAACTTCTTAAAGCGATATCGGAAAGAGTACCAAATGCAGGTATAAAAGAAGTTGCGACAATTTATCAAAATTTGGCGGCAGAAAAAGTCTCTAATTATGGCGCTCGCGTAGAAAAAATTTACAGGCAGAAGCTATGGGAAAAATAAAAAAGATATGTATTTTAACAGTCGCGCTTGCATCATTTTTGTTTGCTTCTATTTTAAGTTACATAGCCATAGAGCATAATCCTCAAATGGAGTTTAGTGGCGACTATCTATATTATGTGTCTTTAGCGCACTGGAATTTTATAGCATTTTATATCTCTTTTTTATTTGCTTCTTCTCTCTTTTTACTTTTTTTTCTCGTTTTAATAAGTATGAGTGGATATCTAAATCAGATATAAAGATTTCTTTGATTTGTTTTATTTTTTTTAACTTTCTATTATTTTTATATTCATCCATTTTGTGGTTAAAAACGCAATGAAAATGATGTTTTTTAAATTGTCTTCCATAGCGTTGGTCTTGGTGTCTGGTTGTGTTTTTAGCTTTTTTTTAGGATTTTTAAGATTGAATTACCCATCTTTAAAAACGTACCCCGTTCAAGGAATTGATGTTTCGCATCATCAGGGAGAAATAAACTGGTCGTCTATTCCAAAAGAAAAAGTAAAATTTGTTTATATAAAGGCAACCGAAGGCGGCGATTGGCGTGATCCAATGTTTACGCAAAACTGGACGGGGGCAAAAAATTCCGGATTTGAAGTGGGCGCCTATCATTTTTTTACGCTTTGCCGAGATGGTATAACACAAGCCAAAAATTTTATGAACTTGGTTGATACGAGTAACGGTATGCTTCCTCCTGTGATTGATCTTGAATATGTTGGAAACTGTGCGGCTCGTCCTTCTAGGGAAGAATTTTTGCTACAGTTGAGCGATTTCGTGCAGGAATGGCAGACTTTTTACATGCGCAAGCCTGTATTTTACACAACAAAGGAGTTTTATCACGATTATCTTGAGGGAACGGATTTCGTTTCATACTCTCTATGGATACGCGATATTTTTGCAAAACCAGACGTGAAGGATTATCCATCCATGGTACTCTGGCAATATGCAGACAATGCCCGCATAGACGGCATCAAGGGGCCGGTTGATCTGAATGTAGCGATCAGCGGTACAATAAAATAGAGGTTTCATGACAATCGAAATAGACGAAGCCACCTGTTCGCAGGTGGCTAAATTTTTGCCTAAAGCAATCGAAAAGGCCTTTAACTCCTATTACGATTTTATCGAAGCGGGGTGGCAGGAAAAAGAAGAAGAGGCGCCCGCGCCGGAACAAAAATCTTCAACAAGCAAGATTAAGGCAGGACGCGGCAAGCAATTCGCCGATCACCATGCTGCCTGCAAGGCGGCGCTGGCCCATATCGAATTGCTGTTGAAGCTGGGAAGCATGACGCAGCTGGAAACGCGGGCGGATTATACCCATCTGGCGCTACTGAAGCATGCCGTGGCCGAAGCCGATGCCCATCGGGCCGAAACTCTTTCCGAATAGCATATGGCACGCGCCACTTTTATATAAAAACCATCTAATGTGAGGACAAATGGAGCGCAATTCTTGCCAGAGCGCCGATTTTGACGTATTTTTAGCCCTATGGAACGCAACCCAAAACTACAAAACGCCTGGCATACACTTCCGGATCGCGATCTGGCTGCAGAAGTGCTGGGAGCGTGGCGAGACGCGGCTGCTGCTGCAGGCCTTTCGGGCCAGCGGAAAGTCGACGCTCGTCGGACTATTCTCGGCGTGGCTGCTATGTCGGGATCCGGATTTGCGTATCCTGGTATTGTCAGCGGAATCCCATCTGTCTATCAAGATGGCGCGGACAATTCGAAAGGTGATCGAAAAACATCCTTTGGCGAAAGCGCTGCGTCCGAATAATCCCGACCAATGGGCTTCCGATAGCTTTACCGTCAACAGAGCCCGCATCAGCCGCGACCCGTCCGTTCTGGCCCGCGGCCTTTATGCCAACACGACCGGCGCCCGCGCGGACATCATTATCTGCGACGATGTGGAAGTGCCCAATACCTGCGATACCGCCGACAAGCGGGCGAAGATGCGCGAGCGTCTGGCCGAGAATGAATTCATCCTGACCCCCGGCGGCACG
Source organism: Micavibrio aeruginosavorus (assembly GCA_003241475.1). Lineage (GTDB taxonomy): Bacteria > Pseudomonadota > Alphaproteobacteria > Micavibrionales > Micavibrionaceae > Micavibrio_A > Micavibrio_A aeruginosavorus_A. The sequence continues at coordinate 54,347 of QFQB01000003.1, forward strand.
CAGATGTATATCGGCACGCCGCACAGCTATTACACGCTTTATGCGGATGCGCCGCGCACGGAGATAGGGGAGGAGGAAATCTTCCTTAAAAACTATCATCGCCTGAGCGTGCCCATTGCGGATACGGCGGGTCAAAGCGCATGGCCGGAGCGCTACGCGGCGGAGGATATCGCCGCTTTGCGCACGCAGGCGGGGCCGATGAAGTTCGCTTCGCAGATGATGCTGGAACCGGCAAACATTCTCGATGGCCGTCTTGATCCCGCGCTCTTGCAAAAATACGACGAGGCCTTGGAGGCAAAAGAAATACAGCAATCTCTTGTATTGTCCATTGCAGGCAAGAAAATCGTTTCGGCTTCGGCATGGTGGGACCCGGCATTTGGAAGAGGGCGTAGCGATGGTAGCGTTCTGGCCGTTATATTCACCGCCGACAGCGGCGAGCATTTCCTGCATCGCGTGGAATATATCGCAGTTTACCCCAAAGACGGCGAGGACGAGGCGACATTGCAGTGTAAAATCGCCGCGCAAATCGCCCGCGATTTGTATTTGCCTTCCATTGCGGTGGAAACAAACGGGATCGGAAAATTCCTGCCGGCCATTTTGCGGCGGGAACTGGGGCGGGAAAAACTCGGCACGGCGGTCATCGAGCGTACAAGCCGTAAAGCCAAGGCGGACCGCATTCTGGAATCTTTTGATGTCGTCATGGCGGCAAAGTCCCTGCATGTACATGCAAGCGTTTACAAAACGCGCTTCATCACGGAAATGCAGGAATGGAAACCCGGCGGAAACGGCCATGACGATGGACTGGATGCGGCGGCTGGCGCGCTGAGTCTGGAGCCAGCCCGCATTCAAAAAATCTATGGCGGAAAAAAACTTTGGTCCGGCGCGGGCCAAGGTCACGCCGCCAAAACCGATTTCGATGTTTTAAAATAAGGACACAACATGAATATTTTCGATACCGGCCTGATCTGGTGGATCACGGCCGTGGACTTGCCTGCCATGACGGGCCTTTTCTGGCTGATCTTCCAAAGCCGCAAAGAAGCCGACGAAGCGATAGAAACACTGCAGGAAACGCTCGATGTCCGTCTGGCGCAACTACGCGAAGGGCTTTCGGCATTCAAGCTGGAAGTCGCCAAAACATACGCCTCCGTCGGCGATATGAAGGATCTGGAAACCCGCATCGTCTCCCATCTTTTGCGGATCGAAGCCAAGCTCGACCAGACGGCTCTCAAGACGGAATCTCTCAAAGCTTTCAGACCGGAGTAAAACAGCATGAAAAAAATTATCAAACTTCTGACGGGGAAGCCTGCGGAAGACAAATCCTTTGCGCAAAATTTCTACGATGAACTGGCGGTCGATGTTCTGGCCCGCACCTTGTGGGGTGAGGGGCGCGGCGAAGGCGCGGCAGGCATGGAAGCCATTGCGTCCGTTATTCTGAACCGCGTGGAAGTCGCGCAAAAACGCGGCGGCTATTGGTGGGGAAAGGATATTATTTCCGTCTGCCAGAAACCGTACCAGTTTTCCTGCTGGAACAGGGCAGACCCCAACTACCGCAAATTACAGGCGATCACCGAAAAAGACATCCATTACGCCACGGCAGTGCGCATTGCGCGGCGGGCTATGGCGGGAACGATTGCGGATTCAACGAAGGGCGCGACCCATTATCACGCCAAATCGATTCTGCCCGATTGGGCGAAGGGACAAATGCCGACGACAACCATCGGCCATCATATTTTCTACAAACTTATTGAATAGGAGCGCACCATGCTGGCAGCCATCATATCCAAACTCGGCCTTCCCCTGCTTATAAGCGTTATTGGCGAAGCGCTTGGAAAAGTCGATAACAATGCAGCGCAGGAAGCCTCGAAAGTTCTGAACGGCCTGCAAGGCGCTTTGAGCGCCGAGCAAATGGCCGAGGCGAACCGCCATGCCGAAAAAATGGCGGAGTTGAAATCAAGCGAAGAAAGCTCCGCCTTGGCGCAGATCAATGAAAGTTTGCGGCTGGAATCGCAAAGCACGGATCCCTATGTCCGCCGCATGCGCCCGACCTTCGGTTACCTGATGGCCATTACATGGGCGGCGCAGATGCTGGGGCTTGCCTATGTTATGATCTTTAAAACGGAAAAAGCGCCCGCCGTATTCGACAGTATGGAGGCGCTTTCGACCATCTGGGCGGTAGGGCTGTCCGTTCTGGGTATTTATGTCTACAAACGAAGCGAAGAGAAAAAAGTATCCGCATCCGTTAAGGAAAAGGCCCCATCGCCGAAGATATCCCATCCGAAAGTAAACGAATAACATCCGGTTTTGGTTGGCTCACCAGCGCAAGCCTGTAATAATAGCTACATGAACACGCCGCTCCCCAAAAAGGTTTTCTATGTCGCCCGTAGCTTTTTTGAACTGGAAGCTGCCGGCGGTATCCTTTTGGTCGTCGCTTCGGCTCTTGCGCTGATCCTCGCAAACTCTCCCATCAGCGGCTTGTACGATTATATATTCAACGTCTTGCATTTCCGCATCGGGATTGTTGACGGCGAAGACAGGCTGTTCGGCGTAGAAAAAAGCATCCTACACTGGATCAACGATGGGCTTATGGCTTTGTTTTTCTTGCTGGTAGGGCTGGAGATCAAGCGCGAGCTGACGGTGGGCGAGTTGTCCTCGGTTTCAAAGGCGATTCTGCCTGTCGTTGCCGCCGTCGGCGGCATGGCGGTTCCGGCGCTTGTTTACGCGTTCTTCAACATGAATACGCCTGAAACCCTACGCGGCTGGGCCATTCCTGGGGCAACGGATATCGCTTTTGCACTGGCAGTAATGTCGATTTTGGGAAGCCGCGTTCCGCTGGCGCTCAAGGTCTTTCTGACTGCGATTGCTATCATAGACGATCTTGGCGCGATTCTAATCATCGCAGCGTTCTATGCAGATTCGTTGCATCCCTACGCCCTGTTGTTCGGTATTCTGCCTATCCTCGGCTTATTTCTATTAAACCGCGCAAATTACGCTCATCGCGGGGCCTATATAATTTTGGGCGTGATTTTGTGGCTGGCTGTTTTGAAATCCGGCGTTCATGCGACGATGGCGGGGGTAATTACCGCACTTTTCATTCCGATTTCTGTGCCCGATCCCGAGGAGCGCCGTTCGCCCGCGCAACGATTGGAAAAAGATTTGCATCCGTGGGTGAGCTTCCTGATCCTGCCACTGTTCGGCTTTGCCAATGCAGGCGTATCGTTCGAAGGGATGGGATTGGATATCCTGCTTCATCCTATTCCTGTCGGTATTGCGCTGGGCCTGTTTATCGGCAAGCAGGTAGGGGTATTTGGTGCTAGCTGGCTCGCAATCAAATCTGGCCTGTGTAACAGACCGGATGGCACTGGCTGGGGCCAAATTTATGGTGCGGCTTTGTTATGCGGAATCGGTTTCACCATGTCGCTCTTTATAGGTGGGTTGGCATTTACAGGGGTGGAAGAGCAGGCTGAAGTGCGGCTTGGCGTTCTTGTGGGGTCTTTAATTTCTGCCATCGCGGGCTATATAGTTCTCAAGATGGCAACCAGAAAAGGGTAAATACCGCTGTGAAGTTTGCACATTTAATGATTTTTGCCGCGCTCATTTCAACCCCCGTCTACGCAGAGGAGAGCCTGCTCATGTCCACGCCGCAAAAATACGTAAAAACTAAGGAAGCTGTCGATCAACTGACTGACATGCAAAAATATGTAACCCAGCAGGACGGTACCGAAAAGCCGTTCGAGAATGAATACTGGGATAACCATGAGGAAGGCATCTATATAGATGTCGTCACAGGCGAACCGCTATTTTCCTCCACCGACAAGTTTGATTCAGGTACCGGCTGGCCGTCTTTTACGAAGCCTATTCAAGACCATAATATAAAGACGAAAACGGACAAGAAATTGTTCATGGAACGCACGGAAGTCCGCAGTTCTTCGGGGGATTCCCATTTGGGCCATGTTTTCCCCGACGGGCCCAAAGACAAAGGCGGCAACCGCTATTGCATCAACTCCGCGGCCCTCAAATTCATCCCGAAAGCCGAGATGGCGGAAAAAGGCTATGGAGAATATTTAGCACTTTTTAACCAATCTGAGGCTAAATAGGCGGGTCATAACTCCTATTTCCAAAAGGGAAGCCTGTCATGTCCATCACTCCGTATAAAGTCAATGGTTCCATCGTCGATATGACGGGGGATGGCGTCTGGCCGCATATGTCTGCCGAAATCCGCGAGCAATTGATCGCGAAGTTCTTCGATGTTGACTGGAAAGTGCATGATATTTCCCTGCAGGCGCGCGACAAAACGAATGACGAGGCGCTTAACGCCGCAATTGCGGATTTAAAAACACACAAAGCCGCCGTGAAAGGCCCGACGATTACGCCGAACAAGGAAGAGACGGCCAAGTTCGGTCTTTCCAAACAATGGGATTCCCCCAACGGCATTATCCGCCGCGCGATCAACGGCGCGGCTATCCTGCGCAACACGATTGAAATCAACGGTATCGAAAAATTCGCTCCGCTGATGCGCGATGTCACCATCGTCCGTCAGGCCGTGGGCGGCATTTACGGCGCGCCGAACGTGTCCATTCCGGGCAAGGGCAAGCTGAAAGTTATTTACGAAGGCGATGACGGATCGGAAACCATTCTGGTTGAAAACCGCAAAGTCGAAAGCGGCGTGGCATTGCTCACGACCGAAACGGATTCTTCCATCGTCGATTACGCTCATGCTTTGTTTCAACAAGCGCTGGCAATGCACAAGTCGGTTGTTTTTGCTGGAAAAGACACGATCAACCCGACCTATGACGGCCGCTTCATCGAAATATTCAACAAGGTCTACAAGGAAAGCTATTCCGACAAGTTCAGATTTGCGGGCATCACATTCAATGACAAGG
>QFQB01000047.1 GCA_003241475.1 Micavibrio aeruginosavorus
CGTGGGTGTCGATCGAGCGGGCGCATTCGATGGCGGTCGCCAAAATCCTACGCAAGCAAGGCGGGATAAAGTTTGAGGAAGTCTGTTCGTTCATGGCGGGGCATTCTTTGGGCGAATACTCCGCGCTGACGGCGGCAGGCTCGCTCGATCTCGGCGTCACGGCGAAACTTTTGAAAACGCGCGGCAAGGCGATGCAAAAAGCGGTCCCTGTCGGCATCGGCGCGATGGCCGCCATCCTCGGCCTCAACCTGCCCGATGTGCAGGATGTCGTGAAAAAAGCCACGGCCGAGGGCGGCAAGGAAGTCGTCTGTCAGGCGGCGAACGACAACAGCGACGGGCAGATTGTCGTTTCCGGCCATGCAGGCGCGGTCAATGCCGCGATTGCGCTGGCCACCGAAGCCGGCGCCAAACGCGCGATCTTGCTTCCTGTCTCCGCGCCCTTCCATTGCTCGCTGATGGCGCCTGCCGCACAGGAAATGGCGTATGCCTTGGCCGACACCAATATCCGCCCGCCGTTCGTGCCTGTCGTCTCCAACGTCACGGCGAAAGGCGTATCCGAACCGTCAGACATCCGCCGTTTGCTCGTTGATCAAATCACGGGCATGGTGCGCTGGCGCGAGAGCGTTCAGTGGATGAAGGAGCAGGGCGTGACCGAAATGGTTGAGCTTGGAGCGGGCAAGGTTCTCGCAGGCCTCGTCAAACGCATTGAAAAAGACATCGCTTGCGATTCCGTCGGCACGCCCGAGCAGATCGAAGTGTTGATCGCGAAGTTGAAGGGCTAAAATATGGTAGGTGAACCCAATCTATATACACGCGTTGGTGAAGTCATACATTACATTTGGGATCCTATCGGGATTTCAGAGGCTCCGGGAGCGCGTGACGAGTACGATACATACTTGCCAGATATAATGTCGATTTTATCTACAAAACCCCCTGAGGCATTGGTAAAGTATTTGTCTTGGATTGTAACAGAGCGCATGGGATTAAGCGCTAATCCTCAACACGATTTAAAAGTTGTAGAAATTCTTTTCTCATGGAAAGAATTCTTTTCTGACATCACTGAAACACAAGGAAATTAAATGTTCTCTCTTAGCGGTAAAACAGCACTGGTCACAGGCGCGACGGGCGGTATCGGCGGTGCGGTGGCGAAGGCATTGCATGCGCAGGGCGCAACCGTCGGCATTTCCGGCCGCAACGAAGCCAAGCTGAATGAACTCGCGGCAGAATTGAAAGAGCGCGTATTCGTGCTGCCTGCGGATTTGTCGAGCAAGGAAGCCGCGGAAAGCTTGGTAAAAGCCGCCGAAGAAAAAATGGGTCAGGTCGATATCCTTGTGAATAATGCAGGCCTGACGCGCGATGGCCTGTCCATGCGCATGAAGGATGAGGACTGGCAGCAGGTGATCGACGTCAATATGACGGCGACGTTCAAACTCGCGCAGGCTTGCCAGCGCGGCATGATGAAGCGCCGCTGGGGCCGCATCGTCAACGTGGCGTCCGTTGTCGGCGTGACGGGCAATCCCGGTCAGTGCAATTACGTGGCCTCCAAGGCCGGCATGATCGGCTGGTCCAAAGCGATGGCCGCCGAGATTGCTTCGCGCAACATTACGGTGAATTGCGTTGCGCCGGGCTTTATCGCCACGCCGATGACAGAGGTGCTCACCGACGACCAGAAAGCCAAGATCAATTCCGGCATTCCGGCAGGGAAAATGGGAACGTCCGAAGATATCGCGGCGGCGGTTGCGTTCCTCGCATCGGAAGAAGCAGGCTATGTCACAGGCTCGACCATTCATGTGAATGGCGGCATGGCGATGATCTGATATTTGGCCCTCGTCCTCCTCCTGTGGATAAGTTTTTTGCGTTTTCGGAACGGGTTGTAAGCCTTTTGGTTGGCTTAACCGTAACCCGAGAACAAAAGGAATCCGCGCTATGACAACGATGACGCAATCGCTGGCCGTGTCCCCTGTGGCATGGTCGCAACTCTCCGAACTCGACGAAGAACTGGCCGCGCTCGACGACACCGACCTCGAATGCATGCGCGAAGTGCGCGATGTCTTGCTCAAATACGGCAAGGTGGACCGTTTCGCGCTGGAGCTGGCGCACAAGAATTTTGAGATGGAAGACGATGAAATCCTGATCGAATATACCAACCCCGAAACGCGCGAGCAATTCTTCCGCCCCGAAAAATGGGTGAATGTTCCCGATGCCATTCCGACCTCGTGGATTTTGAAGGATATGGAACCGGCGGCGAACACGCTCAGCGTCGTGCAAGGTCCGAACAAGGGCATTATTGCATAATATCTAGCGATGGGGCATAACAGCCCCATGGATGATTTCGATCTTATTATCTTCGATTGCGACGGCACGCTGACCGATTCCGAATATGTGAATAATAAGGCTGTGCTGGATGTTGCACATGAAGAAGGACTAACCCATTACGATCTGGATTATGCCTATAAACATTGGCTCGGCACCACGTTGGGCGGAATCGTCCTCGCTATCCAGATGGAAACAGGTAAAATTCTTCCTGAAAATTTCGCCATGCGTTGCGTCAAGCGCGGTATGGAATTGGCGGATGGTTTTCTCAATCCTGTTGCAAATGCCTTGGAGCTGGTCGAAGCCTCTTCGAAAAAATTCAAAATTTGTGTGGCATCGAACGGGGAGCAGTCTTCCGTTGTTCGTTCTTTGGAAAAAACCGGCTTTCTTTCTTTTTTCAAACCCGAATGGGTTTTCACAAAATCGCTGGTCAGAAATCCCAAGCCAGCACCTGACCTGTTTTTATTCGCCGCCGCGCAGATGGGGGCGGAAGCCGATCGTTGCGTTGTCATCGAAGACAGCACCACGGGCGTGACGGCAGGAGTGGCTGCGGGCATGAAAACCTGGGGGTTCACGGGTTCGTCCCATGATCCGCAAAAAGCCGCCCTGAACCTTGAATCTGCGGGCGCGCACGCCATATTCCCGAGTCTTATCCACATAAAGGACCGCCTAGGCCTTTGAATATGCTGGAAAATTAATATTCAGCCTGCTATGCAACAGGAAAGGGCTTGCAAAGCCTTTGGGGATTGGTAAAGTCCCCAACGATTTGAAACAAACACTAGAAAAAGGGTAAGGGACCGCAATGAGCGATATTGCAGACCGCGTAAAGAAAATTGTTGTCGAGCACCTCGGCGTAGATGCAGGCAAAGTCACCGAAGGCGCAAGCTTCATCGATGATCTGGGCGCAGACTCGCTCGATACCGTTGAACTGGTTATGGCGTTCGAAGAAGAATTCAAAGTTGAAATTCCCGACGATGCAGCTGAGAAAATCCAGACGGTCGGCGATGCCGTCAACTTCATCAAAGCCAATTCCGGCGAGTAATCGGCTATTATAATTTTGTAACGGCGGCCCTGACTATTTGCTATAGTTGAGCCGCCGTTATCTTATTCTACTGAAAGGTTTTTAAAACGATGAGACGCGTTGTTGTCACAGGCATGGGAATGGTTACGCCGCTCGGCGTGGGCGTCAAGCGCAATTGGGATTCCATTACCGCCGGAAAAAGCGGCATCCGCGAAATCGATGAATTCGATCTGACGGACATGGCGTCCAGAATTGCGGGTCTTGTTCCTAAAACAAAAGATGAGAACCCAACTGACGGTGCGTTCAACGTCGATCTGTTCGTCGAGAAAAAAGAACAAAAGAAAATCGACCAGTTCATCATGTTCGGCATGGCCGCCGCGCAAGAAGCAATTGAAGATTCCGGCTGGGTCTGCAAGACCGAAGAAGACCAGCACCGCACCGGCGTGCTGATCGGCTCCGGCATCGGCGGGCTTGGCACGATGCTGGAGACATCGCGCACCCTGATTGAAAAAGGCCCCAAGCGCATGTCGCCGTTCTGCATTCCGGCGATGCTCATCAACCTCGCTTCCGGCCATGTTTCCATCAAGCACGGGTTTAAAGGCCCGAATCATTCCGTCGTGACGGCCTGCGCCACAGGCACGCACGCCATCGGCGATTCCGCCCGTATGATTATGCTGGGGGATGCCGATGTGATGGTGGCGGGCGGCGCCGAAGCTGCGGTCACGCCGCTCGGCGTAGGCGGATTTGCGGCGGCGCGCGCGCTGTCCACGGGATACAATGACCGTCCGGCTGAAGCATCTCGTCCGTTCGACGAAGGCCGCGACGGATTTGTCATTGCCGAGGGCGCAGGCGTGGTTATTCTGGAAGAATATGAACACGCGAAAAAGCGCGGCGCAAAAATCTATGCCGAAATCATCGGTTACGGGATGTCGGGTGATGCGTACCACATCACGTCCCCTGCCGAAAACGGCGACGGCGGTTTCCGCGCCATGACGGCGGCACTCAAATCCGCTGGCATCAATCCGGAAGACGTCGATTACATCAATGCGCACGGCACTTCTACGCCGGTAGGCGATGGCCTTGAATGCACGGCAATCAAAAACCGTTTTGCGGGTAGCCTCGATAAATTGTCCATGTCTTCGACGAAATCCGCCATCGGCCATTTGCTGGGCGCGGCGGGCGCGGTTGAGGCCATTTACTCGATCAAGGCCATTGAAACGGGCGTCCTGCCGCCAACCTTGAATTTGGACAATGTGTCCGAGCCTTGCAAAGGCCTCGACCTCGTGCCCAAAGTCGCCAAAGACAAGAAGGTTAAGATTGCCCTGTCCAACTCGTTCGGCTTCGGCGGCACCAACGCCTCCGTGATCATGAAGGCCGTATAAAAAACAAGAAAGGGCGGGCGCCGCACATGGCAGCGCCCGCCTGCTTGTCCATCATTCCAATTAGGAACGGCGGGATTTTTCTCCGCCCTTGCGGCCTTCGCGGGCGGCGCGTTCCGGGTCGTTCTTGAAGTTGCCTGCATTTTGTTTTTTAGGCTCTGTCGGATCCTTGTCCAATGGTTGCTGCTGGTTCCAATCTTGTTGGTTAGCCATAACTTTTCTCCTTTGTTGAGGTTGGTTGCTTCTTGTTGGGAAGTGCCTCACAAACGCGTCATCTTTGATCCTGTTCCCGCAAAATAACGAAAAATATTTTTTGCTTTGCGTCTGTTTCGCCGTCACACTGCATTGACCATGATGGCAATCGTTCTATAGGAAAATTTTGTGAAAAAATTCTTACTGCTGGTTTCGATCATTTTGTTTTTTATGATTGTCGTTCCCGGATTATATATGGCGCATGCCATCATTTCTTCCGGCGCGCCCGGGCCTTTGGCGCAGGATAAGATCGTTTTGATCGAACGCGGCAACGGCGTATCCAGCATCGGCAATATTTTGGCGCAACACGGCGTAATAAAATCGGCTTTCGCTTTCAAGCTGGCTACGAAAATAGACCAAGACCAGCGCCCCCTGAAAGCCGGCGAATATTTGTTTCCATCCGGAATTTCGCTTCGCAAGGCGTTGGAAATGATGCGCGAGGGTGAAGTCTATGATCGCAAAGTAACCTTCCCCGAGGGCGTGACATCATGGCAGGTAATTGAAACCTTAAAGGGGCTTGCCGATATGTCGGGCGATCTTCCTGAAATTCCGCCTGAAGGCACGCTCCTGCCCGAAACATATCATTACATCAACCAGCAGGACCGTGCAGGTCTGGTGGGTCAGATGAAAGAGGCGATGGACAAGGTTCTGGCCGATGCGTGGGCAAGCCGTACGGAAGGCCTGCCTTTTGCAACCCCGCAAGAAGCTCTGACGCTGGCCTCCATCGTTGAAAAAGAAACGGGCGTGCCGTCGGAAAGAAAACGCGTGGCGGGCGTGTTCATCAATCGTCTGAAGCAAGGCATTCCGCTGCAGAGCGATCCGACCGTTATTTACGCCATGACCAAGGGGCAGATTCAAAATGCGGGGCAGGGGCCCATCGGGCGCAGATTGCTGACCAACGATCTGAAATCGGATTCTCCATACAACACATATATCTATGCAGGATTACCGCCGGGGCCTATCGCCAATCCCGGACGCGAATCCATCGATGCCGTGCTTCATCCGGAAGTCCATGACTTTATCTATTTCGTGGCCGACGGCACGGGCGGGCATGTGTTTTCAAAGACCTTAAGTGAACACAACAGCAATGTTGCGAAATGGCGCAAAATCCGCAAAGAACAGCGGCAGTAATCAATCTTTGCTGTCGTCTTCGGTTTTTCGGATAACGCGGGTTTGAGCGGAGGCGCCGCCGCCAAGGCCCGGGGCCTGCGGCCCTGCGGCCGCTTTTGGGGCGATACCCAGTTTCAGCTGGCGCAATAATGTCGGCGAATATTGCAAGGCATTGGGGTCAAGACCACGAAGGACGGACCGGGCGCTGTCTTCATCGCCCAGATTGTCGCGGTGCAGGGCCTGCGCAAAATGGCAACGCTTCATGAATTGCTCGAAGGCCAAAACGGATTGTTTGGGTTTTGCGAGCGGAGAATGTTGTCCGAATTCTCCGCCATAGGGATCGTTCAGATACAAGAGCGGCACTTCAAACGAATTGACCAGCATGCCGTCTTCAATGTAGCCCACATACATGCGGTGCGCGAACAAGAGCTTTTCGCGGTGGGATAGCTCGATCGGGATGTTCAGATGCGCGGTATCGCCGTTTTCGAATTCGAGGGTCAGTTCCTGCGTCTGGGCATCCAGAATGACCCCCATGACGGCTGAAGGGAATATTCCCGCGCAAACCAGCCCTGCCTCGTTGTGCCCTGTGTGGAAGAGATCAATATTCACGCAACAATCTGTCCTTTTCAGCCATAATGAAATAGTTTATCAAAAGCTCAAAGGCAAAGACAAACGACCAAAATGTGCGGAATTGCAGGATTTTATAGCCCCAAGAGGGGTGCCGATCGTCGCGATCTTCACGCGATAGGCACGGCTATGCACCTGTCCATTGCCCACCGCGGACCGGATTCCGCCGATACATGGCAGGACCCTGACATGCCGCTTGTCCTCTCCCAGCGCCGGCTTGCCATTATCGATCTCACTCCCGACGGCGCACAGCCGATGCCATCGCATTCGGGCCGCTACATGATCGTTTATAACGGCGAGATTTATAACTATCTCGAAATTGACGCCGACCTGCGCAGCAAGGGTCATAGTTTCAAGGGCCGTTCCGATACCGAAGTGTTGCTCACGGCAATAGAGGAATACGGTCTGAACGCCGCCTTGCAGAAAATCAATGGCATGTTCGCCATCGTGCTGTGGGATCGCCTTGAAAAAAAACTTCATTTTATTCGTGATCGTTTCGGCAAGAAGCCTCTTTATGTTGGCTGGGGCGGAAAATCGCTGATCTTTGGTTCCGAATTGAAGGCTTTTCATGCGCATCCGGATTTTAAGCCGGAACTTGACCGCAACGTACTCTCGCTTTACATGCGTTTCGGCTATGTCTGCGCGCCGCATGCGATTTACAAGAACGTCTGGCAGTTGTTGCCCGCAGGACGCTTGAGCCTCGATCTATCGGCTTTGCAGGCGGGTGAAGATTTATCCCGCCGTATGGAATTATACTGGTCCCTGCCGCTCATAGTGGAAGATGCCCGCGCGCATTTGATCAATGATGATGAAAATACCATGATCGAGACATTTGAAGAAATGCTTTCGCTAGCGGTCAAACAAAGAATGATTTCCGATGTGCCGCTCGGTGCGTTTTTATCAGGCGGGATAGATTCTTCTATCGTTACCGCCTTGATGCAATCCCATTCTTCGCGCCCCGTCAAAACCTACTCTATCGGATTTGAAAGCGACGCCTATGATGAATCAAAAGCGGCAGCAAAAGTGGCGGCGCATCTGGGAACGGATCATCACGCCTTTACCGTGACCTCGCAGGATGCGCTCAACGTTATTCCGATGCTACCCGACATGTATGATGAGCCGTTTGCCGATGCCTCGCAAATTCCGACGCATCTGATCAGCAAGCTTGCCAGAAAACATGTGACCGTCGCCCTGACCGGCGATGGCGGCGACGAAATTCTGGGCGGCTACCAGCGCCATACGCACATCCCCGCGCTCTGGAACAAGATTTCATGGATGCCCAATGCGGTGCGGCAGATGGCCGGTAAAATGGCGATGTCTGTCCCGCAAGGCGCGTATGACAGCATGCGCCCAAGCTATCCGCAGTTCGGCCGTCGCGTTCATCGTATGGCGCAAGCCATGACCGCCAGCGATGAAAAAACGCTTTATGCGGCCTTGATACAGGCATGGCCGGAATCGGACGGTGTGGTCAAAGGCGCACATATGCCAAAAATTCCGCTCGATGACCCTGCCATGTGGCCGCAAGGATTGTCGTTGTCGGAAAAGATGATCTACGCCGACACGCTGTGTTACCGCCCCGACGATTTGATGGTCAAAACAGACCGCGCGGCGATGTCCGTAGCGCTCGAAGCCCGTGCCCCCTTGATGGATTATAAATTATGCGAATATAGCTGGCGGCTATCGCACGAGATGAAGATACGTGGGCTGGAGGGAAAATGGTTGTTGCGCCGCATTCTCGAAAAACACGTACCGCGCGAATTATTCGAACGTCCCAAAAGCGGTTTTGGCGTGCCGTTGCAACAATGGTTGCGCGGGCCACTCAAAAATTGGGGTGATGATCTGTTGAGCCGAGATCGACTGCAAAGACAAAATATTCTCGATACCGATCTGGTGGCAACGCGGTGGCAGGATTTCCAAAAAGGCCGAGGCGGACACGCCAACGCCAGCGATCTTTGGACCGCATTAATGTTCCAGTCATGGCATGCAAGATGGATGGAGTAGGAATGTCTAAAGGAAAATTTCTTTTGATAGTCAATAATGCGGAGACTTTCTGGTCGCACCGCGTAGCATTGGCCAAATCCATTATGGAAGACGGATGGGAATTGCATCTGGCGACAAGCAATGCGAGTCAGGATTCACGCATCGCGCAAATGGGCATGATTCCGCAGGATCTGCCGCCTTATTCATCCTCGCTCAATCCGCTAGGGCAGGCGAGGGTTCTATTTGAAATCTTCAAAACCATCCGCGCTGTAAAACCCGATATCCTACATACGATCACGCTACGCTATAGTTTCTGGGCTGGGTTAGCGTTGCATCTGATCCGTCCAACTCCGCCCGCTGTGTTTACGATTGCAGGGTTGGGATCACTGCTGGAAAGCGGCAAGCCGCAAGTCAAAGCAGTGCGTTTGCTGGTCGCGCCTTTGTTCCGCATCGCGTTTGGCGGAAAAAAACGGTTCGTGATCTTCCAGAATCCCGATGATGCAAAAGCCTTGCTACGACTTGGCGCGGTGGAGCGCGAGCAATGCGCCGTAATCCGAGGGTCCGGCGTCGATACAAAAGAATTTGCCTTTGTGCCCGAACCAGACAACGAAATTCCGATCGTTCTGTTCTCGTCCCGTTTGCTCAAAGCCAAAGGGATCGGAGAGTTTGTGCATGCCGCGCGCATTTTGAAGTCTAAAGGCATTGTAGCGCGGTTTCAGGTGGCAGGCGATGCTGGTGTCGGCAATCATGATGCCGTCTCACCGGAACAGATTGCCCAATGGAAAGAAGAAGGCACGGTTGAATTTTTGGGAAAACGCAAAGACATGCCGCAATTGATGGCGCAGGCAAATATAGTCACGCTTCCTTCTTATTACGGCGAAGGTTTGCCCAAGGTGTTGTTGGAAGCAGCATCCGTTGGCCGCGCCATTGTGACGACCGATATGCCCGGTTGCCGCGAAACGGTAGAAAAGGATGTAACGGGTATTCTGGTTGAACCTAAAAACGCGTGGTCTTTGTCCGACGCTCTCGAAAATCTTCTGAAGGATGCGCCTCTTCGAAAATCCATGGGAGAGAAGGGGCGTGCACGCATCGAGGCCGATTTCACGATTGAAAAAGTGAATGCGAAGACGCTTTCGGTCTATAAACGCTTTTTTCCTTTCAAGGAAAAAGCCGCTTTGAAAAAGGCGGCCTAAGATGAGCAAAGCCCTCGTCATCCTGCGCCATGAAAACAGCCTTAAGATCGTTGCGGCATATCTTCAAGAAAAGGGGATCGAGAGTGTCTTGGTTGCACTTGACCCTGTCGACCTTCCCGATCAAACGCAAACGGCGCTGACACAGATCAAAGATGTATTGCAAGATGGTGTCTGTATCATTGTTCTGGGCACAAAGGTGTATGATACGGTCAAACGCGAGAAAACCGATCCGCCGGAAAAATTGATCGACTTTCTGGAATTTCTAAAAAACAACGGCGGCGCAGACATTCCAATATGCCTGACGCATCTTTCTACGATGCCGGACGCCTTGATTGAAGAAATCAAGCAGACGCGATTGTGCGCGACATGGGTCGAAAACGACAATCTGAAGAACGATGGAATGAATAATTTAGGGCCGTTAATACTAAAAGCTCTAGACCAATAAGAAGCCGCTATGAAGCGGCTTTTTCTGTTTTCTTTTCTTCCGTTTTTTCTTTTTCGAAAAGGCTTCCTATTCTGGCTATACCGTAGAATGGTAACCGCAAGAAAACCCAGAACATCAAGAGATAGCCCGGAATGCTAAAGGCGATAGTTTCCCAATCCCACCAGGACAGGGGCGAGATCCAGTTGACGAGGACCGCCGCGATCATGAGGGCGATGGCAATCCCAAAATCCCGCGCCAGTTTTTTGAAGGTCATTTTTTTTCCGGCTTGGTAGAGCGTGGTCGTAATCGGAATACCCGGTTCAAAATTGGTTGCCGCGCCGGAACCGCTGTGCGTTTGCGCATTGTTGTTGTTCCAGTGATTGGCGGCGGCATCGCGGCCCATCTTTTCAAGCACAGATTGCGAGGGAAGGCCGCCGCCGCTTCCCGTCATACCGCTACTCCAGCCATTGAGAAAGTCGTTCATGTTCAGGCTCTCCTTCTATGGTTGTGTGTATGGTTGCAGGATGCCAAAAACAAAGGGCCAATGCAATGACGCATGGCCCTTTATACGTTTTGTTTCGATTGGAGCGGGTGAAGGGATTCGAACCCTCGACCCTTACCTTGGCAAGGTAATGCTCTACCCCTGAGCTACACCCGCGCCCCGATCGGAACAGGGTGCATTTATACGGATTGGAGCCGAAAATGCAAGCCCCAAATCTTTCTTTTTTATCAGTGGGTTCTAAACACCAATCTGAACGAGGGGGACCATATAGCCGTAAGGCTCAGCCCCTGCCTCCGCCATGGCGATGACCATGATATTGGGGCTGGCCTGCACGATGGCGGCGGTTTTCTCGCACAATTCGCACGGCATCAGGCGCGATTCCTCGTCTTCCGTCTCGAAAACGAGAGAAAACAGCCGCTGCTCTTTGTAATATTCGACGTGTTTGACGTCAGCGGGGAAGGGTTCGTTCGATCCCACGATCAGCCTTCCATCCATGGCTTGTCCGAGGCGTATCATCCCGGGCCTCCATTCGAAGGCTGCCAGTAGGTTTTTGTGTCGAGATGTTTCGGCGTTTCATAGGCAATCTCTTTAACCGGATGCGGCGGCAAAAGAAGATCTCTTGCAAAGCTGAGAGGCGGGGGGTTTGCATCGAGAGCGCACAAGTCCCTTGCGGAACATACCCCCAGCGATGCCAATGGCAATCTGTCTTTCATGATCTGTTTTCCCTGTGTAAATTTTTTTATAGTTCTGGTTAGCTTAAGAATGCCACAGCGAGCCTAAACGATTCAAATTTCTGGCGGTGTGACAGCCTAAGCCTTGCAAATTCCTTGTGTTTTCGCCATAGCTAGGCGTATGAGCCAAACAGTAGCACAGCCCGAATCGCAGGAAATGCCGACCTCTCCCGAGGCTTTGATGGCGCGGCTTGCTGAATTAGAAATCGGTTATACGCTCTACAATCACCGCCCTATTTTCACCGTAGCCGAGGGCGAGGATATAGAGCGCGGTATTTCCGGCACACATTGCCGCAACCTGTTCTTGCGGGACAAAAAGAAAAACAATTTCCTGCTCGTCCTGCAAAACGCCACGAGCGTCGATATTAAAAAGCTGCCGGACATTATCGGTTCGGACCGGCTTTCTTTCGGATCGGCGGATCGTCTGTGGGAGTATTTGGGGGTGCGTCCGGGGTCGGTTTGTCCGTTTGCCGTTATCAATGATGCGGGGCGGAACGTCAAAATCCTGCTCGACCGATCCATGATGGAAACGGATCTCGTGAACTATCACCCGCTTATGAACACAATGACCGTGGGGCTTGCGCCTTCCGGGCTTTTAAAATTTATTGAAAGCACGGGACATACGCCCTATATCGTGGACCTGAGCGCCGCCGCGCCCGACAAGAAAGAAGAATAGACATGGCATTGTTTGGAATAGGCCAGCCTAAAAAAGAAACGACCCCATCCACCCTGCCGGAAGGCCCGATTTTCGATGTGAGTAGCGCGGCGTTCGAAGAGCATGTGCTCAAAGCCTCGATGGACAAACCCGTGCTGGTCGATTTTTGGGCGCCGTGGTGCGGCCCGTGCAAGCAATTGATGCCCGTGCTCGAAGCCGAAGTGAATGCGGCAAACGGCGAAGTGCTACTGGCCAAGGTCAATATCGATGAAAATCCCGATCTGGCGCAGGCTCTGCGTATTCAATCCGTGCCAACGGTTATGGCGTTTTTTCAAGGGCAACCGGTCACCGCTTTCACAGGGGCGCGCCCCGCATCCGACATCAAGAACCTGATTGTCCAACTGGTCAAAATGGCGCGCGGTGCCAAGCCAGATGCGATCGACATTCCGGCGGCTCTAAAAGAAGCGGCGCAGTTTATTGCGAACGGCGATCCGGCCACGGCTCAGCAAATCTACATCCAGATTTTGCAACAAGATGAAATGAACGCCGAGGCCTATACCGGTATTGTGAAGCTTGTGATCGATGCGGGCGCATTGGAACAGGCGCAAGGCATGCTAGAGCAAGCGCCGGAGATTATTGCCAAAACGTCCGCGTTCGCGTCCGCCAAAACGGCACTCGAGATTGCGAAAGGTGCGGGCGAGGCGCTGGGCAAGCTTAAGCCGCTTTTGAAAAAAGTGGAAGCCGCCCCGAACGACCATCAAGCGCGGTTCGAATTGGCGCAGGCCGAGTTTGCCGCAGGACAAAAAGCAGGGGCCATCGATAATCTTTTGACCATCGTGCGAACGGATCGCACATGGAATGATGAGGCGGCCCGTAAGGAATTGTTAAGATATTTCGAGGCGATGGGCTTTGCCGACCCGCTCTCGATCGAGGGCCGCAAAAAACTCTCGCGCCTCCTGTTTTCTTAAGACTTAAGCCTTATATTTGTCTCATGGCTACCCCGTACAAACCCAGATTTGAAGACCTGCCGCCGGTTCTGCCGATTTTTCCGCTCGGCGGCGTGCTTCTTCTTCCGCGCGGGCAATTGCCTTTGAATATTTTCGAGCCTCGCTATCTGGCGATGGTGGAAGATGCCATCAAAACACACCGTCTGGTCGGTATGGTGCAGACCAAAGACGACGGTAGCGTCTACAGTGTTGGTTGCGCTGGGCGGATCACGAGCTTTAACGAGACGCCTGACGGCCGCAACGAAATCGTTCTGACCGGCGTAAGCCGATTTAAAATAGAAGAAGAGCTGGGCCAAAAGGATGGCTATCGCCGCATCCGCGCGAACTGGGATGAATTCAGCAGCGATATAGAGCCGATGGCCTGTTTGGATATGGACCGCGGGAAATTGCGCAAACTTTTGAAAAATTATTTTGAACAGCAGGGGCTGACCTGTAGCTGGGACGCCGTGGACAAAGCATCGGATGAAAAACTGATTACCTCGCTGGCCATGATCTGCCCGTTCGATGCGAAGGAGAAACAAGCGTTGCTCGAAGCCCAGTGTTGCAAAGAACGCGCGAAGCTGTTTATGACGATGCTGGAAATGGAAACGACAGGCGGTTGCAGTTGTAGCCACAAGCATTAGGTTGTCATCCCCGCCTTCGTGCGGGGATCCGGATGCCCGCATAAAGCGGGCATGACAAAGATGTAAAACTATCCTATAACTCCCTCATGTCCGCCATCGACCCAAAATTGCTCGAAATCCTCGTCTGCCCTTTGACCAAGGAGCCGCTGCGCTATGACGCAGGGAAACAGGAGTTGATCTCCGACCGTGCGGGCCTTGCTTATCCCATTCGCGACGGCATCCCCGTCATGCTGGTGGAAGAGGCTCGAAAATTTTAACTTTTTAACTTCTTGACATTATTTTCATAATGTGAAAAAAGACAGCCTTATTTGCCGTAAGGGGTCGTCTTAATGACGTTTAAGCAACTTTTAAATAAATACGGGCCGCAACCGCCTAGTATCGTATCAAGGCTTTTGCTTGATGATATACATTTGGTCCCGTCGGCCAAAGTGCGGTCCTTCGTAGACAAGTATTGCACATATTTAGAAGACAATTTGATGGCCGGAAAAATGCACAACGCGACATACGTTGAGCGTGTGCAGTCGCTACTGGAAATTTTGCCTGAAAGGATGAAAGAGCCCTTGCTTGAAAGAGCCTTCATTTTTTTTGACAACGCCTACATGCAAAAAAAGATGTCGGCGCAGTTGTATTTTCGGGATGTCATACTTCTGGCTAAAAATCTTCAAGGCAACGAGCGAAAAATCCGCGCCGATTCCATCTGGAAGGATTTGGAACATGCCTTTGCAAAAAAAGACCTTAGAGTCGGTAGCCTTTTAAATTTCATGATTGCTACAAGCGCTATCTATCAAGGCGCCGATAGAGACAAAGCGTTTACCGAGGTTTTACAACGCGCCCAATCCTTTAATTCGGATAAAAAACTCGCGCTGAGAAAGGCGTCCCATTACGCCTATTTGATTGCGCGCAACGCGGACTCTGCAGAGGTTTTACAGGCAGCCCATAATTTCGGCCTTGCCCTGACCC
>QFQB01000048.1 GCA_003241475.1 Micavibrio aeruginosavorus
GGCGCACCTGCAATTGTCGATAGTATAGCAGGATCTCTGTAAACGAATGAAAAAAGAGCGGGTCTTAGCTGATCCACTCTTCACTGGAATGACACGCCCCCCTCTGACGATGGGCGTGCCAGTGGAGTTGTTTGGATTGAATTTTATGATTACCGGCGTCGGCATAGTGCTTTTTACGGCTCTAACGGCAAAGGTGATCTTTATTGCCTGCGTCACCTTGCCAATTCATGCGATTGGCTATGTCGCAACGGAAAGAGATCCGCATTGGATGCGTGTCTGGCTGACAAAGTTAAATAAGTGTCCGCCGAGCAAGAATAAATTTTTTTGGAAGAGCAACAGTTACAAGCCATAGAGGGATCATGCTGACTGCCGCAAGAAAAGAGGATATGAAGTTAGGCCGGATTGCGAAGCATGAGGAATCTGTTTCGCGCTTCATTCCCTATGCGCGCCTAGTCGATGCTCATACCATTAAAACAAAAGATAAAATGCTGCTTCAAGTCATTAAACTTGATGGAATCCCTTTTGAAACAATGGATGAAGCGGACATAATTGATAAAAAAGAGACTCGAAAAAATATGCTGCGGACTCTTTCAAACAGCCGCTTTGCTATTTACCACCACATTATAAGAAGAGAAGAACGCCCCTCTTTAGACGGCTTTTTTGAAAATGACTGGTGCCGCGATCTTGATTTGGCATATCAGAAACGTCTTGCTACCAAACGTATGTATGTGAATGAGCAATTTATAACGATTGTTCGCCGCCCTGCCCCTGGCGCGATAGGATTTCTTGCAGAGCTTAGTCGCGCCTTTTTCTCAAAAATTGATAAAGAAGAACAGGAAGCGCAAGAAAAAGCAGATCTGAAAGCCTTGAATGACGCCACAGCAGCCATTCTGAGCGCATTATCCGAATATAAACCCCGGCTGTTGGGCCTTGAATCCACCGAGCGCGGAACATTTTCCGAATCTCTTTCCTTCCTATCGTACCTTATCAATCTTGAGAAGGTCGATATACGGCCACCACGCCGATCCATAGCGGATCACTTGCCCTCAAAACGAATTTTCTTTGGAAAAGAAGCATTAGAGCTGCGCGGCAGCGTGCCAGGTGATACCAAACTTGCGTCTGTTTTATCCGTAAAAGAATATGCACCAGAAACAAAGCCGGGAATGTTCGACAGCCTGCTCCGGCTCCCTTATGAGTTTATTTTAACGCAATCCTTCGGGTTTGTGGATCGTCAGGCCACCTTGAACGCCATGCGAGAAACAAAGCGTAAACTGATTTCGGGCGATCAAGGCGCAATTTCTCTTGAAGAACAAATGGACGATGCCATTGATGATCTGTCCTCAGGGGAATCAACTTTCGGCGAGCATCACCTGACTATCACTGTCCTTGGAAAGTCAGCCGCAGAACTGAATAACGCCATTAACGGATGCGTCAGCGCCTTTATAAAACGCGGACTAGTTGTGGCGCGAGAAGACATAAACATGGAGCCTGCATTCTGGGCGCAACTTCCTGGAAATTTCAGCTATATCGCGCGGCGGGCATTAGTATCAAATGCGAACTTTGCCGGTCTTGCCAGCCTTCACAATTTTCCCGTGGGGAAAGCGGAAAATAATCATTGGGCATCACCCATCAGCCTTCTTGAAACAACATCAGGCACACCGTACTGGTTCAATTTTCATGCTCACGATGTCGGTAATTTCACCGTCATTGGGCCTACTGGCACAGGTAAAACGGTATTACTGACATTTCTGAACGCCCAAGCCCAACGCCTGAAGCCAAGAACTATATATTTTGATAAAGACCGTGGCGCAGAAATATACATGCGCGCGATAGGTGGCGCCTATACGATCCTCAGTCAGGGGACACTGACCGGCCTCAACCCCATGCAGCTTCCTGACTCGCCGGAAAATCGAGCTTTCTTACGCGAATGGGTTAAATGGCTGATAACCTGCGACAATAACTTACCACTGTCACCAGAAGATCAGGATGTAATCGCTCAGGCTGTAAATGCGAATTTCACGGTGCCGATGGAACACCGCCGTTTAAGGCATTTTGCGCATCTTCTTGCCGGCCACGAAAAAACGGGCGGTCACTCAATGGCAGCCAGAATAGCAAAATGGCATGGACACGGCGAGCGCGCATGGCTTTTTGATAACGCACAAGACATACTCTCCCTTGATAACCGAAATATTGGC
Source organism: Micavibrio aeruginosavorus (assembly GCA_003241475.1). GTDB lineage: Bacteria > Pseudomonadota > Alphaproteobacteria > Micavibrionales > Micavibrionaceae > Micavibrio_A > Micavibrio_A aeruginosavorus_A. The sequence goes on from QFQB01000048.1 coordinate 2,196, forward strand.
TTCGACCTAACCTCCATTCTGGATGATCCGGTGAGCCGTACCCCATGGCTCATGTATATCTTCCACCGTGTGCAAGATATTTTGAATGGCCAGAAGGTCATCATTATGTTGGATGAGGGCTGGAAGCTGCTCGATGATCCGGTATTCTCTGCCAAAATCAAGGACTGGATGAAAACAATCCGTAAACAGAACGGAATTGTAGGATTTGCCACGCAATCGGCCAAAGATGCAATACGCAGCAGCGTCGGCGATGCCATTATAGAACAATCACCGACACAAATATTTCTGCCAAATCACAGAGCTGTAGAAGATGATTATTGCAATGGGTTTGGTCTGTCTCTTGAAGAGCTTCGGATCGTCCGATCGCTCCGTAGGGAGTCACGCTGTTTTTTGCTGAAACACGGCAAAGATTCCGTCATTGCAAAACTAGACCTGTCAGGTATGGACAGCTTTATCAAAGTTCTTTCCGGCCGCACCGAAACTGTGGCCCAGATGCACGACCTGATCCGTCAATACGGCGAAAACCCATCAAACTGGCTACCCGAACTCAGCAAAAGGAGAACGACATGATAAAGACGACATTCCTCCCATGCCTGCTAACCGCCATTCTGGTATTCAGTCCGGCCGCATACGGTCAGGGTATCCCTGTTTATGACGCCTCCAGCTTTAGCCAGATGGTCACGCAGCTCGAAGCCATGAGCAAGGACTATCAAAAACAGCTGGAACAGCTGAATGAAGCGGTTAAACAGACAAACGCGCTGACAGGCCCGCGTAATATGGGTTCCTTGAACAATTCACCTTTAGAAGCTGAATTGCGCCGCTATTTGCCGAACACCTGGCAACAGACACTGAACATGATGAATGCACAAGGACTGGGGAATAGCGCGATTAACACCCGCAATATCTACAGCATACTGGAAGCTGCTTATAAGCCACTACCCGGTGCAGAATTCATCCCGTCCGATCCGGAAGGACCAACCGCAAAGGCACTTGATAACCGAAACAGAACGACCTATGCGGCCATGGCAGCCAGCGAACAAGCCTATAACAACATCGCCGGCAGGCTCGAAACCTATGAAAGCCTCATGGAAAAGCTGAATAACACGACAGATTTGAAAGAATCGGTTGATCTCCAGGCGCGGATTGCAGCGGAAACAGGCATAGCCATGACAGAAATTCTGCGCCTGCAGGCCATTCAGATGCAACAGCAGGCTGCTACGGATAATGAAACCCTGACCACCTACCGTCGCGCGTCTACCGCAAACAAATATGACCCGGTAAAAGCGGCAGAATCCTTCAAACCAAAGGAGTAATTGATGAAACCCATAAATATTATTACCTGCGCTTTCGTGCTGCTGTCCCTTACGGGATGCGCTCATGGGCATAGCGATCTAAAAGCACCTTGTGGCCCTTCCGCGGGCCTGTCCCGAAACCCATGCGACCATATTCCAATGAATTTTGCGGCGCAGAACCCAATACAGGAGCAATTTACATGAATTACAAATCCTTTGTCTGCATGACTTCAATGGCGGCATTTCTTCTTGTGGCTTGCACAAAAGAAAATCCCTTAGAAAAACATCCGCCAGAAGCCGTCGCACAATATATTTTTGAAAACTCTAGATCTGGTGTCGGTGAGTGCGTTAAAGCATGGTCAACCGCAAAAGCAACAAATGAAGCAGTATTAGCGCGGTGCGAACCGCACGCAATAAGAATTGCTGGCCTGCTCAATGTTGGTGGTTTTGGGCCTAATATCAGTTCCGAAAACATCCGGATTCCAGAAGTCTGGCAGCACGTCATAAAGCTTTACGAGAAGCAAGCCGAAGAGTCACGAGAACGGTCAAGACAGCTAAGAGAGAAAGCAAGGAAGAACCTTCCGTTTCTTAACAAGATAAATCCTCAATAAAACTGACAGTATGAACAAAAGTCAGGAGAAATTCTTATGAGTTATAAATATCTCACCTGTTTTACATTTATGGCCCTCATGCTTATGGCTTGTACGAAAGAAAATCCTTTGCAGAAACATCCGCCAGAGGCTGTTGCACAGTATATTTTCAAAAACTCGCCATTCATTGGTTCTAATGAGTGCGTTGACGTTTGGTCATACCCTGAAACCGCAAATAAGACGGTATTAACATGATGTGATCCGACCGCTACCAAGATTGCGAACTTACTAAATTCTGGCGGTTTCGGCCCCAATATCAGCTCGGATAATATTCAGATTCCAGAAATCTGGCTGCATATTAAAAAGCTCTACAAACAGAGCGAAGCAGAATCGCAAGAAAGAGCTAAGCATATATTTGATAACGTCTTTAAACCAAAGAAGTAGGTTATTTTGGAGCAGCTTATCTTAAACGTGGACAACATTATATCTGGGTTTGTCGAAGGATCGTTCGGCAGCCTGACTGGTGTTGTGCGTACCCTATGGCATTTAATGTTCATCGTATTCATTGCCATTTATGGGTACAAAGTAATGATAAGCAATCGCTTCTCAGCTCCCGATATTGTGTGGCACTGTGTCAGGATTGTTGTTCTGCTCATCGTTGCCACACAATGGGATGCCTTTCTCCTATTCTTTTACGACATAACGACAAAACTTCCCTCCGATATTGCAGGGCAGATGATGCAGGCCGCGGCAAAAAATATGGGGGCTGTATCAACTAATCCAGAAAATACAGCCAATTCCGCTCTTCATGAATTCTTTGATCGCGGCAACACTGTTACATCCAAAATACTTGAAGGTGCCGGTTGGGACAATTTAGGGCAATACACTTATGCCCTTGCCGTGTGGTCAGGAACGATTGGTGTGGCAGGATACGCTGTTATGCTTATCATTTTATCCAAACTGGCTGTTGCCATTCTGCTTGCCGTTGGCCCGCTCTTTATTCTTCTTTTGATTTTTGCCAATACAAAGAGCCTATTTGAAGGCTGGCTCAGAACATTGCTTAACTACGCCGTCATTCCAATTTTTGTTTACACACTATTATCCCTTATCCTTACCATCTTGGAAACATCTCTTGTTGCTCTTGAAAAAGACAGTGAAGAAAAATTAAACCTAATCTCATCCGTAGGGCCGTTTCTTCTAACATCTTTTGTTTCCATTCTCCTACTCGCGCAGATTCTCAATATGGCAGCATCCGTCACTGGCGGCGTTTCCCTTTCCACAATGGGAACCGGTGCATGGACAGCGCGGAAAATTGGTGGAGCCGGTATAGCCACTGCAAAGGGCGCAATGTGGGTACGGAAAAAATATAAAGAACGTAAAGCTTCTTCCAAGGAGAATAAAGATGCAGAGAAATAATTTCGACCGTGATCGGTATTTCAAGGACGGGCAGACTTGGGAGCAGGAAGTTTATGCCAATATGCGCATATCCCGAAACAGGGCATGGTTCGTTGCATTCGGGGCAATGGGTGTTGCGCTTTTATCCTTAACAGCGCTGCTATGCCTTATGCCCCTCAGAACCGTGGAACCTTATGTTGTCACTGTCGATCGTACAACGGGATATATGGAAGTAGCACGAGGACTTTATAAAGGAAACCTGACAGAGGATGAAGCTATCACACAGTCCAACCTCGTGCGTTACGTTTCTCTACGGGAGTCTTATAATCCATCTATCCTCCGCGAAAATTATGAGCAGGTTTCTTTAATGTCACAGGGGAAAGCCCTGCAGGAATATCACCACCTGTGGGATGGCGAAAACCCAGAAAACCCAAGCAAGATTTTGGGCCGCAGATCTTCTATGGAAGTCAAAGTGCAGGCCATTTCCTTCGTAACCGACAATATCGCGTCGGTGCGGTACGTTCAGGAGCTTTATGAAGATGGCAAGGTCAAGAAAAGCTACTGGACGGCAATCGTCGGTTTTCAATATGTCCAAAAACCCGAAAAGATGGCGGATCGAGTTAACAATCCGCTTGGATTCCAAGTGACCAGCTACCGAAAAAACCCTGAAACAATGGAGAGTGTGCAATGAAGACAAGCAAAAAATTCCTGATTACTTTTATTACCCTATCGCTTTTGTCCTCCCCTGCCCTGGCCGAACGCTCCCCGCGCGCGGGCGCAGCGGATGCGCGTGTGAAAACCCTGACATACAGCGAAAATGATGTTTACCGCCTGCGCGGACATTATGGGTTCACCACAGCCATTGAATTTTCACCCAAAGAATGGGTCGAAACCGTCACGATCGGAGATTCCGAAGCGTGGCAGATTCAGCCGGCTGAAAGCCGTGGGAATATTCTGAACCTGAAACCCCTGCTTCGGAACGCTGAAACAAATATGACGGTTCTGACTTCAAAACGTATCTACACGTTTGAATTGGGCGCGTCAGAAGCTGTTTCCGCTAATTCCCGTGACCTGACATTCCGGGTTAAATTCAGATACCCAGATGAAGAAGATCTTGAGCTGGCTGATATAGGCAAAAACAACGGCAAGCCGTTTGACCCATTCGCAAACAGTTATCCTGGCAACTGGAATTTTGATTATTCCTATTCTGGATCGAAAAGCCTGCGGCCAAAGCGTGTTTTTGACGATGGAACTTTCACTTATTTTGAGTTTAACAAGTCAGACGTAACACCCGCCATCTTCTCCGTCGATGAAGCCGGGAATGAAAGCCTTGTTAATTTCAATATCGAAGGCGCCTACATGATTGCCAACACGACCGGACGGCAATTTACATTGCGGAATGGGGATGCTGCGACTTGCATTTTCAATGAAGCATTTCCTAAAGATGGCGGCAAAGAGCGCAAGATCGTTCCTTTGACACAGCTGCAGGAAAATCCCCATTCTACGACCCGCAGCGATCAAACTGAGAAAACCAATATGGCATCAGCTGTATCTCCTTCTGGCTTTACCATCCTTGGATATCCAGTGCGCTCGAAATCAAACAAAACCTTTAATGAATAAGGTCTGCCGCTATGAGTGATAATATTTTTCAAGAAAAGCCTGAAACAGAGAATATTGCGGCCCCTGCCGACCGCGATATTCCCTCTGTTGCAACCCCCGGCCGCCAGCAATACCTCCTTGGCGGGTTCTTGTTCCTCGTAGCGATAATTGCGGTCATTTTCATTGTTATCGATAGCGTTAAGAAAAATGAGCCAAAATCATTTATTGAGCCGGAAGAGATTACATTTAGAACACCTGGCGCCCAGACACCTTATATAGAGCCTGATGTACCGGAAGAGCCGCTTGAGCCGCTTCCTGCTTTAGAACCACCACCGCCGGCTTATGATCCCGCGGCCATGCAACGGGAATTGGCAATGCAGCAGGAAGCCTTGCGAATGGCAAAAGAAGAGCAGGCACGCATGGAAAAGCGCATAGCGTCACCACAGGTAATTTTAGATAAACGCTCTGGCAACACTATATCTGCTAATTCTGGATCGGCGGCAGCTGGTGGCAGTGGTCTGCTCGGCGGTGGCGATGGGGGTGATCCAAACCTTGCATTTGCCCGTCAGTACGGCAATCAGGAAACAGAAACCGCAACGGCAAGCCAGCTCCAGAATCTTCCCACCTTGATTTCTCAAGGCACAATGATCGAAGGAATCTTGGAAACGGCTATCCAGAGCGATCTTCCAGGGCCAATTCGCGCGATTGTCAGCGAAAACGTCTTTTCTTTCGACGGTTCACGACTCCTTATACCCAAAGGGGCTAAACTCATTGGCAGTTATCGGTCTGGATTGGTACGCGGGCAAAGCCGTGTATTCGTAATATGGAACCGCCTGATCCGCGCCGATGGCGTCAGTATTAACATCGGTTCGTACGGAACCGATAGTTTAGGCAGATCAGGACTGGCCGGTGATCTTGATACCCATTTCTTTGAACGGTTCAGTGCTTCTGTCCTATTGTCTCTGATCGATGCCGGCCTTCAAATAGGCGTAAAGTCCCTTGATAACACAGACAGTGCATCTATCGCGCTCGATACTGGAAATGAGTTCTCACGCTCGTCTGAAATCGCCTTGGAAAACTCTATCGCCATTCCACCGACAATCAATATCGATCAGGGCAAAAGGATTCAGGTCTTCGTCAATAAAGATCTCGATTTTTCACAGGTTAAAGGCAACCTTCCAAGACAGAGGTATTAAATGGCTGAAAATCCTGTTTCAGATAACATTTATATCCATCACTATCTGGGGATATTTAAGACCTATCTTGAAGATCCATCGATCACAGAAATTTGTGTGAACCGCCCCGGAGAAATCTGGATTGAGCGTGCTGGCGAAGCCATTATGGAGCGCTATGAAAATGCTGCCGTGACAGACGAAAATCTTCATATTCTGGCAAAACAGGTCGCCTACGTCACCCATCAGGTTATCAATACGGACAATCCATTGCTCTCCGCGTCGCTCCCAGGTGGTGAACGGATTCAAATTATACTGCCCCCGGCCGCCAGACATGGAATAACCTTATCAATCCGTAAGCACATTGTGCAGAATATGTCGCTTGATAATTACGCCGCTGCAGGCGCTTTCGACGATATTGAATGGGTAAATGCCGACGAAAAGCACCAAGACCCTGATTTAAGAGATTTGGAAAAAAAGAAAAACTTTCTGTCTTTCATAAAGGCCGCAGCCAGATCTAAGAAAAATATCATCATATCAGGGGGAACATCGACCGGAAAAACGACCTTCCTGAATGCCATCATAAAAGAGGTCTATCCCACTGAACGGATCATAACGATTGAGGACACGCCGGAAGTTCAGCCCGTTCAGGAAAATCACGTTTCCCTGCTCGCATCGAAAGGCGGACAGGGAGCCTCACTTATCACCATCCAAGATCTGCTTGAAGCCAGTTTACGATTGCGGCCGGACAGGATTTTTCTAGGGGAACTGCGCGGAAAAGAAGCCTATACCTTTCTGCGTGCAGTGAATACAGGCCATCCGGGATCAATTACAACTGTCCATGCGGACACGCCCCACAGGGCGATTGACCAGATCACTCTTATGGTCATGCAAGCAAATCTTGGCATACCAAGCGAGCAGGTAAAGGCTCAAATCCGTTCCACTATTGATATTATTATCCAGCTGCGGCGTATCGGCGGGAAAAGGGTGATCTCTGAAATATGGTATCCGTAAAAAGAAGAGATTTATTTTTCTATGGCGGCGCGGCGGTATTTGGACTGATCGTGGCCTCTTATTTTGCCTCCGTCATATTTTTTGCGCTGTCCGGCCTAACCATTGATAATGCGCAGCCTTGGTCTATTTGGGTTTACCTTCCCTACTTCTCTGATCCCACAGTAAAATTGAAATTGTTGATCTCTATGATAGTCCCTCATATTGTTCTGGGGCTTATGGCTATCAGTATGCTCCGCAAGCCCCCTTCGGAATACGGCGATGCACATTGGGCAAGCGCATCCGAAATTGAAGATGCAGGGCTTTTCTCTAGTACCGGACTAATTCTCGGGAAATTTAAAAACCGCTTTCTTATAAGCAGCTCCCCAACACATTGTATGGTCATTGCACCAACACGCAGCGGCAAGGGTGTGGGTATCGTCACTCCAAATCTTCTTAACTGGCCTGAATCAGTTATTTGTTTGGATATTAAACTGGAAAACTACAAAAACACTGCAGGATTCCGTGAATCCCATGGACATGAAATCTTCATGTGGGCGCCAGGGGACAAAGAAGGAAAATCTCACAGGTATAATCCCCTCGCTGCCATCAGCGACGACCCATTTCAAAAAATCAGCGATATACAGGTTATTGCAAATATTCTGATTAGAGATCCAGTAAAAAGCGATCCCGTTTGGGCTTCTGAGGCGCGCGCGCTTTTTGTTGGTCTGGCGTTATACGTCGTAGAAAACGAAGAAATGCCCTCGACAATAGGCGCTATTAACCGCCTTTTGGGAACAGAACAAGACCTTGGCGATATTTGTAAGCATATCGTTAAAAAGCACCCAGAATTATCGGTTACTATAAAGAAGTCTCTCCTGAATTTCGCAAACAAGGCCGCCAAGGAGCGCAGCGGTGTGAAATCCTCTTTAAATCAAGCCATCAATTTATGGGATAACCCTCTTATCGACGCTGTTACGTCAGCGAGCGATTTTTCGCTTTCAGACCTTAGGAAAAAGCGCATGGCCGTGTATGTCGGCGTGCGAACAGGACAGATCGGCACTCTAGCGCCCCTTTTAAGGATATTTTTCGAGCAGGTCATAACAACCCTGTCCATGAAAGAACCCGATGCGTCTGACCCCCATCACGTCCTGCTTTTGCTGGATGAAATGCATATGCTCGGCGAAATGGATTCCATGACCAAAGCCTTTACGCTGCTTGCAGGCTATAACTGTCGGGTTCTCGGTATCGTTCAGGGGTTAAGCTGGCTGGATACGACCTACGGTAAACAAAAAAGGGACGGTATTCTTTCCTGCTGCGCGCATCAGGTGTTCTTTGCGACCAATGACCTTGAAACATCCGAATACATCAGCCGCTCATGCGGGGAAAGAACCATTAAAACAGTATCAACATCCCAAAAAAGCGGCTGGAAGTATGAAACTCCCAGTAAAAATACCAGCTACAGAGGCCGACCACTTATGAGCAGGGATCAAGTAAAGCAACTGCCTTACAACAAAGCAGTCATTCTGGTTGAATCTTCTGTCCCCATTCTGGCAACCAAGATTCAGTATTATGGAGATACAGCTTTCAAGACGCGGATTCTTCCAGCACCGCCAGTGCCAAAGCTAGAAATCGCGCACCACAATATTCCTATATTTAATATCCCGCAGGACGATCAGGAAAAGCCAACCAAACCTGACCCTAACCAGCTCGATATTTTTACTAAACCCGAAAAACGGAAGGTGCCAACAAACCTCACTGACCACTTGAAAGATACACCGCCAGAATTTGATGATGGGGAATATGACGACTCTATTCTGGCAGCATTAAAGGATGCGTTTCAGGATTAAGCGTATCAATCCATCACGTTCCAGATAACAAGGCCTATTCCACCGACTATGGCAATGAGTATCAGCAACGCTATCAGTTCGGCTATCTGCTTCGCAAACTTTGTGAGTGAATATCCGCCCAATAAGGCTGATACAACAACAAGTGCAAACCGAATATATTTAGGCCATTCGTCAGGGACAGTAGAGGTTACTCCCCCTCCAACAACAACAGCTCCAATAATAAACAGGACTATTTGCCATTTGAAAAAAACTTCATCGTCCCATTCTTCACTCGATAGAATGCGATCTCCTACTTTATAATAGGCCATTACTCTTTCTCCTGCGTTTTCCGTTTAGGATCTTGTGCTTTCTGCACAAGCTGCTCCATAAATTCCTTGAGGCGCGCCTTGGCTTGTGCCTTTGCTGCCGCCAGCTCATTCTTTGGAATAGAATGTGTATGCTGGAAAAATTCTTCTACAAACTGAAAAAATCCTTCCTGCAAAATCATTAAATCCCGCGCCGTGGCCTTTCGATGCTCATATAAAGAAGCGCGTATATCCTGCATCAGCTTCACCATATCTTTTTCGCGATCGCTCCGAAATTCGGGGAACAACGCAAACCGGACAGCATCATTCGCCGCGGCTGACATATTATTGAGACGCGAGCGCTTATTATGATCCTCCAACGCCGTCCAGACATCTGCATCCCACTGGATCGTCTTCTGCACCCGCTTTTCAGTCTTTGCCATAGATTAAAGCTCCATTTCCTGATCTTTGTCTTTACCACGCGCCTTGGCTTTGGCGGGAGACGATTTCTGCAATTCCATCTTGCCCTCGGTCTGTTTCAAGACAGCCATATCGCCCCGCTCAAGTTTTGGTTCACTTGCAACATGGGCCAGCTGCAGATCCTTGCCTTGGGATACAATCGCCCAGGTGCCGGTTTCTAGGGTAACAAAACCTCCATACTGGACAGACCGCCCTGCTTCAACCTGTTTATCATTAAATTTCAATCCGAATTTCTCGCCCAGTTTACGCCCTGCCGCATTCACCTCCATTCGATCAAGCTGCAAGAGAGCCTTTCGGCGCAGAGCAAATTCCCCGTTCGACTGGGTATAGGCTAGGTCTTGCTTGACCAGCCAATCGCGGCGAGTGTCCAAAGCCTGCAAAATGTCGGCATCGTAAGGAATAGATTGGTCTTTCTTCGCCTGTTTGAACAATTCTTTGTCCAGCCAGGTCTTTTTCTCCGCATGAACAAGGCTCTCGATCGGCTCCGCGCTCAAAACCGTTAGGTGTGGATAGAAGCGTTTTTTCTCGCGTTCATTGATTTTCTTGGTCAGCTCTTCGCCCTGGTCGATCACATCGACAGGAATCTCATACCGTCCACCGTCCAGAACCTTTACGATTTCATTCTTCTCAAGCGTTTCCAGCCGTTTCAGGTGATAATCAATGTATTGCGCCCGATCTTCCTCGGGAATGTATTGTTGCTTATTCTGAATATATGTCAGGTGGACAACAGTATCGTAAATGCCGCCATTCATATCAGCGACTTTCTTAATATTTTTATCTGCCTTGCCGGTGGCTTGGTGCGGGTCGATCATGACCAAAGACCCCGCCTTCACCTTGTCGTAGGATCTGGTTTCATTGATTGCAACAAAATGCAGTTTTTCATCCATATCCTGAATCACGACATATTTACGGTCATAGAGTTCGTCCATAATGCCTTTGTCCACGATCCGGCCGCTGACCGTCGGCCCCTGCCCGTCTTTCAGAGCATAGACAGACAGATCATCAAGGCGCGCATGATCCTGAATTTTGGGATACAGGCGTTTAACCGCTTCGTTCCTTTGAGCGATCTGCCTAAGGTCGTTTTGATAATCCTCTTTAAGTGTATAGACCCCGGGCGGATGCTCGAAGGCCAGACCTGATGCCGCCAAGAACCGCAGGCGCCCCTTGATAAGACCCTCGTAGAAGATAGATTTTCCAAAATTGCGCGTGGCCCGAACATCCAGTGTCCGCCCCTCGCCCATCTCTTTTGCCATGAAATAATCGAGAGACGTTACCCGAAGAGCCTCAACCTCTTTTTCCTGGCTCTTCTGAATTTCCTCCAAAGACCGCTCGCCCAGGAGTTCGGTCGCCACTTCCTGCGCCCGGCGGCGGAAACCTTCCTTAACGTAATCCTGACCGATCACCAGATCCTCGCCGCGGTCATTCACCCCGCGAACAATCACATGGGCGTGAACATCGTCCGTGTCATAATGAACAGCCGCCGTCCATGTCAGGGATGTTTTAAGATCCTTCTCAACCAGCTTCATGACGTTCCGAACATAACCCTGAAAGTCCTCGATCTGGTGGCCGTTCTCCGGCGAAATGATAAAGCGCCAGTGGTGACGGTCATTCTGGCAGAGTTCCAGAAACGGCTTTCTTTCCAGCCCATCTTCCTGCTCATTGAACAGGACGGCCTTTTCCCCATCCTTGCCCGCCGCCGGACGCGAAATGTATTTCAGGTGATCGCGCAGACTGGCAGCACCGCCGCCAGCCTTCATGCTCCCAACCTTGTGCTTCACATATCTGGCTTTCACCACGACACGTTGACCGGACGCAAAACCGACAAAGGAATTGCCGCGGGTCATAAGACCACGCCGCACTGTTCTCTTACTTGAAGATGCTGATGCTATTCCGCCGCCACGATTGAGCTTCGTGAAGATGGCTTTGCGCGCAGTGTCTTTCGTCACGATCAGAGGCCCCATGTCCTCCAATCCTGCCCCTCTTCCAATGCTGTGCAGTTGATCAATCAGCATAAAAATCCGCTCGCTTTTTCTTCCTAATAGCCTTTTAAAGATACCACTTATAATAACTTTTTTCAAGAAATAATAACTGGTATTTTTAATAGCTAAATCAATTATATAATATAAATGTAATTTATATCTTTTATCTTGTTTCTCCTATCTCTACCCCTCCAATCTCTCTTTTCATCCCGTCACCCCGCCCGCCGTTGATCGTGCTGCCGGTTGCTGCCAGGTCTGCGCGCCGGATTCACCAGACGCAAAAAAAACCGCCCTGAAAGGCGGTTTCTCTAAAACTGTTATGTTTAAGCTGACCATTCATCATAAAGCTGAATGGTCCATAAATCGCTTAGGACAAGTTCCAATACAGGACAACTTAAAACAATGTCGTCCAGATCAAAACCTTCAATCCATCCCTGCGTGTCACTGATACATTCGACCTTAACGCCGCCGCCCTTCAAGGCGTAAATATGCAAATACATGGCATTAGACCATTGCCATGCCAATTGCCTGTGACTGTCTAGCCATTCCATAATCTTTTCAGTTAAGGCATGGCCATTTTCAGCATTCTGCAACAGCTGGACACCTGCGGATTTTGTGATGGCTGGCTGTTTATAAACAATGTTCATTTTC
>QFQB01000004.1 GCA_003241475.1 Micavibrio aeruginosavorus
GAAATTATTTGTTACGGCCACCACCGAAGTCCGCGCCCAGCGCCGTTTCAAGGAATTGCAGGGCCGCGGCATTCAAACCGATTTTGCTGCGGTTTTGGCCGATATGAAAGAACGGGACGCCCGCGATATGGACCGCGCCGCCGCCCCCCTAAAACCTGCCTCGGACGCCTTTATCCTCGACACCTCCGCCATGGATGCCGAAGAAGCCTTTAAAAAGGCCATGGAAATTATTCGCTCGCGTTAAGGGGTCAAGCCGCGGGCCGTTTGTGCAAAGGAAGACTGTGCCATAGCGCTTCCGTAATCTTTAACATAGTGTCGCAAAAGTAGGGCTATTTTGGGTTTGTCTTCTTTTGAAACATGGTCGTTAAAACTATAGACCGCGCTAGAGACAAAACTTGCGCCAATGTCGAAATGGCCGCGTTTTGCCGATTGCAACAAAGTTTCCAAAACTTCCGTCATGCGCGATGGCGCAGCAAGCTTAGCAACATCAAGAACGAATGCCGCCTTGGCTTTGCTGTCGATAATTGTTTCGTCGCTACAGCTGACAATCACCATATCCGCAAATTTATCCTTGGCTTTGCCTTCCGCATCCCGCGCGAAAAGTAGCATCAATTCCTGCCCCAAATCCCCGGCTTTGCCTCTCGGGTCGAAGCTGGGACCGCCAGCCGGCAAAGAAAGCGGGGCAAAATCACGGTACGAAGCCCCGGTTTCTGAAGCATGGCTTCTTTGCACGCCGTCATCCCACCAAGACGACCATTGGCTGCGCGTCCAATCCAGCATATCGGCGCTTGGATGACGACCGCGCTCATTAATACGCTCTTCGCGTTTTTTGTCTTCGTTGAATTCCTCGTGCATCATGGCTGTACTCCTGTGCAATATCTTTAGCACCGCAAGCGCACTCCATCAACCGAATTTATGTCAAACAAAAGCTCGCCCGAAAACCCTTGCAATCTGCGGTGTGGCGGGCTAAAACGCCCCTGTTCCCGGTAAATCCAAAGGCCAAGCGCCTCTGCCGACGAACATGAAGATCCCTCCTCCTGCCGTCTTTACGGAAGAACAGGTCAGAGCCGATCTATCAAAAATCTGAAAGGACTACCAAAACTATGGGTAAAGCATCTATGAAAATCGCTGACAACAGCGATTCGATGGAATTCGCCGCACTACTGGGTGAATCCATGCAAACACACGCTTTTGAAGGCAATGTCGTCAAAGGCAAAATTATCGAAGTACAAGAAGACGCCGTCATTATCGACGTGGGTCTAAAATCCGAAGGCCGCGTCTCTCTTCGCGAATTCTCGACGCCAGGACAAGATCCTGAAGTGCGCGTCGGCGATATCGTCGAAGTTTACGTTGACCGTATGGAAAACCGCGAAGGCGAGACCGTTCTCTCCCGCGAAAAAGCGCGCCGCGAAGAAGTCTGGATCGATCTTGAAAAAGCATCGAACAAAGGCGAGCGCGTTACGGGCGTTATCTTCGGTCGCGTTAAAGGCGGCTTCACGGTTGACCTCGGCGGCGCAGTTGCGTTCTTGCCTGGCTCTCAAGTCGACATCCGTCCAGTACGCGATGTTACGCCGCTGATGGGCACACCGCAGCCGTTCCAGATCCTGAAAATGGACCGTCAACGCGGAAACATCGTTGTTTCCCGCCGCGCCGTTCTGGAAGAATCCCGCGATGTTGCACGTTCCGACCTCCTCGAGACCATCAAGGAAGGATCCGTCGTACAAGGTCTGGTCAAGAACATCACCGATTACGGTGCGTTTATTGACCTGGGCGGCGTCGATGGTCTGCTACACGTCACGGACATTTCGTGGAAACGCGTCAACCACCCATCCGAAGTTCTGCAAGTTGGCCAGACCGTCGATGTACAAGTCATTCGCTACAATGCGGATAATGGCCGTATCTCCCTCGGTATGAAACAACTGGAATCCGATCCATGGGAAGGCGTTATCAGCAAATATCCTGTTGGGGCTAAATTCAAAGGCCGCATCACGAACATCACTGATTACGGCGCGTTCGTCGAACTGGAAAACGGCATCGAAGGACTCGTTCACGTGTCCGAAATGTCCTGGACCAAGAAAAACGTTCACCCGGGCAAAATCGTTTCCACGTCCCAAGAGATCGAAGTTATGGTTCTCGAAGTCGACATGGAAAAACGCCGCATTTCCCTTGGCATCAAACAATGCCAGGAAAATCCATGGGCTGGCTTCGGCGCCAAGCACAAGGTCGGTGAAATCCTCGAAGGCGAAATCCGCAACATCACCGAATTCGGTCTGTTTGTTGGTATCGACGACGACATCGACGGCATGGTTCACCTGTCCGACATTTCTTGGGAAGATCAGAGCGAAGACGTTCTGAAGGAGTACAAGAAAGGCGACAAGGGTAAGGTGAAAATCCTCGACATCGATCCTGAGAAGGAACGCGTTGCTCTTGGCATGAAACAGCTGACGTCCGAGCCTGAAGGCGCGGCAAAAGGCGGCCTGCCGAAAGGTGCAGTCGTGACTGGTACGGTTACGGAAGTTACCGGCACAGGCATCGAAGTCTCCTTGGCTGACGGCGCAACCGGAACGATCAAGAAAGCCGATCTGTCCCGCGAGCGTTCCGAACAACGCCCCGACCGCTTCGCCGTTGGCGAGAAAGTGGATGCGAAAGTTCTGTCCTTCGACAAGAAGAAGAACCACGCTCTACTCTCGATCAAGCAACGCGAACTGGATGAAGACAAGCAAGCTCTGGAACAATTCGGTTCGACCGAATCCGGCGCGTCCCTTGGCGACATTCTAGGTGCGGCCCTTGGCAAATCCGAAGCACCGGCGAAAAAGCCAGCTGCCAAGAAAGCCAAAAAGGACGACGCAGCCGAGTAATCGACGC
Source organism: Micavibrio aeruginosavorus (assembly GCA_003241475.1). Taxonomy (GTDB): domain Bacteria; phylum Pseudomonadota; class Alphaproteobacteria; order Micavibrionales; family Micavibrionaceae; genus Micavibrio_A; species Micavibrio_A aeruginosavorus_A. The sequence goes on from QFQB01000004.1 coordinate 2,866, forward strand.
GAAAGCGCCGTCCCCGAGGTCTTGCGAAGCAAGGCGCTAACATCGGGGATCCAGTAAAAGACATGCGTTTGAATTAGGTAGATCTCCATCTCCTTCGTTGGTTCAAACCGCATAACTAGCCGGACCTTGTAAAAGGTCCGGTTTTTTTCCGTTTCAAAATATATTGACATAATATTATTTTGAATATTACATAGACCGCATGAAAAAACATCTCGCGCCCCTGTTGATGTTAGCGGCCTGCGCTGGCGATCAAGGCTTTGAGCCGGTCGATCCGTCCCTTCTCGCCGCGAATGCTTACGAGCCGGAAAAATGGAACGATATCAGCAACGAGGATCTCGCGCGGCTGTCGCATCTTTATGGTCCCGCCATCGACAAGATTATTGCGCCGTCCTTCGAAGGAACAGACCTTCCGGCAACCGGAGCGGAACGCGCCTTTCACGCTGCGCTGATCGTACACAGCTATATGCAGGATTATTTGCCATCCCAATATTCAGCGCTCGCACAAGCTCTCTCCCAATGGTTCGATCTCGATCCCTCAAAAACGGCGACGATGATCTTGGATATGCGGAACGTCTATAAACCGCAAGGCTACCAGCTCAAGAACAATTGCTATGCCTATGAGGCCAATAACCGTGTAAAAGCTTCGCGGAACACGCCCTTTAACGCAATTCCCGGACATGCGGCATTTGGTCCGAACGCTTTAAAAGTTGAGACGCGCATTGCCGCCAATTTCAATGCATACAAAAACGCTGTTATTCATGGCGCCGAAGGCGACGGCCTCCTTTACACAGGTCAAAAGCAGCAAAGCCGCGCCGGATTTTATCGCGTTGCCTTTTTCATACGCCCTATTGCGCACGATGTTCAGGATATAAGAAACGGTTTGAAATTTCATTTTATGCGGCAGGACCGTAGCGGCTTATGGTCGCAAAAAGACGGATCGGCCAACGTAACCAATCTCGACAATAGCGGCCAGCCGATCACCGATCCGCAAAAAGCGGATGTCGGCCGATATAAATTCATTGGCTATTTTCTGGTCCCTAGGGGCGGGATCAATACCGGCGCGCCCGCGCCTTAGGCTTTTAAAAATCCTTAACACAGGGCCGAGAATCCCCATTTTCTGCCGATTTTGTCGGAATATCCTTATCTATCAATGTTTTGCTTGACCTCACCCCTTTTTTTGGGTCATTCTTAGGGGGTATCCATTGAAAAGCATACTGTCAGCCAACACTTTGATAATAAAGCAAGGCTGCCCCTTTGAGGAGATTATGGCATGACCAAATCCGAACTCATTCAGAAACTCGCGGAACGCAATCCGCATCTGTTCTTGCGCGATGTTGAAAAAATCGTCGATACGGTTTTTGAAGAAATCACGACCGCACTGGCCAAAGGTGACCGCGTCGAACTCCGCGGCTTTGGCGCGTTCTCCGTAAAATCCCGCGATGCCCGCACAGGCCGCAACCCGCGTACCGGCGAAACCGTTCAGGTTGACGCCAAGCGCCTTCCGTTCTTCAAAACCGGCAAAGGTCTGCGCGAGCGCCTCAATGGCGGGGTCGATCACGGTGAAGACGACGAATAAGAATTCCAAAACGCCCTTCGGGGCGTTTTTTTGGCCCTACCGATTCTGTGAGTGGTTTTGTGGACGAAACGGGGGATGAAAAGAAGCCTTCGCGCGTTTGCGCCGTGCCTTCGATTTTTCATCATGCTAAGAAGAATTTCATGAAAGATTTTTTCTTCACATTACTGGCCTGGCTTTTGACTCTGCCCTTTATTGTAGGCGCGGTTGGTTTTGCCCTTTACAATGATAAGACTGTCGAAGTTACGGTAAACCCGTTCTATCCAGATTGGACCCTCCCCCTGTACGCCCCTGTACTTGTAGCCATCGCTTTTGGTTTCCTCTTCGGCGCAATTATGACATGGGCAGCGATGGGACATTTGCGCAAAGACCGTCGCGATCTGAAGAAGCGCGTAAAGACTCTGGAAAAACAAATAGAGACACCCAGCCACTCCTCTACACCTTCACATAATTACAGCCTGATCCCTTCCAGCTTTACCGACAAGAAATAATATGAAATCCAGAAACGGTCTCCCGCTCATCTATTGTGCTATCGACACCAAAGATCTGGGTCTGGCAAAAGAGCTTTCGGCCGCCATGGGCGAGGTCGGATGCGGCACAAAACTCGGGCTCGAGTTCTTCAACATGCACGGCCCACAAGGGGTGCAAATGATCCTCGAACAACGGGTCAAGCCGAGCGTCTTTTTGGATCTAAAATATCACGATATCCCTAATACAGTGGCTGGAGCCATCGAATCTGCGGCTCCTCTGGACGTGGCGTATCTAAATGTTCATGCCAGCGGCGGCTATGAAATGATGCGCGTAGCGAAATTATCCTGCGCCAAAGCGACCCGTTTGCTGGCTGTCACCGTATTGACTAGCCTGAATGATTCTGCGCTAGAAGAGGTGGGTCAACCCGATGCATCACAACAGGTTCAGCGGCTCGCCTCCCTCACGGCCAAGGCTGGCTTGGACGGCGTGGTTTGTTCTGCACACGAGATCAAAAAACTTTTCGATACTCACGGTCCTGAATTCACCCTGATGGTCCCCGGAATACGGCCCGCTGGGTCGGACGCCGGAGATCAAAAGCGTGTTATGACCCCCGCCGAAGCCGTGTCACTGGGTGCGACGCATCTCGTCATCGGCCGCCCGATCACGAGCGCAAAAAATCCGGCAGATGCGGCGCGAGATATCATCGCCTCGATCGCCGCATGAAGACGCTCGTCAAAATTTGCGGAATCAACTCTCCCAACGCCATGACCGCCGCGCTCGAAGCAGAAGCGGATTTTATCGGTTTGGTGTTTCATCCCTCCTCGCCGCGCTTCGTCGAGATCGAGGTTGCCGCCTATTTGGCCGGATATGTTCCGGATTCCGTCAAAACAGTCGGCTTGTTTGTAGAGCCGGACGATAAAACGCTGACCGAAACTCTGGAAAATGTACGCATCGACATGATCCAGCTTCATGGGATGGAATCCCCCCGCCGTGTGGCGGACATCAAAGCCCGCTTCGGTCTGCCCGTTATCAAGGCCCTGCCCATTTCCAGCCGCGACGATCTTTTGGATGCCGATGATTATGCGAGTAGCGCCGATTGGCTATTGTTCGATGCCAAGGGCACAGCAGACCAGCCGGGCGGCCACGGCTTGCCGTTCGACTGGGCGTTGCTCAAGGATTTTCAAAGCCCGCTCCCGTGGATGCTGGCCGGCGGCTTAACCCCTTCGAATGTTGCCGAGGCCGTTGCCCTCCTGCGTCCCCCCGCTGTGGACGTCTCCAGCGGCGTAGAGGCCAGCCGGGGCATTAAAGACCCCGCCAAAATCCGCGCTTTTATCGAGGCGGCAAGATCGCTATAAGCTTTGGTATGACCGCAAAGCCCAAAAACCCTAACTCCTACCGCTCCGGACCCGACGAACACGGCCATTTCGGCCCCTACGGCGGGCGCTATGTGGCGGAAACCCTCATGCCTCTTATCCTCGACGTGGAAAAGGCTTTTTACGCCGCCCGCGGCGACGAAGCCTTCTGGGATGAGTTCAACGCCCTGTGCAAGGACTATGTCGGCCGCCCTTCCCCGCTCTATTTTGCTGCAAAAACAACGCAGCATTGCGGCGGCGCCAAAATCTATTTCAAACGCGACGAGCTCAACCATACGGGCGCACACAAAATCAATCATTGCCTTGGCCAGATCCTGATCGCCAAGCGCATGGGGAAAAAGCATATTATCGCCGAAACCGGCGCGGGACAGCACGGCGTGGCAACCGCCACCGTCTGCGCTTTGTTCGATCTTCCCTGCACAATTTTCATGGGCGCAAAGGATATCGAACGGCAAAAACCCAACGTTTTCCGCATGAAGCTTTTGGGGGCGGAAGTGGTGCCTGTCGGCTCCGGCTCGCAGTCCCTCAAAGATGCCATCAACGAAGCCCTGCGGTACTGGGTTGCCCATGTGGAGGATACCTATTACCTGATCGGCACCGTCAACGGCCCCCACCCGTTCCCTGAAATGGTGCGGGATTTCCAGTCTATTATCGGCACCGAAGCCAAAGCCCAAATATTGGAAAAAGAAGGCCGCCTGCCGGATTCCTTGGTCGCCTGCATCGGCGGCGGCTCGAACGCCATGGGCCTGTTCCACCCGTTTTTGGACGACCCTTCCGTTGCCATGTACGGCGTGGAAGCAGCAGGGCACGGCGTCGATACGAACCACCACGCGGCCTCGCTGGCAGGCGGAAGCCCCGCCGTGCTGCACGGGATGAAATCCTACTTCCTGCAAAATAACGACGGCCAGATTATCGAGGCCGACTGCATTTCCGCCGGTCTGGACTATCCCGGAATCGGGCCGGAACATGCCTGGCTGTTTGATCAAAAGCGCGTGAATTATGTTTCCGCAAGGGATGAGGAAGCTTTAAATGCCTTCCAATTGTGCAGCAAATTAGAGGGCATTATCCCAGCGCTGGAATCCTCCCACGCCATTGCCTATGCCCTGAAAAAAGCCCCCGAACTGCCCAAGGACCATCTGATGATCGTCAATCTGTCGGGCCGCGGGGACAAGGATATATTCGCCGTTGCCGAAAAACTCGGAGTAGAAATATGAGCGCACAAGTGCAGCAAAAAGAGCCGAAAGAAACTCAGGAAATCAGCGGCTTTACGGTCGTCGGCCTGACAATCCGCACAACGAATAAGGATGGCAAAGCCGCCGAGGACATCAATGCCCTCTGGCAACGCTTCTTCGAAGAAGCCGTCGGAGAAGCCATCCCCGCCAAAGACGGACAGGCGATTTACTCCGTCTATCATTCCTATGAAGGCGGGGCCGACGCCCCTTATAGCCTGACCATTGGATGCCGCATCAAACCGGGGGCTGATATCGCGCTGGTCGAAGGCCTGACCTCTGTTTTCGTGGAAGGCGGAGATTACATGATTTTCGCCGCTCAAGGCGAACAGCCCAAGGCCTTGGTTGAAACATGGCAGGCCGTATGGAAATCGGACCTAAAACGCGCCTTTAGAACCGACGTTGAAATCTACGGCTCCCGCTTCTTCGAGGCCGGATTGCATGAAATCCTTGTCTGCGTGGGCGTGAAGAATTAATTTTTTAAAATATTTCCATATTTTGATCGTACGTGCTATAGGGGCGCATGCTTATCGACCCTATAGCCAGAATTAAGACGCTTCGTCACGAGGTAGAAGATATTCTGCTCGAACAGATAGGGGGACTGAAATGGGCCTTATATGCCGCATCCGCTGAAGACCATATAAAGCTCTGGGAAAAAAAACGCATACTCGAACGTCAACTAACGTTCTTTGGCAAAGTCTGCACAAATTTACCCCCGTCTCTGGAGCTATTTACCTTCGAACGACAGCCTCGATCTGCAAAAGACCGCCAGCAATTAAAGGTTGAATTTTCGCGCCGTGTTCAAAGGCCGTTCTTGATTGAGGTTTTCCAGGATAAGGCCTCACTGAAAACCTTAGAGCGTATGAATCTTAACGATCACCATTTTGCGGAATTTTTTCGCAATGATACAAACTTACCCAATAATAGCGGGCAGCTCCTTGACCTTTCCGTCGATCATATTGTCGATCGTTGGCTGGGCGGAGACAATACTGCCCCCAATTTATGCGTCGTGCCATTTTACCTTAATAGTCTTAAAGATCGTTTTGTTATGTTGCAGGTCATGAACAATCAAACCGATATAATAAGCTTCCGCCCCCGAATGGATGGACAGGGCAACCGTGTCATAGTCCCCTATATTCCCAATGGCTTTCGCCCACCGACCAGAGACATTCTAAAACTTACCCATGAATTGCTTGATCACGACGGGCCGTGCCCTTAAAGCGCTTGCAGAAATACGGAAATAAAGATATCACCGCCTCATGTATGCTCCCGTGCCCACAGAAGACTTACAAGCGCTTAAGAAAGCCCTCTATAAGGCGTTCCGCACGCATGAAGCTGGCGTACTTTCGAAGTATCAAAGATCGAGTAGAGACAATCGCCGTAAGGCCACTTTTGCTTCGCGTGCAAATGCCGTTCTTTTCGATGCCGTTCTATCCAATCTACCGCCTTGTTTGGAGCTCTCCAGCCATACGCTCGTACAAGCCCCCACAGAAGAACGCCAACATCTGCGTCAGGATTTCAACAAAAGCGTGCGCCGATCATTGATACAAGAGATTTTCGCAAATTCCACCCATCATGAGGCCCTGCAACGGATGGGCATCGCGCCTGCCCACATCACGCAAATCGCCGCGCAAGGCCAGATTCCCAAGGAGTTCTATGACGCCACGCTCGACCATATCATCCCCCTTATCGTCGGCGGCGCCAACGATCCGGCAAACCTGACGCTCATCCCCAATTATCTGAACACGTTCCGCGCCGTTTTCTTCCATGCGCAAAAAGAAGCCGCCGCCAAGGCCGGGCTGGATAAGGTCCTGACCTTTATTCCCCGAAAGATCAACGGGCGGGTGCCGATGGTGCCCCTTATACCGCGCGGCTTCAGACCGGGTTTCAGGAATCATCCCGAAGCCTCTTCCATGCAGGTGAACCAGCTGTTCGCCGCTAAGATTTTATAGTCGCTTTCCGCCGCGTTTCCGCTAGGATGCGGCCATGACAAACCGGATAGACCAGACATTTGCCGCTCTTAAAGCCGAAGGCCGCAAGGCGCTTGCCAGCTATTACATGGCAGGCGACCCCGAGCCGCAAACCTCTCTCGCCGTGCTTGAGGAGCTGGCCAAATCCGTCGATATCCTTGAAATCGGCATGCCCTTCACAGACCCGATGGCGGATGGACCCGTCATTCAAGCGGCAGGACTTCGCGCTCTTAAAGCTGGCATGACACTCAAAGGCGTCATGAAAATTGTGCAACGGTTCCGCAGCAAAAATAACGGTACCCCTATCGTCCTCATGGGGTATCTTAATCCGATCATGGCTTACGGATACGAAAAATTTATCAATGATTGCAAATCGATAGGAATAGACGGACTTATCATTGCCGATCTGCCGCCGGAAGAAGATGAGGAAATCGTTCAAAAAGCGCAGCAAAATAATATACATCTTATCCGGTTGGTCGCGCCCACCACGAACGAAGCCCGTCTGCCCGAAATTCTCAAAACGGCGGGCGGCTTTCTTTATTATGTGTCGATCGCGGGGATCACAGGCACGGCTTCGGCGGATCCTGTCAAAGTCGGCACCCATATCGCCGCCATTAAAAAACAGACGAACCTGCCGGTTCTGGCCGGTTTCGGGATCAAAACCCCCGAAGACGCCAGCGCCATGGCCGCCATTTCCGATGGCGTGATTGTCGGCTCCGCCCTCATCCAGCCTGTGGCGGAAAATCCGGCGGATCCCGCGTTGCCGGGTAAAATCGGCGCCATGGCCGCCCGTTTGGCCTCTGCCGTGCGGGACGTTAAAAAAGCCGCATAAATCTATTATATTTATTTAATTTCAAATAGTTAATAATACATCAGCCTGCGGATAACCCCTTGGCCACAAGGGCGATTTTCTTGACTTTACAAGGCCATCGGCGCTAAATGCGGGCCTGTTTCAACAATGATCAAGGCCCTGAATGAACTGGCTGACCAATTTCATCCGTCCCCGCATCCGCTCGATTATCGCCGAACAAAAAGACGTTCCCGACAATCTCTGGCAAAAATGCGAGTCTTGCGACGGCATGCTCTTCCACAAAGAACTCAAGGCTAACCTGAATGTTTGCTACCACTGCGGCCATCACCTCGCCATCGATGTAAAAGAACGTCTTGAGCTGATGTTCGACGGCGGCGCGTTCCAGCGCATCCCTACCCCGCGCGTTCCGCACGATCCGCTGAAATTCAAAGACAGCAAGAAATACGTCGACCGCCTGAGCGCGTCCCAGAAAAAGACCAAGGAATCGGATGCCATCATTCTGGCCAGCGGCACGATCGGCGGCAACAAAGCCGTAATCGCCGCCTTCGATTTCGCCTTTATGGGCGGCTCGATGGGGACGGCCGTGGGCGAAGGCATCGTCAAAGCGGCTGAAACAGCCGTAAAGGAAAATGCCGCGCTCATCGTCATTCCATCCTCCGGCGGCGCGCGCATGCAAGAGGGCGCATTTTCGCTTATGCAAATGCCGCGCACGATTATCGCCGTCGATATGGTCAAGGAAGAAGGCCTGCCTTATTTGGTCCTTCTGACAAATCCAACGACCGGCGGCGTATCCGCTTCTTTCGCGATGGTTGGAGACATACACCTTGCCGAACCCGGCGCCATGATCGGCTTTGCCGGGCGCCGTGTGATCGAAGAAACGGTCCGCGAAACCCTGCCTAAGGAATTCCAGACAGCCGAATACCTGCTCGAGCGCGGAATGGTTGATATGGTCGTCAAGCGCGCCGAACTGAAAGAAACGATCGGACGCCTGCTGGACCTCCTCATGATCCGCAACGTCGGTACGGGTGATACCAAGGGCAAATCGAACCTCAAGTTGCTAGGCGGCGGCGGCAAGCTTGCCGCGAAACAGAATAAACAGGTCGCCGCCGGCACGGTAGCCATTCTGAAAAAGAAGGCGGCGAACGCGGGTCAGGGGACCCCCAAGCCGGCCAAAAAATCTGCAAGCCGGTAATGACCACACTCATGATTTCAAATTCCGCCGGTGCAATTGCGTCGGCGGAATTTTCTTTTATGGGAACAAATGACGGAAAAGAAAACGATGGGTATCGATATGAATAAGCGGGTCATACCGCGGTTCAACGGTGCGTCTGATGACCCGTTCATCGAGGCCCGCCTGCGCGAGGTGATGGACCACATGTATGGCTTCTATCACACGGAAATCGAGCTGTCTCTGGACCGCACGTATCGTTTTCTCGAGCGGCTCGGCAACCCGCATCTGCGCTTGCCGCAGGTGGTGCATGTGGCTGGAACCAATGGCAAAGGCTCAACAATTGCAACACTTCGCGCGCTTCTAGAAGCCTCGGGTCAGACGGTGCATATCTATAGTTCACCCCATTTGGTTCACCCGACCGAGCGCATCCGCCTTGCCGGAAATCCGATCACGTCACAAGGCCTGATCGACGTTCTGACGGAGTGTATCGAAATCAACAATGGTGAACCGATTACCTTCTTCGAGATGTTTACCTGTGCGGCGTTTCTGGCGTTCAGCCGTGTGTCAGCCGACTGGCTCTTGCTGGAGACAGGCATGGGCGGGCGGCTCGATACGACCAATGTGGTGGCGCATCCGAAACTCGCCATTATCACCACCATTTCCTATGATCATATGAAATTTCTGGGCGATTCATTGACCCAGATCGCCTTTGAAAAAGCAGGTATCATGAAATCCGGCGTGCCCTGCGTTATCGGCCACCAGACGGACGAAGCGGTGCAAGCCGGAGTCATCAATGTTTTCCAAAATTACTCTACAAACTTATCCACAGAAGCTCCGCTGGTGCGCGAAGGCGCACACTGGGCCAGTGCCCCTGAATCGGACCAACTCTTGTTTCGCTACGGAAGTGACTCTATTGCGCTTCCAAAACCCGCACTTCTGGGGAATCATCAATATTGGAACGCCGGCGCCGCCCTTGCCGCATTCAGGATCATTGCGCCGGAGCATTTTAAAGCGGATACTTTATCCACAGGTTTGGCCAATGTTGAATGGCCGGGGCGTCTGCAGACTCTGGAAACCCACCCGTACAAAGATCTCCTGCCCGAAGACTGGCACCTCATCATCGATGGCGGCCACAACGACAGCGCCGGCATGGTCTTGGGCGAACAAATGAAGAGCTGGAAGGAACACGATCCGCGTGCTCTTCACATAATCATCGCCATGGTCAACAGAAAAGACCCCGCCGCTTTTCTCAAACCCCTATTGCCATATGCCGCCAGCATAACGGCAACGCGGATTAAGGGCGAAGCCACGTCCTTCCAGCCAGACGAGCTGGCCGTCCTTGCCCGCGAACTTGGTTTCCAGAATGTTTCAAGCGCTCCAGACGCACGTACGGCTCTCGTACAGCTGGCCGCTCGTCACAAGAACAAAAAAAAGAGCCGCGTGCTGATCACCGGCTCTCTGTTCCTGATGGGGAATATTTTGGCAGAGTAAATCAGCCGCCGTGCGTGATGCGCGGCAGTTTTTCGATTCTGTTCTGAAGATCCACTACTTCCTCGCGCGAATTAACGCGCAGTTGGCGTAATGAGGGAGAGAAGTTCTCTTCGCGCCCCAGGCTTCGAGAAAATATCCGCTTCAAGACTTGTGAGACTTTCGATTCCGCCATTGATTTTGCTACCGATCCATTTTCGTATGTAAGTACTAAAGTTTGATTCTACGCTCTGTATTTGCCGCTGAGAAGGATTTAATTGCAGATCCTGCCCGTCCGGCGTCGACAGCACCATCCCCAAGACCACATCGCTACCGTTGTCCATGAGATGGCCCCTCAGATCTGCCAAGGTGCTACCACTTAACATATTATCATCAATTAGAATATGCGGCGCACCTTTTTTGCTGACACCCTCGAATTCCGCGGCCGCGCACAAGGCGCGCTCCATCTTGGAAAACGTTTTTCGGGACATCTGACTGATTTCAATGACGCTTGTGTCCACTTCCAAGCCCAATTCGCGTCCCAAATGGACTGCTGCGGCACGGGCAAGCTTGTTTTTGCTGTGTTCTTTGTAGGGAGCCACAATGATCGGTTTTTGGCCGTATTCAGCCTCGATCGCTTTAACTTCCATGGCCATTCTGGCAAGTTGCAAATGGTCTATGGAATCCCGAACGACGCGGATGGCGCTATCCTTATCGCCGCCGTACTTGGCTCCCCAGTAAGAAGGGTGGTCCGAAAGGCCGGGCGTCCTCTTTAATGCCTCGTCGACGGGCTTATCCCTCAACCAGCTCTGCTTGTAGTGGGAGGCGGTTAGGACTTTTAAACCTTTGTCATTGAATGTATGACGCACTTCAATCTCACACAATATACATAAAATAATTTAGATCATTACAGTAGCACGTTAATTTATAAATTACCAATTCTTACTTGTAAAAAATGTAATTTTTGAAAGAAATATACAATCTGGCGAAGCATAATTTCTCCCCGATACCATTGAAATGCCCATATTGCGCCTTGATTGGGTCCCGATTGGGGGTTAAATCATTGATGGTATTATAAAGAGGCAGTTTTTGATGACGCACAGCATTACCCTGATCGACGATGACCGGAACATTCTGACCTCCGTGTCCATGGCACTGGAAGCCGAAGGCTTTTCCGTTAAAACCTTCTCCGATGGCGAAGAGGGGTTGAAGGGCGTCACCGCCGCGCCGCCGGATCTCGTCGTCCTCGATATCAAGATGCCGCGTATGGACGGTATGGAAGTGCTTTCCAAACTGCGCGAACAATCGGCCATTCCTGTTATTTTCCTGACCTCCAAGGACGACGAGGTTGACGAGGTGATCGGCCTGCGCATGGGCGCGGATGATTACATCACAAAGCCCTTTTCCCAGAGGCTTTTGATCGAACGCATCCGCGCTTTGTTGCGCCGTCAGGACCTGCAAAAACAAAAGGATGACGAACCTAAAGCAAAAACGGAAAAAGTGGTGCGCGGCCATCTCGAGCTGGATGACGCCCGTCATTTGTGCACATGGAAAGGCCAGCCCGTCAACCTCACCGTGACAGAATACCTTCTTGTCAAAGCCTTGGCTCAGCGCCCCGGCCACGTTAAGAACAGAGATCAGTTGATCGACATGGCCTATGGTGAGAATATCTATGTCGATGACAGAACCATCGATTCCCACATCAAACGGGTCCGTAAGAAATTCAAGCAAACGGACACCGATTTCAACCATATCGAAACCCTCTACGGAATCGGGTACCGGTACAAGGAATAGCGCGCCCGTGTCGGGACTCTCCCTTTTGGTCAGATTGCTCAAGCGCAAAAAACGCGTCCGCGACGATTTCGACCTCAATCACCCAACCGACCAGATGAGCGGCCTGACGGTCCGCATCCTTGCGGTGAATATCATCGCGATCATGATTTTGGGTCTGGGCATCCTTTATCTGGGCCAGTACACGGATTCATTAATCGAAGGAGAACTGGCCGGCCTTCGTTCCGAAGCGCAACTTTTCTCGGGCGCTATTTCCGAAGGCGCCGTACGCCCGGTCTTCCAGATTTCGCCTATCCCGTTTGAAGATCCGCAGGAAATAGAAGCCGTCAAACCCGAACTGGCGCGCCGCATGGTGCGCCGCCTTGGAGAAATCGGCAAAAGCCGTATACGGCTTTATGCCATTGATGGTTCTGTGCTGGCGGACTCGCACCAACTATCCAGCGGGCCGGACGGCGTAGAGATGGAAAATCTTGTTCCCGCCGCGCAAAAAGTGACATTCGATTCCCTCTTTACGCAATCCGCGACGCGCTTTCTCGACCTCATCCCGATGAAAACGCAGCTGACGCAATTTCCCGACAGCCAGATCGCCAATATCTACACCTTTCCAGACACGCAATCCGCCTTGTCGGGCACGGTGCAGGCCAGCGCATGGAAAGACAAAAGCGGACGCATCATCCTGACCGTCGCCGCCCCCATTCAAAAGGCGAAACAGGTAATGGGCGTCGTCCTTTTGCTGCGCGACGGCGCAGAGCTGGAAAAATCTATTGCAGAAGTGCGCGTCGATGTTTTCCGCGTATTTCTTGGCTCTCTCGGCATCACGGTCATGCTCTCGATCTACCTGTCCGGCCTCATCTCCCGTCCGCTCCAGCGCCTCGCTTTTGCTGCGGAAGCCGTGCGACAAGGCAAAGGCCGCTACATCGAGATTCCCGATATGTCGCACCGGAACGACGAAATCGGCGAATTGTCGCTGGCCCTGCGCGATATGACCTACGCGCTCTTTACCCGCATGGACACGATCGAGCGTTTTGCTGCGGATGTGGCCCATGAAATCAAGAACCCGCTGACCAGCCTTCGCAGCGCCGTGGAAACGGCCAGCCGCATCAAGGATGAAGACAACCGCAAAAAACTGATGGATATCATCCAGCATGACGTCCAGCGGCTCGACCGCCTGATCTCGGACATCTCCAGCGCCTCGCGCCTCGATGCGGAACTTTCGCGCGACGAAATGGGGCGGGTGGATATCCCGGCCCTCATGTTCCGACTGCGCGATGCCTACAAGCAGCCGCTCAAGCGCGGCGGCAACGATCAGGACGGAGAAGACACCAAAATCGTTCTGGAGATGCCCGAAGAGGGCGGCCTTGCCGTGAAGGGGAATACGGATCGTCTGGCGCAGGTTTTCGGCAACCTGTTGTCCAACGCCCTATCCTTCTCCCCCGATCATGCGCAGGTCTTTGTGCGGGTTCTGGTGCAAAACGACACGATCATGGTGCAAGTAGACGATGAAGGCCCCGGCATTCCTGAAAACAAGCTCACCACCATCTTCGAGCGCTTTTACACCGAACGCCCCGACCACGAAGGCTATGGCAACCATTCCGGCCTCGGTCTATCGATCTCCAAACAGATCGTCGAGGCGCACGGTGGTCAATTGTGGGCGGAAAACCGCCGCAAGGACGACGGCTCCATCATCGGCGCTCGTTTCAATGTCGTTTTAAACAAACTGCCGCAGGCCTGATCCATGAACGCCCCTGCCTCCCAACAGCCGCTACTTTTCATGACCGGCCTGTCCGGCGCGGGCATGTCGTCGTCGCTGAAGGTGCTTGAGGATCTGGGCTATGAAGTTTTCGACAATTTTCCTCTCTCGCTTCTGGACAGCTTGCTGGCCGAAGGAGATCATATCAAACCCATCGCCATCGGGATAGATACCCGAACCCGCGCCTTCGACCCGCAGGCAATCATCGACAAAGCGCAAAACCACAATGCCCGCGTTGTTTTCATCACATGCGACGAAAATGTTTTGCAGCAGCGCTACACGGAAACACGCAGACGGCATCCTTTATCGGGGGACAGGCCCGCAAGCGCCGGAATCAAAAAAGAACTGTCCCTGCTTTACCCATTGCGCGAGATCGCAGACCCCATTATCGACACCACGGATTTGTCCATACATGATTTGAAACGTGTTCTGACAGGATATTTCGAAGAAAAACGGGGACAGCGCCTAACCGTTACCTTTATGTCGTTCGGGTTCAAGAACGGCCTGCCGCGTGAAGCTGACATCGTTATGGATGTGCGTTTTTTAAAGAATCCGCATTGGGACGCGACGCTCAAGCCGCGCACAGGATTGGATAAGTCTGTGCAAGACTATGTGGAAAAAGATGCGTCGTTTGCAGGCTTTGTGGAGAATTTCAAAACTTTGGTAAAGCCATTGTTCGATCGCTATCACGAAGAAGGCAAAACATACCTGACCATCGCGTTCGGCTGTACGGGCGGCAAACACAGGTCCGTCGTGATGGCGGAAAAGTTGAAAGACTGGGCGCAACAAAGCGGCGTTAACGCCGCCGCCGAGCACCGCGATATCGATCGCGGCTGATTATTTGTTATCAAGCCCCGGAGCTTGCTTTACCTGCACCGAAGCATCAGGGCGTTTCACCCAGAGCGTTTCATCGCCGAAGCTGCGGGCGGCGCTTTCGCAAATATCCTTAAGCAACATTTTCGTCCTTTTCTATCCGGAACAGGGCGTTCTCGATTGAAACGCCTTCTTGTCCCAAATTATAAAATACAACGCGGGCTTTGCCGTCGTCGTCTTGTTCAGTCACGATATTGTATAAAACGCGTGTGCCTGTCTCATGGCCCAGCTGCATCAACGCCTTGCGACCGTTCAAAAGCGAGACGATATTCATCACCTTTTTTTCGGACAGGCCCAAATCTTCGTGTGAATCCAATACGGTATAATCACCCACGACAGCAGGCTCACGTCCATCATTGTCAGGATGTTTCAAAATCATAAATCCACGGGGGTGGACAGGGCTGCGGCTATAGCTGTAGCGCGGCGCGGCGGCCTCGGAATTAAACTGGTTATAGGTCATACGGATATCATGTCTAACTTGCATTTAAAGGTTTTTCCCCTTAAGTCTTAGCGCGGAATTCTTAATGAAAGCTGAACCCATACCCCTTATAGGAGCATATTTATGTCCGCTGTCGCAAAAACCGTAGAAAATGACTACAAAGTCAAAGACATCAGCCTCGCAGAGTGGGGCCGCAAAGAGATCGTTATTGCCGAAACGGAAATGCCCGGCCTGATGGCGCTCCGCAAAGAGTACGGCAAGTCCCAGCCGCTCAAGGGCGCCCGCATCGCCGGATGCCTGCACATGACCATCCAGACGGCCGTTCTAATCGAAACGCTCGAAGCGCTTGGCGCAACCGTGCGCTGGTCGTCCTGCAACATCTTCTCGACGCAGGACCACGCCGCCGCCGCGATTGCCGCCGCCGGCACCTGCGCCGTGTTTGCATGGAAAGGCCAGACGAACGAAGAAGCCGAATGGTGCATCCACCAGACGATCAAAGGCCCGAACGGCTGGACCGCGAATATGATCCTCGATGACGGCGGCGATTTGACCTCCATCATGCACAAGGATTATCCGGACCTGATGAAAGACGTGAAGGGTATCTCCGAAGAAACCACCACGGGCGTTCTGCGCCTCTATGAAATGGCAAAGAAAGGCACGCTGGCCGTTCCCGCCATTAACGTCAACGACTCGGTCACCAAATCCAAATTCGACAACAAATACGGCTGCCGAGAATCCCTCGTGGATGGTATCCGCCGCGCAACAGACGTCATGTTGGCCGGCAAGGTCGCCTGCGTTGCGGGCTTTGGCGACGTGGGCAAAGGCTCGGCTGTTTCTCTGGCCTCTCAAGGCGTGCGCGTTATGGTGACGGAATGCGACCCAATCTGCGCCCTGCAAGCCTGCATGGAAGGCTTCGAAGTGGTCACAATGGAAGACGCCGTTAAACGCGCCGACATTTTCGTCACCACGACCGGCAACATCGACATCATCACCGTTGACCACATGCGCGCGATGAAAGACCGCGCCATCGTGTGCAACATCGGTCACTTCGACAATGAAATTCAGGTCGAAGGCCTGCGCAACCTGAAATGGCACAACATCAAGCCGCAGGTCGATGAAGTCGAATTCCCTGACGGCAAGCGCATTATGCTTCTGGCAGAAGGCCGTCTCGTCAACCTCGGCTGCGCCACAGGCCACCCGAGCTTCGTGATGTCCTCGTCCTTCACCAACCAGACGCTGGCCCAGATCGAGCTTTGGAACAACGCCGACAAGTACGAAAAGCAAGTCTACGTTCTTCCCAAGCATCTGGATGAAAAGGTTGCCATGCTGCACCTTGAAAAACTGGGCGCGAAGCTGACGAAACTGACCAAGGCGCAAGCCGACTACATCGGGGTCGAACAATCCGGCCCGTTCAAATCGGACGCCTACCGCTACTAATTAGAAGAACCCGCCGAAAGGCGGGTTTTTTAACATCTAAAAAAAGGAGAACCAACATGTTGCCTATCTTTCAGCTAATCGAAACAAAAGTCGCACAAAGCTTTCAGTTCATTATCGATGTAGGAAAACTTAAAGGCGTGTTGCGGCAAACGCACTTGCAGGAATGGAACAGACGCGAAAACACAGCAGAACATACATGGCATCTTATCCTCATGGCGCTTGTCCTGAAAGACAAAGCAAATATAAATCTTAATATGGAACGGATTCTGTCCATGCTGGCCGTCCACGACCTTGGCGAAATCGGAATTGGCGATACTTTCTTTTATGCCGATAATCGTAAGGATGCGCCAAAGAACGAGCGCGAAAATTTCATAAAAATCTGCAAAGATCTTTCCCCAGAGGCGTCAGACTATTTTTTAGATTTGTGGGATGAATTCGAGAATGGTGAAACAGAGGAGTCAAAATTCGCGCGCGCCCTTGACCGCTTCCAGCCTTTTCTTAACAATATTGAGAATGGCGGCGAATCTTGGTTAAGAAATAAGATTTCCTTGCAAGCCGCTTTGAGCAAAAATGCACCGATCCAGCAAGGATCGCCCGAGCTTTGGAAATATTACCAAACCTTAGCCACCGAATGCGATCGTTTGGGGCTCTTTTATAAAGCGTGATCGAAACAAAAAGCAGTTTTTTAACTTTGAAGAAGATAATGCAAAAGCTCTCATACGCAATTTTATCTCTGATAATAGCAAGCCCTGCTTGGGCCGGCGAAAAATACGCTATCGATATCCTGCCTGCAAAACCACACAGTGAACGATATCGCGTTCAATGTTCAAGCGAGCGCAGTCCATGCATGCTGCCCATCGACGCCGGAACATGGCCGGACGAAAAGATTATCAAAACCAGAATTTCCGTCTCCGGAAACGATTTGAGATTTGATTTTCTTTACAATGACAAGATGATGAAAACAGACCAAACAAATCCAATTTCTGATCCAGTCGTGCTGCATGCCGATCAAACCGAACCAACCGTCATTCACTTATATGAACCTTTCTCCAACAATGAACCCACAACCTTTGCGGTACTGCGCCCTGGACCAAAGTTCGTAACCAGTCTGGAAATCTCTGTCACAAAACTGTCGAATCCTTAAAATATTGACATAAGCAGGAAAGATGGGTTAAAACCCGCCCATCATGAGTAAGCTGAAAACAAAATTTGAAGAGGCCCGCGCAGGCCTTACGGACAAAAACCAAAGCAATTCCGCCGCGTTCGTCGAAATCCTGCACAAAGCCATGCCCGACTACAGGGAAAAGGGCTTCCAGCCCAAAGCCCTGAAAGAACACGGTATAGAGCCGCGCGCCTTTTTGCGCGCCTGGGCCAAGGCATGGGTGAATGATACGGTGGCATATCAGGTCGGCCCGCATGATAAGACATGGGGCTCCACGCTCGTCGCCCGCTGCAAAACGGCCCTCGACACATCCACCCCGCAAAGCTTTGGCCGCTACTTAAGTCAAAAAGACCGCAAGCGCATCCACGACAAACTCGGTCCCCATCCAGAGCAGTATCTGGGTTAATCCTGCTCCCTTGCGAAGCATCCCGTTTCGGGCGACTATGACGCCATGAATGTGCTTCGCCTCCATTGCGTCGATCAACCCGGTATCGTTGCCGCCGTTGCCGCCACCCTGTCCAACAACCAGTGCAATATCGAAGAATCCTCGCAGTTCTTCGATCATTTCTCGGGCAGGTTCTTTATGCGGGTGGTTTTCCGCCCCATTCAAAGCAGATCACTCGACGCTTTTCTAAAAGATTTCCCGGAAAATGCTGCGCGGTTCCAGATGGAATGGCAAGTCTGCGACCTTGCCAAACCCTTGCGCACCCTCGTGCTCGTCTCCAAGGCCGACCACTGCCTGCATGATCTGCTGTACCGCCAAAACACCAAATTGCTGCCGATCGACATCACGGGCATCGTCTCCAACCATACGGACCTCAAACCGCTGGCCGATGCAAACAAAATCCCCTTTCATCATTGCCCCATCGTGGCTGGCAACAAGGATGCGCAGGAAAAACAGATTGCCGCGCTCGTTGAAAATACGGGCAGCGAGTTGATTCTGCTCGCCCGCTATATGCAGATTCTATCGCAGCAAATGTGCAGCAATCATGCCGGCCGCATCATCAACATTCACCACTCATTCCTGCCCGGTTTTAAGGGCGCCCGCCCCTATCATCAGGCTTATGAGCGAGGCGTGAAAATCATCGGCGCAACGGCGCATTTCGCCACGCAAGACCTCGATGAGGGCCCGATCATCGTGCAGGACATCGAACGCATCGATCATTCCCACACGCCGGAAAAGATGCAACAAATCGGGCGCGACATCGAAAGCCGCGCGATGGCCCGCGCCGTGCGCCTTTTTGCCGAACGCCGCATTTTCCTGCACGGCGCGCGCACCGTGATTCTGTAATCTTTTTTTTAAATCTCTTTTCTTCCACCCTCCCAAGCCGTAAAATTAACCGGCTATGAAACCCGCCGCACAAAAACCGCCTTCGCTTTTTTCCGCCCTGCTCGCTCCCCTTACAGGCGCGGACCAGCTCGCGCTGGAAAAATCGCGGCTCGAAGCGTTTTTGAATGCCTTTCCCGGCGAGTATTGCGGCTTTCACAAGGACGGTAGCGTCGCCTACAGCGATGGATTCTGCGCCATGTTCGACCTTGCCAGCGTCAGCCGCATCGAGGATGTGCAAGCCGCGCTCGAAACCGGCGATTCCGCGGCTCTGGAAGGCCAATATTTGATCCTCGAACAAGAAGGAAAGCCTTTTTCCTTGAACGTGCGCCTCGATAACGGGCGAAAGATTTTGCGCCTTCGCGGCGCGGCGGGCGCGGCCTTAAATGGTCAGGACTCATTCCGCATTCTTTGGGCCGAAGATGTGTCCGCCGAAGACGATACGCTTGCGGCCCTTCGCCGTGGCCGCGAAGAAGCAGAGAAACAACTCGCGGTCAAAGACGGCGCGCTGGATTCGTTGCCGCTGGCGGTATGGCTGCGCGATGGCGCGGGTGATTTGATCTGGGCTAACAGAGCCTATGCCGCGATGCTCGGGATAGAGCAAAAAGACATACGCGCCAATCAAGCCGAAATCGTCATCTCCGCCAAAGGACAGGGCCGCGCGCCCAAAGACATGGCGCGGGATGCGTTGGCCGAAGGCAAGCCCCAAACATCTTGCAGCCACATAATTGTCAGCGGCAAACGCCACTGGATGGAATTGAACGAGCAGCCGCTTCCTACCAGCAATATGACGCTGGGTTTTGCGCGCGATCTCACGCGCCAGGAAGACATTCAAAGCGAATTGGACCGCCACCGCAACGCCTCTAAAACCTTGCTGGAACAATTGCGGAGCGCTATCGCGATCTTCTCTGCAGATCAGGGACTGGAATTTTACAATTCCGCCTTTGCCGCGCAATGGGGCCTCGAAGATCAATGGCTGAACGGCAAACCGAAACTCGGCGATATTCTCGAAAAACTCCGAGAAGCGCGCCGCCTGCCGGAACAGGCTGATTTTCGAAAGTATAAGCAGGGCTGGCTGGATATGTTTACCCGCCTGATCGACCCGCACGAGGATATGCTCTATCTGCCCGACGGAAGCGCCGTGCGCATGCTCGCCGTACCGCACCCGATGGGCGGCTTGATGATGACGTTCGAAGACGTTACCAGCCGTCTGGAGCTTGAATCCTCTTACAACACGCTGATCGCCGTCCAAAAGGAAACGCTCGACAATTTGGCCGAAGGCGTTGTGGTGTACGGCGGCGATGGACGCCTGAAACTTTGGAATCCGTCCTTTGCCAAGCTCTGGGATTTGAACCCCGAAGAGCTTGATGGCGGACCGCACATCAACAAAATCGTTGATAAAAAAGCCGAATTTTTCATTCCCGATGACTGGGCCGCCGTGCGCAAGGACCTCATCGCGCAAGGGCTGGACCGTAGCGAGCGCGAAGGCCAGCTGACCCGTACGGACGGCATTCATGTCTGGTACGCAACAATGCCGCTTCCCGACGGCGGCGTCATGGTTTCCTATTACGACATCACCGACACCACGCGCGTAGAGAACGCATTGCGTGAGAAAAATGCCGCGCTGGAAGCCGCAGAACAGCTCAAGGCAGACTTCCTCGCCAATGTTTCCTACCAGCTCCGGACGCCGCTCAACGCCATCATGGGCTTTGCAGAGCTTCTGGACCATCAATATTTCGGCCCGCTCAACGAGCGTCAGAAAGAATATACAGGCGGAATCCATGAATCCGGCACGCGCCTCATCCACCTGATCGACGACATTCTCGATCTTTCGACCATCGAGGCTGGCTATCTGGAACTGAAAAAAGAAGCCGTGGACCTTAAAGAGCTTTTGATCGGATTGAACAATCTGGTGACCGAATGGGCGCGAAAGAACAAAATCGAAGTCAAATTATCCTGTCCCGATAATATTGGGATGATTTACATGGATGAACGCAGAATCAAACAGGCGTTGTTGAATTTAATCCGGAATGCCATCAATTACACGCCTGAAGGCGGTACAATCAATATTACAGCGGAAAAAAACGGGGACGGCGTAAAAATAGAAATCAGCGACACTGGTATAGGGATCGCGGAAGAAGATTTAAAACGCATTTTCCTACCCTTCGAACGCATTCCCTCAAACAAAGGCACAGTCGGGCAGGCTGGCGCCGGATTGGGTCTGACGCTTGTCAAAAATATCGTGGAACTGCACGGCGGCCGGATCGACATTGCAAGCGAAGAAGGCAAGGGCACGCGCGCAACGCTGACGCTCTAGTCAGTAGCAAGTCGCCGACAATTTGCGCGTCTCGTCATCGATATATTCCGCATCAAGGAAAATCTCGCGGTCGATCTTTGTTTTACAGGTAAAGAGAGGAATTAGCGTGCGCAGCGTGATCTCGAGGCGGCGGCCTTCAAAAAACGGGCCGGTTGCACAAAACTGCTTCTTCTCTCCCGGGGCCAGTTTAAAATTATCGCGATGACGGACAATATCGCCGCTAGCGATTTTCTGAGGCGCCGTCGCAATCGTGCCCGTCATCGATTGATCGGACCGGTTTGTAATGGCAGAGCAGACCGGCTTGGTCAAAATCTCCCCCTCCTTGCCGCCGCTGGAAAGCATGGGCTGGGCAAAAGCGGGAAAAACCAGAAGCAAAGCCGTCAGAAAAAGGGAAACGAAGCGCATGCTTGATTATACGCGCGATCGGGCGATCGGCCAAGACCGGAGCATACATCAGGCCGCGCCGGGCAAACCTTTGGTCGTGGAGTATTCGAAATGAAGCGGCTCATCCGGACGGAGGCGCGCCCGGATGGCATGGGCGGCAAGGGCGGCTTCGTTGAAGCCCGTCAGAATGAGTTTCAATTTGTTTCTATATGCGGCAATGTCTCCAATAGCGTATATTCCTGCTTGGCTGGTTTCACAAGTACCCGCATCCACAGAGATATGATTGTGAGACAAGGAAAGGCTCCAATCGGCAATCGGTCCCAATTCCGCCGCTAGACCGAAAAACGGCAACAGCACATCTGCTTCGAGCGTACGGTTTTCATTGGACGCCTCATCGTAAACAATAATTTCCGTTAAAAAACCATCACGTCCCCTTAAATCTTTCAGCTGATACGGGACAACCAACTCGACCTTGCCTTGAGATGCCAGGGCTTCCAATTGACGCACGCTTTCCGCCGCCGCACGGAATTTTGGCCGGCGATGCACGATCTGGACGCTCTTCGCGATAGGAGCAAGCGAAAGCGCCCAATCGACCGCGGAATCACCACCGCCGGCGATAACGACGCGCTTGCCGGCATAATCGTCTTTCCGGCGAACCATGTATTGAACGCCGTTGCCTGCAGGAGAATTTTCAAATTTTTCAATACCTTCGAGCGGCGGCCGATTCGGGCCGAACGCCCCTCCGCCTGCTGCGATAATAATAGCCATGGCCTTGGCCCTCACGGCCTTGGACGTTTCAATCTGCCAAAAGCCGTTATTGTTGCTTAAAGAAACTATTTGTTGGCCAAGATGGTAACTCGGACCAAACGACGCGGCCTGCTTCTCCAGATTATGGATGAGATTGCCCGCCAGAATTTCAGGGCATCCGGGAATATCATAGATGGGTTTTTCGGGATAAAGCGCCGTGCACTGTCCGCCGATTTCAGGCAAAGAATCGAACACGGCGCATTTCAAACCCAGCATCCCGCACTCAAACACGGCAAACAGGCCCGACGGGCCCGCTCCGATAATGATGACATCCGTTTCAATGGGTTCGTGCGGCATAGGCTTGTTGTGGCATACTTCTTTGTCTTTTTCCACCCAGCCTTTTATGGATGAAACGCGCTGTGAATCGCCTACAAATGGCGCGTGATCTTCGCATCCCCAAAGGCTATAAATTCCTATGGCCGCATACATATCGGACTCGGAAGAAAAGACCGCCAAAATCGCGGCGCAAATCGCGCATGACGCGCCGCGTGGCGCCGTGTTCTTGCTCGAAGGCCCTTTGGGCGCAGGAAAAAGCGTTTTTGCCCGCGCCTTCATCCGCTCCTTGTGCGGTC
The DNA here is from genome assembly GCA_003241475.1 of Micavibrio aeruginosavorus. GTDB lineage: Bacteria > Pseudomonadota > Alphaproteobacteria > Micavibrionales > Micavibrionaceae > Micavibrio_A > Micavibrio_A aeruginosavorus_A. Next base: position 25,790 of record QFQB01000004.1, read on the forward strand.
AAGACACCGATGTGCCCAGCCCCACTTTTACGCTCGTGCAAACCTATGACGCTATAGATGGAAAACTTTGGCACCTCGATCTTTACCGGCTGGAAGACCCGGATGAAATTTTCGAGATAGGACTGGAAGAAGCGATTGGCGACGGCGCGACAATTCTGATCGAATGGCCGCAGAAAATGGGCCCGCATATTCCCGCGCACGCACGGCGCATTACACTGGAACCGCTGAACGAGACAACGCGAAAGATTACGTTTGATGAGTAGCAAGCCGCAAAAAGCCTTTATTCTCGCCGCTGGAAAAGGAACGCGCCTTCGTCCCTATACAGACGCCATGCCCAAACCGATGGTCGCCATTGCGGGTAGAAGCATCATTCGCCGCACCATCGAAAAACTGTCCGATGTGGGCGTAAAAGAAATAGTTATCAACCTTCACCACCTAGGCGATGTCTTAAAACAACATTTGCAGGATATAAGTCAGCCGCGCCTCATTCTATCCGAAGAGCAAGATCTTCTTGAAACGGGCGGCGGAATTAAACACGCGTTGCACCATTTCGGAAACGATCCCTTTTACATCATTAACGGCGATGCGCTGTGGGAAGAAGGAACGGGCGCACCGATTTTGGAACGTCTTGCCAATGCATGGGATGGAACCGCTATGGACATTTTGCAAATGGTGCAGCCCAAAGACAAAATGGCGCTCACAGGTTTCGTGGGCGATTATGACATGGACAACAAAGGCCGACTCACGCGGTCAAAAGAAAAACAGGGTGCTTATATGTTCGGCGGCATCCGCATTGCCCATCCGCGCATTTTCAAAGACTCGCCTGACGGCGCTTTTTCTTTTTTGCAATTGATGGACAAAGCGCAGGAAGAAAAAAAGCTTTTCGGAATCGCGCACAACGGCGAGTGGTATCATATCAGCACACCCGAAGACCTGCATGCCGTTGACGCGGATTTTCGCCGCAGAGAAGCGGCGTGAAGGAAGCCGCATGAGCAAAATTCCCGCTACACCGCGCATCTACACCATCCCCGCCGGGGTTGCTTTTGTTGACGCGCTCGCGAAGGGCATTCTAGACAAAGCAGGCAAAGACCCCATGACGCTTGCCTCCATGCAGATTTTGCTTCCCACCAGACGCGCATGCCGCTCCTTGCGCGAAGCGTTTTTAAAAATTACCAATGGCGCGCCTTTGATGCTGCCCCGCATGGACGCCATCGGGGATGTCGACGACGAAGAACTTTCGTTGCTACTCTCCGGCATCGAGCAGGAATTATCCTTGCCTCCGGCCATTTCCTCCATGCGCCGCACATTCCTGCTGGCCGAGCTGATCGGAAAGATGGGACGCAGCCGCGGTATCGAGCAAGATCTTTCGCTGGCCGATGCATTGGGCCGCCTGATGGATCAGATTTATACCGAAGACCTCGACCTGAAAAATCTCGAACACGCCATAGACAATTCCGATCTTGCCGATCATTGGCAGATCAGTTTGAAATTTCTTGAAATCCTGAGCGATGCGTGGCCGAAAATTTTGCAAGAACGCGGCGTGATGGACGCCGCCGACCGCCGCAACCGCCTCTTGAAATCCCTTGCTGATTACTGGACGCAAAACCCGCCCGCGCATCCTGTAATCGCCGCCGGATCGACCGGATCCATTCCCGCCGCCGCCGCGCTTTTGAAAACTATTTCGTCCCTGCCCGATGGCTGTATTGTTTTGCCGGGGCTGGATCAGGATATGGACGCGCAAAGCTGGGACGCTCTGGACGACACCCATCCGCAAGCCACGCTCAAACATCTTTTGCAAACTTTATCTTTTGAACGAAGCGATGTCGCCCTTTGGCCTTCTTGCAAGGATGATGAGAGCGCAAAGAAACGGCGCGCCTTTTGCACCGAAGTCATGCGCCCGTCCGAAACATCGCAGGAATGGCAAACGCTTCAATCCCGTCTGGCTTTATCGGAAGGCGACCTAACATTGGAGCGCTATGACTGCGCAACGCAAGAAGAAGAAGCCTTGACCATCGCGCTTAGCTTGCGCGGCATTCTGGAAGATAAGGAAAAAACCGCCGCACTCGTCACGCCGGACCGCCGCCTTGCCCGACGCGTCGCGATGGCATGCCGCCGCTGGGGCATAGAGATCGACGATTCCGCCGGACAAATGCTGTCCGATACGCAAACAGGTACTTATTTACGCTTATGCATTGAAACACTCTGCAATGAATTAAAACCTGTCGCGCTTTTGAACTTTTCCAAACACGCGCTTTGCCTTCCTGCCGATTTTCGCGACTGGCGGCAAGCGGTATGCGCGCTGGACAAGCATGTTTTCCGCGGACCGGCTTTTAGCGGCGGCCTTCACGCTCATGAGAGCAAGCTAGCCGACATGGAAACCCGCGGCAAAGAAACCGCAGGCTTTCGAAAAACTCTTGGCTTTATCGAAACGGCTTTTGCGCCGCTCATCCGTTTGAATGACGGGAAAGCGCATCCTTTTGCTGCTTGGGCGGATGCGCATTTGCAGGTTTGCGAAACATTCTGCGGCCCTGCAATCCTCTGGAGCGGCGAAGCCGGCGATGCGGCGGCAAAACTGTTTTCCGAAATTTTTGCCGAAGCCGGCCATTTGCCCGAACTTGATGCGCGGCAATATCTTGCAGCGCTCGAACACATGATGAAAGGAATCGCCGTCCGCCCCGCTTTCGGCCTCCATCCGCGACTCATGATTCTGGGACAGCTCGAAGCGCGTCTTGTCGGGGCGGATGTCATGATTCTGTCCGGCCTAAATGAAAAAACATGGCCGCCGGATGCGGGCCTCGACCCATGGATGTCCCGCCCGATGCGTAAACGTTTCGGCCTTCCCTCGCCTGAACGATCCATCGGTTTATCGGCCCACGATTTCGCGCAATGCCTTTGTGCGGACAAAACCATCTTGACGCGCTCGATGCGTGTTGACGGCGCGCCCACCGTACCCGCCCGCTGGCTGCAGCGGATGGACGCGGTCCTAAGCGGTTTGGGACTTAAACCAGAATCCGTCTTGCACGGCGATGCGCTCGATTGGGCGCGGCAACTCGATCATATCGATGAAAAGGATTATAAGCCGCTGGGCCGTCCAGACCCGCGGCCGCCGGTTGAGGCGCGGCCGCGCGCACTCCCCGTGACTGCCGTGGAAACATGGATGAAAGACCCTTACGGAATTTACGCGCGGTATATTCTCGGTCTTAGAAAACTCAAGCCGCTTGAACAAAAGCTGGACGCTGCCATGCGCGGAACGATCGTGCATGATGCGCTCCATAAATTCGGCGAACTTTACAGATACGAAGAAATCCTTCCTGCCGATGCGGCGCAAACACTCCTTGCGGTCACCCGCAAAGAACTTGATGCGACAGGCGTAGAACAAGACGCGCGTCGCTTTTGGGAACCGCGCTTGGAAAAAACGGCGCATTGGATCGTCAGACATGAAAACGCATGGCGAAATACATTCATGCCGGAAAAATTCGAAAGTACAGGCACGCTTTCCTTTCAAGGGCCTGCAGGCGAATTCATTCTCAGCGCGAAAGCAGACCGCATTGATTACACGAAGGACGGCGCCGCAGCAGCCATCATAGACTATAAAACCGGCGGCACGTTCAGCAGTACCGGCATGATTGACGGACGATATCCGCAATTGCCCTTGGAAGCGCTTATTCTAGAAGCCGGTGGATTTGCAGCGAAACCGGCGCCTGTAGAATCGCTTGTCTACTGGATTATCGGCGGCGGTGAAGACGGCGGAAAAGTCAAAGAGCTGAAAAAGACAGCGGAACTCAAGAAGGCAAAAGAGAACGCCGCTCACGGTTTGGAAAAACTTATCGCCGTCTTTGATAAGGAAGAAACGCCGTATTACAGTCTGCCGCGCCCAGATCTTGCGCCGCGGTTCAACGATTACGAGCATCTGGCGCGCGTGAAAGAGTGGACCGCTCTGGGCGAACAGGAGGATTCTGCATGAGCGAGTTGTCTAAAAGCGCTCACAGCATCGAGGACATCATCAGCGAGGCTACGGTAAAGCAACGTAGCGCCTCCGATCCTGGCGTCTCTGCTTGGGTTGGCGCTTCCGCAGGATCAGGAAAAACGAAGGTGCTGACCGATCGCATGCTTCGCCTTCTCTTGCCGCGCGAAAACAGAGAAAGCGGCACGAAGCCGGAAAAGATACTGGCTTTGACCTTTACAAAGGCGGGTGCCAACGAAATGGCGCTTCGTCTTTCCAAGCGTCTGGCAGACTGGGCCGTTATGGACGACGACGCGCTGGCCAAAGCCATGGACAAAGATCTTTTTGGACGTCCGCCGACGACGCAGGAAATGAATGATGCGCGTAAATTGTTCGCGCGCGTTGTCGATACGCCGGGCGGACTGAAAATTATGACCATTCACTCTTTTTGCCAATCGGTGCTTGGGCGCTTTCCGATAGAGGCAGGACTGACGCCTAATTTTGTCGCCCTTGATGACGCACAGGCACGGGAACTGCTCGATAAGGCACGTAAGAGCATACTATCGCATGCAAGTACGAACGCCACCGATCCATTGTCAGCGGCCCTCGCGAACATCAGTACGTCGATGAACGAAGACCAGTTTTCGAAGGTGCTTTTTGCTATGTCAGGAGAACGGCATCAGCTACGTCAGACGCTTCGTCGTACTTTTGGAACGTACGGACTTTACACCAACCTGTGCGAGACGTTCGGCATTGTACCAGGCCGGGACGAAGCCTCCGTGTTGAGGCTCTTTTGTACGCCGGAAAACAATAGAGAATCCGCGTTGCGCGAAGCGTGCGCGTCTTTGGCGAACGGCATGAAAACCGACCAGAAACGCGCCGACATCATACAGGCTTTTTGGGATTGCCCATCCGCCGAACGCGCGAGCATGTACGATGATTATAAGAAGGCGTTTCTGGATGGCAAAGGCGCTCCGTCCGCCAAGCTGGTCACGCAGGGCGTACTGGCAAAGAATCCGGATATTGAAACGATTTTGAGAGACGAACAGGCGCTCATTCTGTCCTTGGAAGAAGAACGGCGAGCGATTTTCTGCGCGTCCCTGACGCGCGATCTGTTTTTGACCGGTACAGCCATTCTTGACCGATATGATCAGGAAAAGGAATTTTCAGGCGCTCTGGACTTCGAAGACATGATCTTGAAAACACTGTCCCTGTTTAAAGGTGATAATTTCAAAGGTATCGAGGCCCATCCAAATCTTTGGATCATGTACAAAATGGATGAAGGGCTGGAGCATATCCTTGTTGACGAAGCGCAGGACACCAACCCCGAACAATGGGATATCATCGATCTTCTAACCGAGGATTTTTTCACGGGCAGGGGTGCCAAGCAAGACATCGTACGCTCGCTTTTCGTTGTTGGCGATGATAAGCAGTCCATATTCTCTTTTCAGAGAGCTGCGCCGAAAAAATTCGGGGACATGAGAGAGAAATTCGCCAAAAAAATCCATGACGGCGGGCAGGTTTTCCGCCCGGTTGCCATCAACACCTCATTCCGCTCGGTACAACTTGTACTTGATCTCGTAGACACCGTTTTTAAAGATCCAGCCGTAGCACGCGGCGTGTCCTTAGGACCGTACCTGTCACACATAGCCAAACGAGACGGACAAGCTGGCTTGATAGAATTCTGGCCAACATACCGCACCATCAAAGCAGACAGCGAAGCGGAAGACGAAGAGTTAGAGGGAGGTGAACAGCTTTCGTTTAATGGCTGGGACATGCCGGACAAAATCGTCGAAAGTCAGGGAGGCTCCTCTTCTTTGGCCTCTAAAATAGGGGACATGATAAATGATTGGCTTCATGTAAACCCTCAACGGCTTGAGTCCCGGGATAAAAACATTGAAGCGGGTGATATTCTGATCCTCGTACGCTCGCGAACACCCTTCGTCGGGCAGTTGATCCGCGCGCTCAAAACAAACAAAATCCCCGTCAATGGCATGGACCGGATGATTTTATCCGAGCAACTGGTCGTACAGGATCTGTGTGCCGCCGCCGCTTTCGCTTTATTGCCAGATGACGACCTCGCGCTGGCCGAATTATTGAAATCTCCCTTTATCGGCGTCGATGAAGACATACTCTATGCTCTCACGCGCGACAAATCTTCAACTCTATGGTCACAATACAATAAAAATGGGGACAGCATATCTATAGAATGGCTACGTGCGCTTATAGAACGCGGTCGCTCCGAGCATCCTTATGAATTTTTCAGTAGGATCATACAAGAACCATGCCCCGCCGATTCCATCTCGGGCATGCGCGCCATACGCAAACGTCTGGGTGACGACGCCCTCGATCCTCTTGATGAATTCCTCAACAGCACACTATCGTATGAATCTGTACTCACGCCTGGCCTGCAGGGATTTTTGAAATGGCACCAGGATTTGAGTAGCGAATTGAAGCGCGAACAAGAAGAAGCGGGAAAATCCGTGCGCATCATGACCGTACACGGCTCAAAGGGGTTGCAGGCGCCGATTGTCTTTCTCCCGGATACAATTCATGCCAAGCCAAAGCTAGATCCTGTCTTGTGGCCGAATAAAACCGGGGACAACTTGTTATATTATGCTCCCAATAAAGATAGAACCCCCGCTCACGTACAAAAATTGCAAGGGGTTCTGGAACAAGCCGCCGAAGAGGAATATCGCCGTCTTTTGTACGTTGCCATGACGCGCGCAGAAGACCGCTTGTATGTCGGCGGCTATACAGGCACGAAAAACAAGACAGGCGCGCATTGGTACGAAGATATCAGACGCGCCTTTTCACAGATGGAAGGCGTACAAGCCATCCCGAGCGATGTGTTCGACGACAAAGGCAATAACCTCCCCGTGTACCGTCTGATATCACCGCAACAGCGCGAACCGGATAAAACATCGAAAGAGAAAGAGGGAACAAAGTTCGAAAGCAAGGCTATCGACGAATGGGCATACAAACCTGCACCCCGCGAAGCCTTCCCGCCGAAACCTCTGGTGCCCTCCCGCCCCTCTGGAGAACAGGAAATCGCCGCATCGCCCCGCACCGAAGCGGACAAAGACCGTTTCCGCCGCGGAAACGCAACCCACCGCCTGCTCCAGCTCCTGCCTGCCTTGCCGCCCGCGCAACGAGCGGCCGCGGCAGAAGGTTTTTTAACGCGCCCCGCTCTCGGCCTACCACCAGAGCTACAGATAGAAATTATGGAGGAAACCTTTGCCGTCCTGAACGATACGACATTCGGCGATATTTTCGGTGAAGGATCAATCGCGGAAGTGCCCATCACGGGCCTTGTGGAAGGAAATCTTTTAGTCTCGGGCCAGATCGACCGTCTGCTGATCCGCGACAAGGAAATCCTCATTGTGGATTTCAAAACAAACCGCCCGCCACCTACAGATGCGCAGGACGTTCCCGACCTTTATAAAAACCAGATGAAAGCCTATGCGCGAACACTCAAAGAAATTTATCCCGACAAAAAAATCCGTTGTGCGCTTTTATGGACGCACGGTGCGCGATTGATGGAGATTGCGCTCTGAGTATCCAGATTCCGTGATCTTGCGTTCTTTATCCAATGCCGAGCCAACTTTATCTATCGCCTGATTGATCGCTTTTTCAGCGATATTAAATTTCGCTGCCGCATCTGTTGTCGTGCGCACAGCGTCCGCATCGGAGCTGTTCAGCCAAAGATAGATACGCCCTTCAAGACTACTGATTTTTTTCAAATTCATCAGCGTTTTCAATTCCTGCATCAAAGCTTGCGGATCAAAGTCATCGTCGTTGTCTTGCTCGACAACAGGTGGCGGCATGGGAATAGAACTCAAATTAAACTCCTGTTGCGGGTGCGCGCCAGCGGACGGCAATGCATTATTGGGATTCCCTGCCGCCGCTTTTATATGCCCGCGCAGAATATCGCGCGGAATTTCCGCGCCGAGACGGCGTCCTATCTCCAGAATAATCGCCGCTGTTTCTGCAAGATAGCGGCTATGGGCTTTGGAATGTTCGCGCATCGACAACGTATTGAGGCGAGCGTCTTTTTCGGCGCCGCTACGCATTAATTGCGCTGGAATATATAAAAGTTCGTTGTCGCTGATATTGATAGGCTTGGAGCGGTTTTTTCGAGCGACCGCGTATTTTATGGCCTCATCCAGTACCGGCATCAAAGTGGCATCGATATGATCGCGCGACCAATCGTACAACCCACCTGCTTCCATATGCTTGCGCTCTGGATAATATTTGCCGTCCGCCTCGATCAATTGCCGCGCGCGGAAAAAATCCTTGTCGGCCAACCACCACTGCGGGCCGACATTGATCGCATTGCGTATAACGGTATCAGTAGTACCCATGCCTGATCTACGATCCATGGCAACCATTTGCTCGGCTTTTGAAAAATTATTCGCGATTACAAAACAAAGAACGGCATGTAGCTTATTGAAAGGATCGCCGCCGATATCGAGAGTTTCGTAATATTGGGCCAGATTCCGAGCCGTCTCGAGTCTGTCTGCAAGAGCAGGTTCTTTTTCAATTTGGGCCAAACGATTGGCACACAACATTTCATAGTAGCTGGAGCGACTGCTGGACATCTGTATTGCACTTATCGAACTGTTGACAATATTTACGGAATTAGGGGGTTTTTTAGCAAATGCAATCCCATTATGTCAACATTTACCGCCCCTGTGCGCCTTTGGCGTTTTCGGGCCCATCTTTGTGAATGTTAACCTTTGTCCCCCTTGATATTCAGGGGCCAAAAGGCAATCTTATTTACTAAGTTGAATATAAGGATATGAGAGATGACAACCAAAGTTTCCGATTCCACCTTTGAAGAAGAAGTCCTGAAAGCCGAGGGTCCCGTGATCGTCGATTTCTGGGCGGAATGGTGCGGCCCGTGCAAGGCGCTTGGCCCTCTGGTGGATGAATTGTCCGGCGAACTGCAGGGCAAAGCCAAAATCGTTAAGGTCAATATCGACGAGAACCCCAACGCGCCGACGAAATACGGCGTCCGCGGCATTCCGACATTGATGGTCTTTAAAAACGGCCAGTTGACGGACACCCGCGTGGGATCAATGTCGAAAAGCCAGCTGACCGAATGGGCGAACGGCGTTATCTAACGAGCGTAAGCATAGTTTGAAAAGGGTGGCTTTTGCCGCCCTTTTTTATGGCATGTGCTTATAACGGGCGGAAATTACGGCCGCCGCTTTTTCTTGTAGGTTTTTGGACAAGAGCAAAGTGTGTTTATGAGGATCAGACCAGATGCCAATCTCACCACCGGATTCTTGGTCGATTCTATGCATTAGGCCCCTCTCGACTCCTTTTTTGTAGGCGCAACCACTTGGTGGTGTGTCGATGCCCGCAATCAATACACTGTCCTGCGCATGTCGGGCCGCCTGTTTGGGCAATGCTTCATGCCACGCCACGTACTTCGCAGGGATAACAGAAACTGTTTCTATGCCTGCCTTGGCAAACAAGGCTGACAGACTAAACCTGTAACTAAATTGGTTGCTCGATCCAAAAACATGCAAAGCCCCGCAGGAAAGGACATAAAGTTTTTTTTTGTTTTTTTCGAGTGTCTCAAGAACATCATCGACAATTGCCCGATTGCGGATGTGAAGACCGATATTATCAATGCTGTTGATTTGCGATCTACCATGTTTAGCATATAACTCATTTATATATCTGCTCGAACGTGCGTTGCTATTGTTAAGAACCACCGAGACATAAGCCTGATCGCCATCTTTTATTTGAATGTCTCTACTATCAAGATCATGAAATCCGCATGCAATTTTGTTGTAATATAGAAACAATTTAACATCGTCACGCGTTGCTGTGGTCTCCGCGCTATATTTAGTATGCAAGAAAGCACATTGGACACCCAAGCCTTCTTCAGAACCTAGCAATTTGCGGGATTCAGCCAAGGTAAGGCCATAAATATTTTTCAGTGTGTTCTGATTTACTTCGTTGGGCAGCTCCAATCCATAGGCAAACGTTTGAGTTGGGTTCTCATATTCCTCGTCGAGCAAACGCGATAAAATGAGTTTTTGTAAAAGTATGTGCGCCGGCGCGGCATGGTTTTCCCCCATCAATAACACGATAGGTTTTTCCGGTGCGACGCGTTGCATCTTGGTATGCAAAATATCCATGATCGCATCGGCGGCAGGACGAAGATCGTACGGGTTTTCAAGATAAACGCAGTTGCGCGCAGGAAACGCCTGAATCGTGCGGTTGTTGGTAACAAAAGCCTGCGGTTTGATAAACAACATAATAAACCCGTTTCAAATTTATTATGCGTAATAAAAGACTTAAGCCTTTTAGGTCAAGAAAAACCCCGCATCTGCGGGGCTTTTTGTTTTATTTCGGGGCGTCTTCAGGCTTGGCAACGGCGGCAGCGCCTTTGAGCGGCACCAGCATCATGATGGCCTGCTTGCCTTCCATCTTCGGCTCTAGCTCAACCTTGGCGGTTTCGGCCAGATCGGCCTTGAAGCGGGCCAAAACCTGCAGCGCCAGATCGATGTGCGCCATTTCGCGGCCACGCAAGCGAAGGGTTACTTTCACCTTGTCTTCGTTTTCGAGGAATTTTTTCGCGGCGCGCAGTTTGACTTCATAGTCATGTTGCTCGATGCCGGGACGGATCTTGATTTCCTTGATCTCGATCACTTTTTGCTTCTTGCGGGCTTCGTTGGCCTTTTTCTGCAGTTCATATTTGTACTTGCCGTAGTTCAGAATTTTGCAGACAGGGGGTTCGGCGTTCGGGGAAACTTCAACCAGATCAAGACCGGCAGCATCGGCGCGGCGGATGCCTTCCTGCACGGTGACAACACCGACCATTTCTCCTGTTTCATCAATAAGGCGGATTTTGGGAACGCGGATTTGCTCGTTTACGCGGGGGCCGTCGTCATTCTGGCGGCGCGGCGGCAGGTTGTTCATCGGTGGTCTGGCTATGGGGCTTCTCCATCAGTTGTTCAAGGGTAAAATAACCGCCTTATGGGGCGGTTATAAGCGCATTGATAGGCCGATTTCGGCGGGATTTCAAGGGTTTTAATGGGGGTATTGAACCATGATCGTCTTATCCCTCGCCGTATCCCCGCGCAAAACAGTCAAAGAGGTTTTAGGGACGGCCAAAGTTTTGGACAGAAGAGCGATCACGGCCTTGTTGGCCTTGCCGTCCTCAGGCGCGCATGTCACATAAATGCGTATCTGCACGGTGCTATCCGCGCGTCTTTCGATTTTGATTCGTTCCGCCGACGCCTTGGGCGTAACATGCACGTGAAGAAGACCGCGATCATCCACCAGCGCAGTCAAATCATCTTTCAGCCCCATAGGCTAATACGGCGGCTGGACGGCAAGGAACAAATCTTCAGCCGCGATGTCGGCGTTCTTGATCGTCTGTCCATCCGAACCCAGAGTGCGGATCGCCACATTGCGCTCTTCCGCCTCGCGCTTGCCGACCACGAATAGGAACGGCACTTTTTGCAAGGAATGTTCGCGCACCTTGTAGTTGATCTTTTCGTTGCGGACATCGAGTTCGGCGCGAATGCCTTTGGCTTTTAATTCGCGCAGCAATTCTTGCGCGTAATCATCGGCTTCGGACGTAATCGTCGCCACCACGCATTGCACGGGCGCAAGCCACAGCGGCAATTTCCCCGCATAGCTTTCCAGCAAGATGCCCGTAAAGCGTTCCAGCGTGCCGAGCACCGCACGATGCAGCATAACGGGGCGTTTGCGCGAGCCGTCTTCCGCCGTGTAGGAGGCATCAAGACGCTCGGGTAGCACAAAATCAAGCTGCAGCGTGCCGCATTGCCAGCTGCGGCCGATCGCATCACGGATATGGTATTCGACTTTGGGGCCGTAGAACGCGCCTTCGCCCGCCTCTTCGGTAAACTCCAGCCCTGCTTGGGTCAGCGCCTGACGCAGACCGTTTTCGGCCTTGTCCCATGTTTCATCGGAACCAGCCTTGTTTTCAGGGCGGAGCGCGAGAACAACACGCACATCGTCAAATCCAAGATCCGCATAAACATTTTTGATGAGATCGCAAAACGCAACAGATTCCGACATGATCTGGTCTTCGGTGCAGAAAATATGCGCATCATCCTGCGTCATCTGGCGCACGCGCATCAAGCCGTGCAGCGCGCCGTGCGCTTCGTTGCGGTGGCAGCAGCCGAATTCGGCCAGACGCAGCGGCAGATCGCGGTAGGATTTGATGCCCTGATTGAACACCTGAACATGCGCGGGGCAGTTCATGGGTTTAAGCGCCATAAAATGCTTCGGCTCTTCCTTGAAGACCTTGCCGCCCTCTTCCGTGTTGGGCACAACGTCCGGAACAACGAACATATTCTCGCGGTATTTGCCCCAGTGCCCCGAAGCTTCCCACAATTTGTTGTCGATCAGCTGCGGCGTCTTGATTTCCTTGTACCCCGCATCGCGGATGCGGCGGCGGATATAATTTTCCAGCTGGTGATAGATCACATAGCCCTTAGGGTGCCAGAACACAGATCCTTGCGCTTCTTCTTGAATATGGAAGAGATCAAGCTCCTTGCCAAGTTTGCGGTGATCGCGTCTCTCCGCTTCTTCCAATTGGTGCAGGTGATCTTTCAATTCCTGATCGTTGCGCCAAGCCGTGCCGTAAATGCGCGTCAGCACCGCCTTGTTGGAATCGCCGCGCCAGTATGCGCCCGCAACCTTCATCAGTTTAAACGCCGTTCCGGCGTCTTTCGTCGTTTTCATGTGCGGACCGCGGCACAGATCGAGCCACTCGCCCTGTTTATAGATTTTGATGCTTTCGGTTTCCGGCAAATCTTGAATCAGCTCCGCCTTGAAATTCTCGCCCTTGGCCTTGAAGTATTTGATGGCCTCATTGCGATCCCACACCTCGCGCACGAACGGCGATCCGCGCTCGACGATCTTGCGCATTTCTTTTTCGATGGCGGCGAAATCTTCGGTTGAAAACGGCTCGTTGCGGGCGAAATCGTAAAAGAACCCGTTTTCGATGTTCGGGCCGATCGTCACCTGCGTGCCCGGATAGAGCGTTTGTACAGCTTCGGCCAGAATATGCGCCGTGTCATGGCGGATCAGTTCCAGCCCTTCTGGATCCTCGCGTTTGACGAGGCTCAAGGACACGTCCTTTTCGATCGGTAGCGATAGATCGGACAATTGCCCGTCGATTTTGGCGGCGACCACGGCTTTGGCCAGACTTTTAGAAATGCTCTCGGCGACCTCGAGGCCCGTCGTTCCGACCGGATAGGTGCGCTTTGCGCCATCGGGCAGAGTAACGATAATTTGTGCGGTGGCGGATTTCTGGGCTTCCATGGTCTTTTTCACGTATGTTTTAAGGGGTTACATTTAACCATAGAAACCGGACCAGTCACGGGGTTTTTGAGAATTTTCTTGTCAAGATAGGCAGAAGCTGTTAATTACCATAACATAATGAACATATTCGACAATTTCTCGGAACAAGCCCTGTCCACGGCGTACCATTACGACAGCTGGGCCAATAGCTATGATCGCGATGTGAGCGAGGAATTTTCCTACGAGGCACACAAAAAAGTGGCGGAAGCGGTGCGTGAATACGCATGCGCCGATGCTATAAATATCCTTGATTTGGGCACGGGCACCGGTCTGGTTCTGCAAGAACTAAAACCGGCCTTTTCCAAAGCCAGCATGACGGGATTGGATGCCAGCATCCAGATGCTGGACAAACAGCGCTCGAAATACCTTGGTACACGCCTGCAGCATTGCGATATTGGCTCGAACGATTGGCCCGTTCCCGAAAATCACTTCGATATTGTTACCTGCGCGGGCACATTGAGCCTGATCCCCGATTTGAACCACGTTTTGGACCAGACACGCAAAGCCGCCCGAACAGGCGCAACAATTGCCATGAGCTTCCTGATTGGCACCGAGCAACGCAAAGATCACTTTCTGGCGGAGATATTCGATGGCACGCGCATCTATCAACGCACCCCTTCGGAAATGCGGCAAGCCGTAGAAAAACACGGTTTTAAAGTGCACAAAACACCTGACATTTTTATAGGGTACGCCGGCCAAACCTTTCGGGAATATCATGGTGTTATTGCCTTTATCAAAAACTGATCTACGCCTTTTATCCTGCAACAATCATGCTATGATTTTTGCATGTTGCGCCCTCTGATAAATTTTTATCAACGCCATGCCGCCCGCCGGATGTTTACCCGCTGGTCCCCCCTGTATGAAACAGAAGTAGCGGAGAATTCCTATAGCGCGGCGGATGCTGTGGCCCGCGCCGCTTTGCCCCTTCTGGCAACACGCAATGCAAACAAACCCCTCATTGCCGACATCGGGATTGGGACAGGCCTGCTGGCGCAGCAAATTTATGATTCCTACCCTTGCCGCATTATCGGGCTGGATTTTACCGAGGATATGATGGCGGTTGCCGCCGCGCGCGAAATCGCGGAATTGCTGGTCAAATGCGACGCCGGAAAAGACGTCTGGCCAATACTAGACAATAGTTGCGGCATGGTCATCAGTGCAGGTTTGGGCGAGTATTTAAGCCCGGAAATGCTGCAGCATTTTTTGAATGAAAGCGCCCGCGTGCTACAGCAAAATGCCCCGCTTGTGTTCACCTATATGCCCGCAGCAAAAAACGAAAAAAAGACCACCTACTGGCGCGGTCATTCGGGATCTTATCTTGTGTTCGGATATGAACCGGAGGAAATGGAAGAGCGGCTCGCCAAGGCAGGCCTATCTCTCAAACGTCACGAAGCCCCCTTTAAAGGCTGCGTCTTCGCAGATGGTAGTTCTTACGACTACCGCCTTATTATAGCGGAAGCGTCTTAAAATATAAAATATTGATTTTACTTGATAAAATTATTTACTTCAATAATCTTGAAATGTTGAATTATAAGGATCATGTCTCTTTCATTGATTTAAACATGAAAGAAGGAACGACATCATGAAACTGAAAAACAAAGTCGCTATCGTGACCGGAGCCGCCCGCGGCATCGGCGCCGCTACAGCTCTAAAACTGGCGCAGGAAGGCGCGGATGTTTTACTGACCTACAGCAAATCGGCGGATAAGGCTGAAAAAGTCGCAAATGACATTCGCGCCCTTGGACGCAAGGCTGTGGTTTTGAAAGCCGATGCAGGTGAGCCGGAAACCACATCCGCCATCGTCGATGCTGCCATAAAGGAATTCGGCAAGATCGACATCCTCGTCAACAACGCAGGCGTTTTCGAGGCCGGCGGAGCGGTGGGAGAAATGAACGAAACCGAGTTCGAGCACATGCTGTCGGTCAATGTCAGGTCCGTCTTTACGACCACGCAAGCCGCCGTCAAACATCTGAAGTCCGGCGGGCGCATCATCAATATCAGCAGCGGCCTTGGCGAACGGGCCATTTTCGCGGGCGCCAGTGGATATAATATGACAAAATTTGCCGTCAACGGTTTGACCCGTTCATGGGCGCATGATTTGGCCCTGAAAAACATCACCGTAAATGCTGTGGCTCCGGGACCTATTGAAACCGACATGATGCCTGATGGCGCAGGAGATATGACGGCCATGAAGCGCGCCGGAAAACCCGAGGAAGTTGCGAATGTGGTTGCTTTTCTGGCCTCGGACGAAGCAAGTTATGTGACCGGCGCGATCGTGCCGGTTGACGGAGGAACAAACGCATAAATGGCCAGAGGCTTCACCCACCCGCGGATCGAAGACATAACACTGAACGAGATTCTCCACGCGCTGGCGGATCCCGTCCGGCGGAATGTTGTGCAAAAATTGATGAGCGGAGAGGTTTTAAACTGCAGCAATACTTGCAGCAAACTTTCCCCTTCGACCGTCTCTTTTCACTATAAAATTCTGCGGGAAGCGGGACTGGTTTATTCCGAAAAGAAGGGCGTAGAGGTTTTGAATACCCTCCGCAGCAATGACGTAAACGCCCGGTTTCCGGGGCTTTTGGACGCCATTCTCAACTGCAGCAAAAACGCGCCCTAGCGCTCGTTCATCGAGCTGTCGATGGTTTTGACGAACGGCTTGAGGATGTATTCCATGACCGTTTTTTCGCCCGTCAGAATATCCACCGTTGCGACCATCCCGGGGATGATCGGTAGAACCTCGTCCTTGCGCTTAAGGGTATTTTCGCTGGTCATAACGCGCACATGGTAGTAGCTCTCGCCCTTTTCGTCCGTTACGGCGTCGGGTGAAATCGCCACGACTTTGCCTTTCAGACCGCCGTAAATGGAGAAGTCATAGGCGCTGATTTTGACGGTTGCAGGCTGGTCCGGATAAAGGAACGCGATATCCTTGGGCTTGATGCGGGCCTCAACCAGCAATTGGTCGTCCTTGGGCACGATCTCGATAAAATCCTGACCCGGTTGCACAACGCCGCCCACCGTATAGACCTTCAGATCCTTGATGTAGCCGTTTACGGGGGATTTGATCTCCGTGCGGTCCTTCTTGTCGGTCAGGCTGACAAGGCCTTGTTTCAGGGCGTTCATCTCGTTCATTTTGGCCGACAGTTCCATCTGCGCCTGCGCCTTGGCAGAAGCCTCCACGTCGCGGATGCGGGCATCGGCTTCGGCAATGGCGGCACGCGCGCGCGGCATGGCCGCGCTGACCGAGTTCATTTCCGTCTGCTTTTCCTTGATGCTCTGGTCCAGCTCCAAAAGCTCCATTTTCGGGGCGGAACCGCGCGCGACCAGAGGCGCCACAATATTCTTGCGGTCGCGGATCAGCGACATCTGGCCGCTTAAGTCGCTTGATTTGATCTGAAGTTCACTAAGCTCTTGATTTCTCTGACTTTTCTGTTGCTGAAAGATAATGGTCTGGCCGTTGACCTTGTCGCGGTTGGCGCGATAGGCCGCCATTTCCTCGGACACGCTCTGCGGAGAGTTCTTCATAACTTCCTCGGTGAATTCCGGCACCTTGCCCTCGACCTCCGCCTGAAGGCGCGTCACGGCCGCAACAAGACCGTAATAGCGCGTCTCGTTCGATCCCAGCTCCGATCCTGCCGCAACGTCGCGAAGACGCACCACGACCTGCCCGGCGGTGACCTCGTCGCCTTCCTTGACCTTGATCTCGTCGATGATCCCGCCTTCGAGCGAGGAGAGCTTCTGAATTTCCTTGGAGGGAATAACCTTGCCCTCGCCGCGCGTGGTCACTTCCAGATGCGCGAAGCTGGCCCAGAGGAAGAACAGAATGAAAAAGCCGCAAACGGTGAGCAACATGACATGGGCGCCGAGCGGCAAATCCTCATCCGTCATCAGGATGCGATCCGCATGAGCGGCGGCCTTCGAAAGCTGGTTTTTCATCCAGCCCTGACGGACCTGATTGATATTATCCTCCAGCGAAGGCGGTGCGCCCAGTTGCGCCGCCATGGCTTTGGCAAGATTCGGGTCTTGCCCCGTGATGGTTTTGACAGGCTTTTTTTGTTGGCTACTCATGGCTTACACATCCGTATCTTCGGCCGCGGTGCCGTATTGGCGGGCCTGCAGTTTTCTGATGATTTCGTCCTTCGGACCGTAGGCGATGATGCGGCCGCGGTCGATCAGGATGATTTTGGAGACAAGAGAAAGCATCGAGCCTTTGTGCGTGATTAGAATCGTCGTGCGGTCTTTGGTCACGACTTCAAGACGCTTCATCAAGCGATTTTCGGACGCAGGGTCCATCGAGGCCGTCGGCTCGTCCAGAATAAGGACGGGCGGATCGTAAAGAAGCGCCCTCGCGATCGCCACCGCCTGACGCTGGCCGCCGGAAAGCGATTCCCCGCGCTCGCCGACCTGCGTGTCCAGACCCGCTTTCGAATCGCGCAAAAATTCCGTGACGCCCGCCAGCTCGGCAGCACGTAATACAGCGCGGTCCGGCGCGGTTTCATGCCCCATCGTGATGTTGGTGCGCACGGAGCCGTAGAAGAGTTGCGGACTTTGCTGCACGGCGCCCACGTTGCGGCGCAGATCGCCCGGATCAATCTGGCGGACATCGATCCCGTCAAGCTGCACAGAGCCGGATTCAGGCTGATAAAGATTGATAAGCAAGCGCTCGAGCGTCGTCTTGCCAGACCCCACCGCGCCGATCACGCCCACATGCTCGCCTTCGTTGATAACGAAATTGACGCCGTTCAGTGCAGGCACGGCTTGGCCGGGATAATGGAAGAGCACGTCTTGAAATTCTACTTTGCCGCGCACGGACGGCATGGAAATAAAGTGCTTGCCTGCCGGACGCTCGACAGGACGCTTCATCAACTCGTTCAGCTGATGCAGGCCTTCTTTGGATTGATGAAGGCGTGTCAGCAAACCCGCCACCTGCGCCAAAGGCGCCATGGCGCGGCCCGTCAAAATAACGCAAGCCACAAGCGCCCCCATCGAAAGCTTCGCATTGGCGATCAGGTACACGCCGACAATAACGACAGCCACGGACGCCACTTGCTGCACGAACACGGCCAGATTCAACGCCAGCGCATTGATCTGCTTTGATTTGGCGGATGTCTTCGAAGATTTTTCGGTCAATTCTTCCCATGTGCGCTGCGTGTGGCCTTCGGCAGCCTGAACCTTGATGGTTTCCAGCCCCGCGATGGTTTCAAACAGCAGCGCGTTTTTAAGCGCGCTTTCCATCATCGATTGCTTGGTCACGCGCTCCAGCGGCTTTTGCATGAACATGCCGATGCCGATTACGAGCGGCACAGCCACAAACGGCACGAACGCCAGCGGACCGCCGACGATGGCGATCAGCAAAATAAAGAGTAGCACGAACGGCAGGTCGATCAGCGCAGTCATGGTGGCAGAAGTAAAGAAGTCGCGAAGCGATTCAAACTCGCGCATGTGCGAGGCCATGACGCCGGCGGAGGCTGGACGCGATTCCATCGTCATGCCCATCATCTGTTGGAACAGACGCGCGGAAATTTTGATGTCGGCTTTTTTGCCTGCGTAATCCAGAAAATGCGCGCGCATGTTTTTAAGCAAAAAGTCGAACACATAGACGGTCAAAACGCCCACGGACAAGACCCACAAGGTTTCATAGGCGTTGTTCGGAATAACGCGGTCATACACGTTCATCACGAAAAGCGACGAGATGATCGCAAAAATATTGATCATCACAGCGGCCAGAACGACTTCGCCGTAAATATTGCGGTTTTCCCAAATCGCCGACCAGAACCACTCCTTGGCAGTTTCGATCTCGGCGGGGCCTGCGCGCTCATCGGTGCGGGCAACGGGGCGAATATAAAAGGCATATTCCGTGTAGAGTTTTTTCAGCTCCGACAAACCGAGCAATTGTTTTTCATCTTCGGTTTCGGGGAATTGAACGAGGAATTGTGTTTCGGGGTGAACCTTGCGGTCCTTGTCGCCTTTGGCGCTTTTCTTGTTCTGTCCGGGTTCGCGCACTTCCCACAAAATACAGGCCTGCTTGCCTTCAAGAACAAGGATGCAGGGCAGGTTCGGCGCAATCGCCAGCGCTTCGAGCGTCTTTTCGGCCAAACGCGCGTGCAGGCCCGTGCGCTCTGCCGCGCGCGTAAACAAATTAGGCGTAATGCCGCCTGCCGGAATCGGCAAGCCTGCTGTCAAGGACGCGCGGGACGTGCGGCGGCCATAATAGCCGGCGAGGATGCGAAGCGTATCGACCAGCGGATCTTGTATCGCCAGACGGTCGGCCTCCAGCGGCCATGAATCGGCGGCTTGCTGATGCGCTTTGACGGCGCTTGCGGGGGAAGATTCGCCTTGCGGTGAATCGAAGGCGGGCGCAGATTCTGCGCCCGTTTCTTGATGATTATTGCTCACGGTCCAAACCTTGTTGGATTGATGGTAGCGTACTCTTGGTTAAGATCGGCTTACTTTTCAGCCGGAGGATTGCTGACCTCGATCAGTTTGCTTTCTTCCGGATAGGCGACGCCCAGCGTCGGAAGCAGTTGACCTTTCAGAGCCAGCAGACGGAAGACCGAGAAAATTTCCAGGAATTCCGCATTGATGGTGTTGGAGCGGGAAACGAACAATTCGTTCTGGGAGTCAAGAACGTCCAGAAGCGTACGGCGGTCCAGATTGAACTGGTCTTTGTACGCGCGAACAACTTCGCCGTTTGCTGCGGCTTGGTTCGCGAATTCCTTCGCGCGCTCGCCGGCGGAAACCATGGAAGCCCATGTCTGACGTACATCGTTCTCGATCTGACGGGCGGCGGAGGCGCGCTCTTCTTTCGTTTGCTGATGACGGTGCTTGAATTCGCGGATGCGGGCGACATCGCCGCCGCCGCGGTACAGGTTCCAGTTCATTACGACCAATGCGGAGGCGGAACGGTCGCGGCCGTCGATTCCGCCGATGTTGTGGCCTTGACGGCCGCCAAGCTGCAGGTCGAACTGCGGATAAAGCGTGGAGCGCGTGCCGGCGAGTTCATCGCGGGCGACTTCGATATCGGATTCGCGAACATCAAGCGTCGGGCTTTGCGCTTCCGCCGCTTTGACTTCGGCTTCGACATCGGCCGAGATCGCATCGACCGGAACGGCCGGCATCACGAGGTCTTTGGGCATATCGCCGACTTGCTGCTGGAAGTTTGATTCGGCGTTGCGAAGCGATTGACGCGTTGTGGATTCTTGCGCGCGGGCAGCAGCGAGACGGGCTTTGATTTGCTCAAGATCAGCAGCCGTGGAACGGCCGGCATTTACGCCTTCTTCGATCATGCCCATGATGGCGACGTGCTCGGCGACGTTGTCGCGTGTAATCGTCAGAAGTTCGCGCTGGCGCATTACTTCAAGGAACGCCTCGACGATATCAAGACCCGTCAGTTCCGATGTTTCCTTCACGCGGTAAGCGGAAGATTGAACGCGGTTTTTCTGACGGCGGTTTTCGTACTTCGTGGACCAGCCGTCGAAGAGCATCTGCGTCAGCGTCAATTGCGCGTCGTATTTTTTGAATGTTTTATCGTCGTCGCCTGTCGAACGCGTCGAAGGGCTGTCGGTTCTTTCAAAACCGCCATCGGCGCGCGCGTCGATGGAAGGAAGGTAAAGCGCTTTGGCTTGATTCAATTCTTCATCCGTGGCGCGGCGCGAAGCGGCAACGCGGCCATATTCGGGATTGGTCATCACGCCGGTGGACACCGCTTGCGAGAGGCTCATCTCCGTCGGCTTTTCTTGGGAAAACGCCGGGAAAGAAGCACTGACCATCAGTGCGCAAGCCAGCGTGAACGCGGAGAATTTCAAGGCGGTGTTTGTCATAGTAGGACCCTTTTGATATGCCATTAAAAACAATGACTTTTGCCCTTTATTTATGACGCTTTTTGTCATTGGGCGCAAGTCAGTATTCGAACGTGCGACGAGCCGTTTTTACTCCGTCGGACTATGAAAAGTCAAACAGAAACCCGCGTTTTTTTCGTTAACCAGAAATAACGTGTCTATGGTGCAACAGTCTGGGATGAAAAGGTTAATTTAATTACTTAGCCGGAGAACTAGCATTTCAGATTGTAACGCTGGGCAACATCTGTTTTTAGATCAAAAAGCGAAGGTTTACCTGCTTCCGGCTGATACCCGCCATCCAACTTTTCAGACCTCATGTCCGCAAAAATCTTCCGACACATGTTGGTCAGACCTTCTTTCCAGACGCTATCCGTCGTTTGATCGTAATGAGCCTGCACCCGCTCATGCAGAACGCTTTGAAGAAAATCATGCGCCATCGCACTTTGCGACCCTCTTTCCGTCCATCTATGGGCAACGAAAGGCATTTTGCTACGCTCTGCAAAATCTAGAAGGCTCTTAATAACCTGTTGTTTCGCATAATCTTCACCAAGCCCATTGACGTAATCTGCGGCGGTTTGTTTGGCTTTTTTTCTGTCTTCGCCTGCTCTGACCAAAACCGCAGAAACAGCCGCGATCAGTTTGGTCTTCGGATTTTCAACGCTAATTCTTTCTAGAAATTCTTTAAGTTCGGCAGCAACCTCAGGATCAACGTCCATAACCTTTTTCCAGGCCTTTTCGTTTCTGGCTTCAAGATTGCCAGCATCGGCTTGGGTTCTGGCAGCTTGCATAACATCCTTGCCCGCCAGTCCTTCTACAAACTGTGCAACGTCGTTTCCTCCCCCCGCCTTCAAGGTCGGAACCTCGCTCCAGAGTTTTTCATTATATTCCGCAATATGTGTAGCCTGTTTTCTGGCGGCGTCTCTAATGACATCGCTGTCTGTGGCAATGACACTCAAAAGAAGTTCATCTTGTTGCGGGCTACTGACGGGGATAGAGGCGGAATCGGTGTGCGAAGTGGCTTCTTCGGTGGATACACGTTCGAGAAACATATTAACCTCAACTTCTTGGGACTTCTGGGATTCTTCACCCTTTCGTTCCCCTTTTTTGCCAAAAATTCGCATTATGTATAAATATCAATTAATAATATGTCAATCTATTTGAGCCCTGAAACTATGAAAAACGGGGCCTTCTGGGCCCCGTTTTAATCTTTTTTCGGATGAATGTCCAATTAAGCGATCAAATTGCCGTTGTTAAACAAGTCGGTCACATTGACGTTGCCGCTGTCGATAACCGCGAAAGCATGCGCGCCTTCAGCGCCCGTGCCGTTTTCATTGACGGACAAAACAGTCTTGCCGTCGCCGGCATCGGTAGCGAACACGAAGTCGTTGATCGCATCGGTGACAGGGTCGAAGTGGCTTAACACACCCGACAGGTCGATCTTGTCGCCTTCGGTTGCATTGAAGTCCTTCAGATTGTCCACGCCCTCGTTGATGGTCTGGAACAAGAACGTATCCGCACCGGCGCCGCCGTAAAGGTCGTGACCGCCGCCGCCAACCATGACGTCGCTACCATCGGTGCCAACGAGGGTCAGACCTTTGTCAACGCCTGCATTGGCGCCGTCTTTGTAGGCGAACCATGCATCCACGATATCGGACTTGCTGCCGTCTTCGAACGTCACGCTCGACTGGTGCGTAATCGGGTTGCCGGCAATATCGTAGCTGACTTCCTGCGCCTGCAAACCGATCGACTTGATGCCGACGTCGCTCAAAGATTTCATCTCTTCGGCTTGGCTGATGCCGTCGCTGTTCGCATCCTGCCAGACCTTCAGGTCTTTGAAGATATCGTCCTTGGCATCGATCACGCCGTCCTTGTTCGAGTCGAACGAGGAGAGGTTTGCAAAACCATGTGTGTAATCATCGTTGTTACCGAACAATTCCGAACGGTCGTTGATAATGCCGTCATGGTTTTTGTCCAGTACCAGAAGCGCATCGTCCTTACCGACCCAACCCGTCTGGTCTTTCGAACCATCGCTGTTGATGTCGAACAGAACGCCGTTTTCCTGGCTGAGCAGTTCAACGCCGTTGTGGTTCATATCGATAACCAGCGGCGAGATGCAGAAGTAGATCGGCAAGCAGACCGTATAGCTGGTCAGGTTGTCCGAATAGTCTTTCTCGACGCCGCTCAGGTTTTTCTCGTACGATTCGATCGTCACGCCGAGGTTGTAGTTGCCGCTCAGCATGCTGTGACCCGTGTTCGTCAGGTACAGCTTGGTCGTGATGTAGTTCAGCGCCTGCTCGTACGTCATACCCGACAGATCGATCGTGTAAGTCGTATCCGCACCAGTGGAACCTTGCGTGCCGATCTTTGTAAATGTTCCGTTGTCGTTTTTAACGGAAATATACGTCGTGTTGTCCATGCCGTCTTGCAACGTGAACTTGATCGACTTCAGCGATTCGGAACCGTCGGTATCCGTATGCGTCAGGTCGGTGATGTTCAGCTTCGAGTTGTAGACACGGTTCTCGTAGGTCGCCACAAAGATTTTTCCGCCTTCCGGAGCCTGCGGGTTGTCCGTAGCCGTGATCTTGAAGGAGAACGGCTCGACCACGGCATCGACAACGATATTGGCGTTGTCGGCAGCGACAGTCGTTGCGTTCGTATCGGGATCGTAAACCGAAACCTTGAAGACCAGACCGTTCAGATCAACATCGCTGTTGGCCGGCGGCTTGAAGTCTACCGAACCTTGGTAGTCTTGAATGCCTTTTGCCAGCACCAATGTGTAAACGCCGTTCACGTTCGTCCAGTTCGGAGAAGAAACCGTCCAGCCGGATGGAACGCCGGTCAGAGTGATCGTCATCGTCTCGTTGCCTGTGCCATTGACGATAGCGGCATGAACCGGAACGCCCACGTGGCTGTCTTCTTTGACGCAAGCGTCATCGGCTACAATGGAAACCGTAATCGGCGTTGCCTTGACCTCACCACAACTGGTCAGCGAGAGGATAGCCGTATCGGTGTCACCATCGTTGTCTTTGAGCGTGTAGGTGAAGTCATCCTTGATGCAGATCTGCTCGGCAGGATACGTGGCCGTGACGGAATCCAAAACCAAAGAGCTTTCGCCGTATTTGCCCGCATTCGTGGAGTAGATTTCCACTTTCGTGATTTCCTTGCCGCCCGTGATCGAAGAGTCGATCGTAAAGGTCGTATGGCCGTTCACGATTTGCAGATTTTTGAAGCCGACTTCACCGGATATCGGTGTTGAAACGCCGTCAACATAGACGCGGTATTCAAAACCGGTCGTCAGGTTGTTGGAGCCCACATCCGCGATGCCGATCGTTACGGTCGAAGCATTGTCGGCAAACTTGATGCCCATGACTTCGCTCGGATCGAAGATCTTGTCGCTGCCTTTTCCGGCAATGCCGACGCCGTCGCCGTCGCCTTCATCGACCCACGTCAGGTCTGCGCCGTTCGTGGAGTAGATCGTGATGCCGTTCTTGGTGATGGAAGACGCCGTTCCGGTTGTATCGGCCTGCGTGAACATCGCCGTAGAAGAACCGCCTGCGCCGCCCGTGCCGGCAGACACGCCATCGAACAGAACATATTTATAAGAACCGTCCGCATGGATGGTCAGCTTGCCGTACGTACCGTTGATCACAGCGTCCGCACCGTTGGAAGGCACGTTGACCGTCGTGGAGCCGAACGAGATTTTGGAAACCTTGTTCGCATCATCCTGAGACAGAACATCCGCCGCACCTGCGCCGCCGTTCAGACCCGTCACGACATTGCCCGTTGCCTGACCGGCATCGAAATCAAAATCGTTGTGATCGTCGTTAGCAACCGGCGCATCGTCTTTCACCTGTACGGTGATCGTTGCAGAAGCGTAATCGCCGTCGGCATCCGTTGCATCCACGCCGAAGTTCAGCGTGATGATATCATCGGGGTTGTTGCCGTCTGCATGATCGAGGTTATCGTACAGCTTGAACGAATAGTTACCGTCAGCGGCAATCGTCAGCGTGAAGATCACGACGCCGTTTGCGGTACCCGTGTAGGTCGTTTTGTCATCGCTGATGCCGACCAGAACAGGAACGCCGTTGTGCGTAAGCGCGCCATTCAGTTTCGAGCCGCCGGAGGTGAACGAACCGTTCGCGGAGAACTTGCCCGGACCATCATCATAGAAATTGGCTTCAACTTTGCCGCCTTCGTTGATCGTACCGTTTTTCAGGTTCGTTTCGTCAACGATTTCATCAGCTGGTTTGATGATGCAAGGCGTCGTATCCGTGTCATTGACCGTGATTTCCAGTGTTGCATTGGCATTGTCGCCATCGCGATCTGTCAGCGTGTACGTGAACTTATCCACGCCGTCCGCATTCGGCTTCGCTACATAGGTGTATACGCCATCCTTGTTGATCGTCAGCGTACCGTATGTACCTGTGATCACGAGGTTGGAGCCGTTCGAAGGAACCCATTCGGATTTTCCGTTGACTTCGACTTTCGTCACCGTAGCGGGATTGTCCTGACCTGGCAGATCGTTGTCCGTCACGTTGCCATGAACCGTTCCGCTCTCATCGAGGGAAGCCGTGTCGTTTTTGGCAATCGGCGCATCGTCGCGGACCACAACGGTCAGCGTGGTTTGCGTCGTGTCGCCGTCGCAATCCGTAGCCGTCAAGCCGAAGTTCAGATTGATTTCGTCGTCCGGATTGTTTTTGTCGGCATGGTCGAGGTTTTCATACTGTTTGTATGTATAGGAGCCATCGTCCTTGACCGTCAGCGTAAACACCGTCACGCCATTGGCCTTACCGAAGTACATGTTGCCCGACTGCGTTACCTGAATGGCCACGCCGTTGGAGCTCAGGACGCCGTTCGTTTGCGAGCCGGAGGACGAGAACGAACCGTTGCCCGTCACCGTGCCCGGACCGTCTGCGCCGAAGTCGACGCCGACTTTGCCCGTTTCGACAAGCGCGCCGTCTTTCAGGTTCGTCTCGTCGACGATTTCGTTCGCAGGCGTTGCGAAGATCGGGTTGGAGTCGATCAGGTCCTTGCCGTTCAGCGTCAAGGTCGCAGGATCGGAATCGCCGTCTGCATCGGTTAGGACGTATGTGAACACGTCTTTCTGGCCGTTGTTGCAACCGCAGTCGTAATCCTTGATCTTCACATCGAAGATCATGTCGTTGAAGTCCTTGTCGCCAAGTCCCGGCATATCTTCAAAGCCGATGCGCAAGGTCGTGTTGTCGTCGCCCGGGATGCCGGAAACAACGCGGACGCTGTCATCGGAATTCAGGTTGTCGACGCCGCCGCGGTCGGAGGTGAAGTAATTGTTGCCGTTCAGAACCGTTTCCGTGCCGTCCGCCGCTGTGAACACCAGCTTGACATGGCTACCGTCATCGGAGGACAGAGCATCGCGCTGCGTGGACAGACCGTAGTCATACACGAAGTTCAACTCTCCCGCGGAGAAATCCATGCTGGAATAGTCGTTCAGCGCCGCGCCGTCCTGGATCAGGAAGAAGCCCGTTGCAACTGCACCGGCTTCTGCCGTGTAGGAGAATTCCTGACCGGCAACAGCCTGGCTTCCGCCGGGGATCAGAATCGTCTCCGCACGCAAGGAACCATCAGGTCCTATCGTGAACACGCCGAGCGTATTGTTGTTCCAAGCGCCGTTCGTCGTGAGGAAGGATACGGAGATCGTATCGCCGGCATCGACGGCAAGGTTGCCCGGCGCAACGCCCAAAGACGTTTGCTCAACGCCGTCCAGAGGCTGGCCTTCATCGAAGTCCGGCAAAGCCGGACCGGAGATGAATTCTTTCGCAACCGAGGTTGCGCCGCCGCCTGTTGTGAAGGCTTCATAGGTGTACGAACCATCGGATTTGATGTGTAGCGTGCCGAACTGGCCGTCGATCGAGGCTTCGCCGTTTGCAGGAACATCAACAGTTGTGGAACCGAAGGAAACCTTCGTCACCGTGTTGGTCGCATCCGTGGACAGAACATCCGCCGCGCCTGCGCCGCCGTTCAGACCGGTGATGACATTGCCTTCGGCATGGCCGGAGTTGGTGTCATAGGTGTTGACATCGTTGTTCGCCACAGGCGCATCGTCGAGGACTTTCACAACGATGGTTGTCGTCGCGTAATCGCCGTCGCCGTCCGTCGCAATAACGCCGAAGTTCAACTGGATTTCATCATTCGGGTTGTTGCCGTCCGCATGATCGAGGTTATCGAACTGCGTGAAGGTGTAGGAACCATTCGAAGCAATCGTCAGCGTGAAGATGACAACGCCGTTTGCGATACCCGTGTAGCCCGTGTCCGTGCTGGACACGACAACAGGGATGCCGTTGTGCGTCAATGCGCCGTTCAGCTTCGAGCCTTCGCTCGTGAACGAGCCGCTCGCGCCGATCGTGCCCGGAACATCCGCGCCCCAGTTGACGAGGATATTGCCCGTTTCAACAAGATTGCCGGCGTTCAGGTTCGTCTCATCGACGATTTCAGCCGCAGGCTGGATCAATTGCGGAACATCGTCCGTCAAATCCATACCGCACAGCGTCAGCGTCGCAGGATCCGTATCGCCGTCGCCGTCTTGCAGGACGTAACCGAATTTGTCTTCGATGCAGACTTCTTCGGCTGGGTAGTATGCATTGATGTCGGCGATCAACATCGAGCTGGCTTTGTACTGACCTTCGTCGCTCGTGTAGAGTTCGACCTTCGTGATCTCTTTGCCGCCCGTGATGTCGGAGCCAAGCGAGAACGTCACTTTGCCGTCAACAACCGTCAACTGCGGGATGCCGATTTCACCTGTGATCGGCGTGTCGGAACCTTCGACATAGATTTTGTATTCGAATCCTGTTTGCAGGTTGTTCGAACCGATGTCGGCAACCGTAACATCAACTTTGACCGGATTGTCGGCAAAGGTCACGGTCAGCGTTTCGCCGATAAAGATTTTATCGCCGCCCGCGCCGGTGCCGCCCCCGATGCCGATGCCGCCGCCTGCGCCTTCATCGACCCATTTCAGGTCTAAGCCGTTGTTTGCGGTGATCGTGATGCCGTTTTTCGTGACGGTCGGGGATGTACCCGCCGCGTCGGCTTGCGTATAGGTCGTCTGCGCCGAACCGCCTGTACCGCCATTGCCCGGAACAACGCCCGGTTTAAGCGTGTAGGTGTAGGCGCCCGTGTGGTCGATGACCAAAGTGCCGTAGGTGCCTTCGATAGAAGCCGTGCCCGTAGCCGGAACATCAACGACATGATCGCCGAAGGAAACCTTGATAACTGTGTTTTCGGCATCCGTGGACAGAACATCTGCCGCGCCCGGACCGCCGTTTACGCCCGTCACAACGTTGCCGTTGGCAACGCCGAGCGTCGTGTCGTAGGTGTTGAAGTCGTCGTTCGCTACCGGACCGTCGTCTTTGACGATGATGCGGATTGAACCCGCGGCGGTATCGCCGTCGGAATCGGATGCGATCACACCGAAGTCGAGCTGGATCTGATCGTCCGGATTCGTTTTGTCAGCGTGGTCGAGGTTGTCGAGCAACGTGAATTTGTATTCGCCTGTCGCTGGGTTCAGTTCAAGCGTGTAGATAACCTTGTCGCCGGCTTTACCGACCCATACGCCGTTTTCCAGCGTGGTAACGACGGGAACGCCGTTGTGCGAAAGCTGTCCGTTCGTTTGCGAGCCGGAAGACGCAAAGCTACCCGGTTGGAAACCATACGTGCCTGGAACGTCTACGCCGAAATTGGCGTCGAGCGTGCCCGTCTCGACGGCAGGGCCGCCTTTGAGGTTCGTTTCGTCAACAATCTCCAGACCTTTATCCAGCGTCGGATTGCCTGGAATTGGTGGCTCTGGCGGCTCCGGAGGATTTGGTGGATTCGGTGGCTCTGGCGGCTGGAAGATCGGCGCATCGTCTTTGATATTGATGACGATCGGCGCATTCGCAACATCGCCGTCATAATCCGTAATCTTCGCGCCGAACGTCAGCGTGATGATGTCGTTTGCATCATTCGCATCCGCGTGATCGAGAGGTTTGAATTGCGTGAAGGTGTATTCACCGGTCGCAGCATTGATCGCCAGCGTAAAGACCGTGACATCGCCCGCTTTGCCCACGTAGGAGCCGTCAGGATTTTGCGTGACCACAACATCGACGCCCGCAGACGACAATTTCCCGTTCAGTTGCGATCCCGAAGAAGAGAACGCGCCCGTTGTTTCGATTTTGCCGGGGCCGTCTTGGCCGAAGCTGTTGACCAGCGAATCATGGATGACGATAGGACCGTTTTTCAGATCAGTCTCATCGATCGTGTTTTCATCACCCTGAATGGACGGACCGTCGTCGGCCACGCCGATTTTGATAGTCGTTCTGACGGAATCGCCGTCGCCATCGCGCGCCGTCACGCCGAAGTTCAGCGTAATGACATCATCCGGATTGGTTTTGTCCGCATGGTCGAGCGGCAAATATTGCGTGAATGTGTAATCGCCGTTTTTCGGATTGACGACCAGTTCGAACACCACTTCGCCCGCTTCGTTACGGCCGACATAGTTGTTGCCTTCAACCTTGACCGTGACATCCGAACCGTTGGAAGTCAGGTGATTGTTTGTTTGCGATCCGCCGGAACTGAACGCGCCGTTGGAGGATACACCACCAGGACCATCTGCACCGTAATCGATGTCGATGGAGCCGGAGATAGAAACCGGACCATCGGCCAGATTGGTTTCATCGACAAGTTTAAGATCCGGACCAACAGCCAAAGGATTGGCATCATCTGGTGCGATATAGACCGAAGGCTCGAGAATCGGCGCACGGTAATTCAGCGCGGTCGGGTTGATCGGGCCGATATCGGCCTTCCCTGTAAATGGATCTGGTGTGAAGCGGCTTCCAAAACGATAACCACCACCACTAATACCTGCAGGACCACCAGCAGCGGTTTCAATCGCTGCCAATTGGGCGGCGACAGAATCTGGGTCACCTGCAGTGTTACCGGCAGCCGTTTTAATGGCGTTCAGATCTTCGGCTTTCGCTTCGCCTTCACCTTTTGTGTGCTCGGCGTTGTAACCAAGTTTGGTTTCGGCGATAACGCCGGAATTATCTTCACCGCTCATGTCTGCGGCTTGGATTTGCGATTTACGTTTTGCTTCGGCAAGTTCTTCTTCTGTCAGAACAGTCGCATCAATTGGGTTGGCTTTTGCCAACTCTTGAATGTTCGTGATTAGCTCGTCGCCGGAGACAACGCAGGTTTTCGACGCCAAAGACAGTTCAGGCGCGTCTTTCGCTGCCATGGCTGTTTCATAGTTGTCGATAACAATCTTGCCGCCGTTGGCAAAACCGATGACCATCTTGCCGTCTTTAACATCTGCGCCGGATGTTTCAGACAGATCAAAATTCATCAGATATTTTTTGCCGGGTTCCAGCGTGATCTCGCGCGTCGTGCCGTCCGCGGGGATACCGATTTTGATTTCGTCAGAGCCAGGGAACGGATTGTCGTTTTGGCCGCCCAGCGCATTGAAAAGGAGTTTGGGATCTACGTTCGTGCCGTCAGCGAGCGAAAGCGTATTCCCGTTATCGATGAAGGATTGGAAATTCGAAAGCGTTACCTGGCCGCCTTCGACAAAACTAATGACAAGGCCACCGTTGGCATCAAGTTTTAACCCGTCGATATCTTCGGGCGTAAACGAGAGTTTAGCGGATTCACTATCCGGCAACTCGTAATTTACGGTGGAATTCGCGCTCGGCACAGCGAGAATGATGTTGTTGGATGCCATTTGTATTACTCCTTCATAGTACTTTTTAAGGCTTATTGCTGACGGCAATGCCCGAAATAGTTAACAGTTTCCTAACGAGAATGCCATGTTTTTACATGGATCCAGTAAATTTGTCAAACATTATGTTAATTATAATTTGCACGTTTGCGTGTACCCCTTTTTGACCCCCAAAGCTGTCCGCCATTAGCCGAACAACCGGTATTTGATATCGGTATATTCCAGTAAACCATACTTGCCACCCTCTCTGCCAATTCCCGACTCCTTGATCCCGCCGAAGGGCGCAAGATCGGTGGCCAACAAGGGTTCGTTGACCCCGACCATCCCATATTCGAGCTTTTCAGAGAGGCTCCAAACCTGCCGTTGGTCCTCACTATATATATAGGCGGCGAGGCCGAATCGCGTGTTGTTGGCGCGTTTGGCGACCTCTTCGTCCGCATTGAAGGAATAGACCGCCGCGACGGGACCGAAAATCTCCTCGCAGGCCAGCCGGTCGTCGTCATTGGCGCCCGTCACAAGAGTGGGTTCGAAGAACGTCCCCCCCAACTTGTGACGCTTTCCGCCCAAAAGCACGTTCGCGCCGGATTTCTGGGCCTCGTTGACCATCGATTCGACCTTTTCGATGGCTTTGTCATTGATAAGGGGACCGATGGTGACGCCGTCTTCGCGGCCATCACCAACCTTGAGACTCTCGATCGCCCTTTGGAATTTGATCAAAAACGCATCATAAATGCTCTCATGGACGAAAATCCGGTTGGCGCAAATACACGTTTGGCCTGCGTTGCGGAATTTGGATGCCATGGCACCTTCA